>JAPLNJ010000507.1 GCA_026692885.1 Planctomycetota bacterium | reverse complement strand
TTTGTAATCTCGACAAATTCATCTGTGCAAAGAACTAGTGCTTCGTGGGAAAGTCTTAAAATAACACTATCAACCTCTTCGCGAGGTAGGTCTGCCGAGTAGAGTTCGGGACGCATTACCCGACGTCGATAATCCCTAGTGTCGGCACTAATCCCAATTAGCCTTAGCAAGACAGAGCGAGCGATGGATTGCTGTTTCATATCGAGTTCTTGATAAACTCGATCTGCACGTCGGGACAACGCGCCTTGAACACCTCCTATTTCTTCGTACGCCGGAATTGTTAGCCAGTATCCACTCCGCCGACGCCACAGTTCGAGCAAGCAATACTGAAGCGGCGAAAGGGAACCGGGTTGGTCTTTCACGTCCCCAAGCATTCGCTCCACCAAGCCTCTCTCAAAATAAGCCCCGACTCTTTGAGCAGGAGCAACAATAGCCTCACGCAAAGACTCCTGAGAGAGGTGTCCCAACAGCAACGTATGATCCTGAAAAAGGCCCGCCAAGCCGCGATTCCCGAGACATTGCGCTAAGTAATCCGACCTAAGCGTAATGATGACATGGACTTGCTTGTTGCCGGGATGAACGAGGTCAATCAGATTGCCGATAAAACGATGGGCGTCGTTTGGTCCGCTTGGCGAGTCATTCCCGTGCGTAAACAATTCCTCCAATTGGTCAACGATGATCACCGTTGGACGACCGTCGCCTTGGACGACCTTCGCCATCACCGACTGAAGTCCATTGTCTTCCTGTCGAATTGTCTCCTCAAGCCGGTGTATAAGTTCTAGACGGCGAATTCCTTGTTCAGGCATTTGTAACAGCGACGCGACCTCAATCGCCATGGACTCCACTGGCCTACTGCCTGGCCTGATCGTCAGAACATTCCATTCGGAAAAGGGCGGACGATTCTCCTTTTCGAGTCGCTTGGCTGCCGCTTGTGTCCAGATCCCGGCTTTGACGAGAGATGATTTGCCGCAACCAGATGGTCCAATTACCGCTACGAAATGATTGCGAATCAAGTCTCGCACAAGCATCGCAGTTTCTGCATCACGTCCAAAAAAGATTTCCGCATGCTTTGGCTCAAAAGCGGCTAGGCCGCGGTATGGGGCGGGCTCGTCTGGTAGCTCAGTCGCTTCCGATGTGGAAGCTTCTCCACGAATGCCAGCGACCAACCGGTTAAATGCCTCAGGATTATCGAGGCCCTGTCCAAAATCGACCCACGTATAAAGTTGCAGAAAATCGGGGACGGACTCAGCGTTAGCTCCGGGAAGAAGGACGGGGACAATGCGAAACCCGTCTCGTGAGCGTACGGCGCGGCGAAGCGCTAGCGAGAACTCCTCATTGGACCACGCTCCCGAACCACTCGGCCCAATAAAAACGGCGGTGGTCGCGGATTGTTCGATTGCAGATTCGATTTCCACTTGCCACTGCGCACCAGGAACGAGATTCCATTTGTCAAACCAAACGCGTAAGCCTTGGTCTTTAACCAATCTGTCGGCGAGATACTCAACGGCTGGTTTGTCAGCACTATTGTGTGACAGGAAAACGTCAAAAACGGCTTCCGTTTGAGCTTCCTGGACTTCCTCCTGCTGTACTTTCTCTTGGACGTCTATGTCTCGGCTTGCCTCAATACTCTTCGCCAAGAACTCGAATGCTAAATCGAAGTCGTCGTCGTAACGACTCGCCCAAGCCTTGTTGGGAAGCTCTTTCTTTTGCCAGGTTCGAATGGCAGTCAATTCGCGTCCACGGAGAAGCTCAGCTTCATCGAGTTGCCATCGCCGCGCGGTATCCGCAAGCCGTCGAAACATTGCAGCAGATCGAGATTCCTCCTCGACCCACTTCTTCAGTGTGACCCACTGCCGAAGTAGCGATTCATGGCTGATGTCAGCCAGTGTGTCCGACGTAAGCGTCGGCGAATCGTATACTGACGGAATGAGAAAGTTGTGACCGTCAGCGCGGAATGCATTGACGACCATGATCACTTGAGACTCAATCCGGTCCACTTCGTCAGATTCAGCCGTTCGGGACAACTCTAGGGCAAGTTGACGGATCGTGACGGAACGCCGGACCATTTGGCCGCTCGGACCTCGACTTGCTAAGGCACGAAACACTCGCTCAACGACACGAAGCAATTCTGGATCCTGAAATTCATCGAGAAGTTCGTCGGCGTGATGTGACAAAGCAACGAATACAGCTGGATCCTTGGCTTCTTCTCCACTTTTCTCAAGCCGCTCACGTCGGTATCGGTTCAATGTCAGCGGTTGCGGGTGGAATTGGGGCGGGCTTTCACTGAATGTCGGCACTCTGGGAAATTCAGCGGCCTTCTCCCACATCCTTGCCAAGCAATGTTGAATCAAGGGGAGTTGGTCGGCATTGACTCCGACGTCGTTGATCATAAGACTTGCAAGCCCGGGCTCCACCGTTTTCCTAAAGAGTTTCGCGGGAAGTTCGATGGCCTCGGTCATCTGGTCTCGCGTCAGGCGAGGGCAGAGGAATTGTGTGTCGTTGAGCAATTCGGGCAGGCCGGGGAACATCGCACATTCACCCAAATAATCCGAACGCATTGTGATGACGACGTAGACCGGAACGTTTCGGTCCTTGGCAGTGGCCATGAGTAAATTCACGAATTTGAGTGCTTCATTCGCCGTCTGTTCGGTATAGAAGCGGAAGATTTCTTCGAACTGGTCGGCCAAGATCAGCAGGTTTGTAAGCGAGGGAATTGCGACCGAGTGCAACACTTCGATGAGCGCCCGAGGCCCGACTTGCAACCGCGACAGCAGCAGTCCGAGGGAAATATCATCATCCGGCCAATCGTCTCCCAAAAAGCCGCTATGGATGAGCCCCCGGGCAAGGTTCAGCAAGGGCGAATTGCCCGGTCGTAAATCGGCGATATGCCAATCCGATCCGGCGGTGCCCAAGCCACCGGCTTCAATTTCGGGAATCAGGCCTGCCTTTACCAAAGACGATTTGCCGCTTCCCGACGCTCCAACTACTGCTAGGAAATGACCGCGATGTAGCCGGAACAACAGCGACTTGGTCTGTTCGTCGCGTCCGAAGAACAGATACGCCTCGTCACGGCGAAACGGACGAATGCCGGGATAGGGGTAATGGAGTGTCGTTAATATGGACGTCGTGTCCTTCACGATGCATCCTCCTGCCAAAGCGTCGCGAGGACGAGTTGGAGCTTGGCTAGGTTCAATTCCGAGTCCTGGCTGCAGTCAATCTCAACAAAGTTCGGATCACCCACGCTTGCGTGCATCTTGTCTTTGGGCGGTCCAACGTAGAGCATCTTCAGCCTTAGTGGCTTGTCGCGTTTCTGCTCCAATTTCCACAGACGATGAATCAACTGCTCAATTTTGACGGCTTTAGCGATTCCATGCAGGAGCACGATGGCATCGCAGTCTTCCAGCCACTCCTGTTGCATATCGCGATAAGCAGACTGCTCATCAGGATCATCACTGCTCTTGGACCACCCACTGCGAAAGTGCAGATGTTGCGTGAGCAGCTTTGACAGTTGCTCGGCGGCCGCCAGATCAACGGAGTCGCTTTGGACAAACACGGCCGGTGGCAACTTTCTAGGTTGCGAGTCGGCGTGTTGCACTCCGTGTTGAAGCAACGCCTGCCTAGGTTTCGGCGGCGTCGCTTTGTTACGAACTTCCGCTTTGAAAGCTTCAAGTGGTTCCGTGCGAACGTCTGGATTGGACAACAACGCCTTGAGGCGGTCGTGTTGAATGCCGTCAATGCTGACAACTTTGTCATGCCATTGCAGAATCGGGATCTTTGGCGAGCGTTCGATGGCACAGAGATATTGGAGCGTTACGACGGTCTCATCGCTGCTTTTAAACCTTCTCCCAGCATGAGGACCAATCAGTTGCACAAACACCGCTGGATTGTCATCTAAACATTGATAGATTTTTCGCCGACAACCTTCTTGCTCCAGCGGCAGCGCGTCATCCGGGAGTATTCGGAAACCATGCTGAGCAAGATCTTTGGCTAGTTCCTCTCGCTCATCATCGAGGTCATCAGTCGTCTGAGCAAGGTAAACCGTGGCAACCGGTTTCGCGTCAGGTCGCTGGTTGGCAAGGGGCACATGTATGCCGAGTTCACCGAGTCGAGCGGCGATTTTCTCGGCGAGTTTCGTCAAGTCTTTGAAGAACGGTAGGTGCTCGTTCCATGTCGCATTGGGGACCGGATGGCCGAATTTCAGCTTGTCTGATGTGTAAAATGGAAATCCTTTCAGGCCCAGGTTTCGAAATTCTGCTGGGCGGCTCTTCTCCTCGACATTGCCAAGATCGAGTAGGAAGATTCGCTGGTCTCCCAATGGTCTGTCTTTCATCGCGGAGATAAACGCTTGTCGTTCATCGCGGCACCAATCCGATTCCAGATACGACTGGGACAATAAGACGACAAGCAAGCGAGTCTTGGGCAGTGTGCCTAAGATCTGATGTCGCAGAGGCTTCGAACCATCAATTTCTGTTTGGTCCCACCAGACTCGAATGCCGATCCGCTTTCCCAATGCAGACTTCCCGAGTTCTGCCTTGAGCGTCTCAAAGAAAACCGTCACCCAACCTTTCATGGCACCTGCTGGAATCTCGTTCTCTGCGCATGCGTAACTCAAGAACACGTCGTACTCGTAGTTCGTGTTGTCGGGCAAAGGAGACATGACGTCTTCTTTCTCGTTCAGTTCTTTTGGTTAACGAGTGATTTCCGCGGACTGCGCGGCTTTTGTCAAAGGCAAAAGGGGGCTGGAAGTCGGCATCGGAGCGGCAGTACTAGAACTGTTCTGGCTTCTCCAACCATCCAGCTTTGCGAAGGATCCAGTGACGCAGCGCGAGGTTGCAGCCAAACATCTGCGCCCGCCATGCTCTTCGACGAATTTATGGCTCTGCACGAACATGCCGGCCGAGCCGCAGCACGGATCGTAGACTCGCCCCTGGTACGGCGCGAGCCTCTCGACCAGCACGCGGACCACGCAGTGATTTCGGTTGTCGAGTTGTTCAAGCATCGGTGCGTCTCCGGCGTTTCGGTGGCTGCACCGGCGCTGGCTCGCGGGACAGTTCGGCTTCGAGTTCCTCGATCGTCGGCAGGCTGCCGCGCAGGCCTTTGGGCAGCGACTCGACGAGCTTGGTTTCCCAACCGGCGACGCCGATCGGTTTGTGGATGTCGCGCAGGGCGTATTCGGCGATCAGCCGGTTCTTGTCGCGGCAGAGGATCAGGCCGAGGGTCGGTTGATCCACCACCGGGTCTCGCAGCAGCTCGTCCACCGCCGACAGGTAGAAGCTCATCTGGCCCGCGTGCTCCGGCTCGGACGAGCGCATTTTCAAGTCGGTGACGTTGTGGAACCACGGAATCTTGGCCACCGCCGGTGGCCAAATTGGTGAATTCAATTCCCGCGCAGGCTGCGCGAGAATTTCGGTGCTCGATGACTGCCGCTTCGCACGCCGTAATTGTCCCGCAGCCTGCGGGACAATCTCACCGTCCGACTCATACGCCAGATAGAAGGCCCGCATGCGATAAACGTTGGTTCGCGAGAGTCCACTCATCTCGGGAAACTCCGAACGTAAGTCGGCAGCCAATCGGTCGATCACCTTTGCGCCCCAGCCTTCGCGATGCTGGCGCTGAACGATGTCGCGACCGATGCTCCAGTAGAGAACGAGCAGCTCGGAATTCACCGCCAACACAGCCTTGATCTGAGCCGAACGAATGCGGCCCTTGATCTCGTCCAACAATTCGCCGTAGCCGATGGGAATTGCGAGTTGGTCCAGCGACCGTCGCGGGGCGATCGCGGTCTTTGATGTCTTCGGTTTCGCCGCTTTCTTACGAGCCATATCCCAGCCCCTTCAAATTCGACTTGATCACGCGGTGAAGTCGATCAGCATACCTGTCGCGGAAGCGACAAGCCAGTGGCCGAGGGGAACCCACGGGGAACGCAGGCCGGAACTCAGCGAAGCCAGGAGCCGGCATCAAGTTGGCCCTCAAAGTCCGCCAAGTCGCCAAACCGAAGGAGTTCAGTTATGCCGCAGAGTCGCGAGAACGCCGCGTGCCGGCGTCACCCGCGACGAAGACGGCCACCGAATCGGTCGCGCGCACGTCGTGCTCCGCAATCGGCCCGATGTGGTCCACGAGTGGTCTGACCAGGAAGTCGCGCGCCGCTGGTGGTTCCTGTTCCCGGCACGCAAAGATGCCGACGGTCAGCCGCAGGAGCCGACCGCGGCCAACTTGCAGATGCTGACGGCCGACGAGGAACAGTTGGCCCAACGTCGGCGGCGGCTGTTGAGCCTGTCGTGGTTCATGCGGTGCAGCCCGATCGGAAAGTTGCGGTCGCCACAGAACCCGGCCAGCGGGCTTCGGACAAGGGGTTTCTGCCGGTGAGCCTGAGTGAGTACCTGCGTCCGTTGGACTGGACGGGGCGCCAATCACGGCCGGACAAGCGGGGCCAAATTCCGGGTGAACTGGCACCGATTTTGGCGCGGCTGCAGCTGTCGGCCGAGACGTGGGTGGACACGGTGCTTAACTTTGGTCGCTGGTTCAAGCGAACCGCGGGTCGGGCGGAGAGCTTGACGGCGGAAGCCGCACGCCGCGACCGACACTGGGTGCACGGATTGGCTCACCATCTTCCACAGAGTAGACGTCTTCGCCCGGCGCATGCCAAAAATCGAACGCTCCAGCCGTTTCGGCGAGCCGCATCATGGCCTGCGTGGACAAGCCATCGTCCGTGGCGTGGATGTCAACCGGAGGCTCAATAGGCACCGTAGGTCTCCGTCCAGGCCGCCGCCTGTTCGTCCGCAGTGAGGAGCGACTTTGGTTGGACGCTGACCTCGAACGGCAACCCTTGTCGAATTTCGATTTGGGCCAGCAGCATGTTTACCGCGTCGGTTGGCGTGAGGCCCAGTTTCTGAAGGATTTTCTCAGCCCGTTGTAGGCGGCGAGCAGGGACCTTCGCTCGCAGGATGGCAGTCTCATTCATGCTCGAAATCTCCAACGCTGTTGGGGCTCTTCAATAGCGCCAGTTTACCACGTCCGGCGAAACGCTGGGACGAGGCATTCAATCCGACCAGACACAATTTTGGAAGTTTTTCGGTTACAAGCCCGTCTCGGCGAGGAAGCCTACTTCCAGTACCAGTCCGTCAATGTGCAACATATTCCGAGCCGGTCGACCAAAAGTGAAAGCCCGTGCCTGCGGACACACCGGAACCAGCAACGCCGATCGAAGCCGAGCGACGCGGCGATCGCCACCGCCCTGCGGCGCGTGGTTGGGACGGCTGGCTCAGTCCCGTGGAGTTTGCAGCCCGATCGGAAAGCTGCGGTCGCATGGGAACCCCTCCGGCGGGCTTCGGATAAGGGGTTTCTGCCGGTGAGCCTGAGTGAGTACCTGAGTTCCCGCAGGCCGTGCGGTGGCACACGCGACTGATTCGTGGCTCCGTGAAAGTGGTGGACGAGGTCGGCCAACCGCTGTCAGTGCGCGAGCGGCTGGCCATGACGTAGAAGAAGAGCCTGGCCTGGCATTGGATTCGCGAAAAGCAATACCGTTTGGTGCCAGCATCGCCCCCCGGCCGTCATTCGGCGGAACTGGGCCGCGGCCCGAGATATTTGATCAGGGTGACTTCGTTGCCCTTCGTGTTGAACGTCACCTCGTCCATAAACGATCGCATCAGGAGCAGACCTCGACCGCACAGCTTTTCCAGATGTTCCGGAGCCGTGGGATCAGGCACCTGCGAAGGATCGAAGCCAGGGCCTTCGTCCCGTACGACGAACTTGGCCGCGCGCGGTGACACGCTGATGGTGGCGGAGACCCGGCGGTCCCGATAAGGCGAGCAAGTGCGGCGTGTTTCGACCAGTTCCGCGAATTCTTGGTCGCCGCTGGAGTCGCGCAGCGCGGAACCGATTTCCAGGTTGCCGTGCAGAAACGCGTTCTGCAGCGCCTCCTCCAAGGCCAGACACACCAGGGTTTCGCCACCTTCGGTACAAAGTCCGGCGTTACGCAGGCAAATGCCGACGAAGTCGATCAGGTGTTCGATCAGCGACGTGTCGTTGTCCTTCAGCACCAACGTCAGTTCGGTGGCGGTGATCGACTCCAACAGACGCCGCTGTTCACGTTTTTCGTGGGCCAACGTCAGCAGTCGTTCGACGGTTCCCGGCAGCACCCGCGAGAGAGCCGTTTTGGGGACATAGCCGCGGGCGCCGGACTTCACAGCGCGGGACGCCAGGTCCTCGCTGCCACTGCTGGTCATCAGAATCACCGGGAGCAGCGGATACTGCTGACCTACCTGAGACACCAGTTCCAGACCGTCGACATCGGGCATCACCAGATCCGTGATCACGAGGTCTGGGGGGCGGCGGCGGATGCGTTGTAAAGCTTCGCGTCCGTTCGTGGCGAATTCGACTCGCAGGTTGGGAATCTCCCGCAGCAAGGCCCCGACGAGACACCGATCGGTCGACGAGTCATCGACGACCAAGACGGTATGCAGGTTGCTGTCCCAAGACGGAGCTGCTGCTGATTCGGAGGCCATGATAGCGCAATCTCTCCCATCGTAAGTTGAATTGCAGATGGACATGGTACCCGCCTCCTGACGTCCCGCCAATTGATTCCCGCCAATTATTTGAGGTCCGCTGCGGGGGGGAAGTTCCGCCGCGGGGGGGTAAGTCTAGCCAACCATTGGCATCCGGGGAAGAGCAAACCGCAGCCTCGATCGGACCGCTGTTGTACCGTAACTCGAAGCGTCAGCGAGGAAAAGCGGCGTTTCCTCGCTGACGCTTCGGGTTACGGGGATCCGCTGCTAGCGTTTTTCACAACGTTCCGATCAAGGCTGCAAACCGCAGCTGTGGAGTCGACGGATGACAGCCATGTCAGCAACTGCGACCGGGCCTCTAGGTAACCTAGCCCGCCCCTCCCGCAAAGCAAGAGAATCGGTTCGAGAACTAGCTTACCCGACCGGCCGCTGGCGGGGTTTGCACATTCGTCTGGATCGGCGCCGGGGCACACCGGGGTCTTGGAAGTTGCGCATTTCGACGGGGTCGACGCCATCAGCTGCCGTGCGTATTGCGCATCGGGATCACCGTGACGTGACCGTTGTTCTCCAGCACGGCAAATCGCACCTCTTCGGGCCCGGCGCAGCCTTGGGCTCGGAGCGCTGCTTCCAGTTCGTGCTTGGTCATCTGCACCGTCCGCAGGGCTCGGTGGTCGATCTTCCCATCGTGAACGACGATGACCGGCCGGCCTTCGATCAGAGCCTCCAGACCTTTGCTGCGATAGGTGAGCCAGCCGACGCCGAAGTTCAGCAGGACCAACGTGGTAGCCAGGATCATGCCGCCCGTGATGCTGTTGTCGCCGCCGTTCATCGAGTTCTGCACGGCATTGCTGAGGACCAGCAGCAGCACCAAGTCAAACGGAGCCAACTGTCCGACTTGCCGCTTGCCGGTCAGTCGCAGCAGCACCAGCAGGAAAACGTACACGACAACGGCGCGCACGACGAATTCCCACCAGTGCGGTAGATCGATGGCCCACATCATGCAGTCTCCTGGACAGCCAGCGTGTAACGAAAGTTCCGGCCCAAATCGGCGGACCAGCATACCTGGTATCCAACGGTCCTTCCAGTTGCCAGAACTCACTTTGGCACTTAATGAATGCCTCCGGCTGGCCCGGGGACTGGCGAACGGCTCCTGAACGGCATGAGCATCAACACCGTCTTCTACTCCCTTGGATGACCTTGTGATATCTCAGGGACGAAAGCACGCCGAACAGTTTAGAGGGAGATCCGATGACATCGACGATGAAGGCTCTGGGGATCGATCGCCTCAGCGTGGAGGATCGACTCGCACTCGTACATGAGATTTGGGATAGCATCGCCGTCGAACCACGACGTGCGCACCTCAGCGATGCGCAACGGGACGAACTAGAACGTCGGGTGGCGGAGCACGAGAGGCACCCACAAGATGTCGTGCCCTGGGAGCAGGTCAAGGCAGATGCGTTGGCTCGGTATCACAAATGAGCCTATCACTTGCTGCCGTACCACGGCCTCGACGTCGCAGCGGTCGGCGAGGTGCTGCTGAGCAGCCGAGCCGCGAGCAGGCCGCTGATGCCGGAACTAATGACTGCGATTCTCATGCTCCACTCCTTCGAAGCCATCGGGCTCAGCGAGCGTTCAACTCTGGGCGAGTTGTCAAACCACAGCGAGAGCGTCGGAAACGTGCCGATCTGCCGAGAATTGAGCGATGAACACGTGTCGGACAACACCCTCCTTGTCGATGATGGATGGAGTCCATGAGCATGGGTTTGACGAATCGGCACCTGATTCAAAAATGAATTGAGTCAATCTTGAATCAATCGGGAACTCACAGTGGGTCTTGGAATGGTCCCTGATCAACGATCGGCTGCCGCCAGATAGTCGGGACGACTGGTTCCGTGCTTCGGCCGTGCTGCTGCATCTGGGGTTCGGCGAAGGGCTCGTGGCACTGCTGGAACAGTCCGGCGCGGACGTCACCCTGCTCCCCTGGTTCGCCGCCGTCCGTGCGCACGCATTGGGCGACCGGCGGCATCTGCTCAATCTGCCCGTTGAAGCCCGACCGTCCGCGGAGCAGATCTTCGACGAGATCAACCGCCGCCGACAACAACTCCCGCCCCGGCTACTCTGACGCGGGCCTTGATCATAAGTCACGGCCGAAAAACAACTCCCTCGCCCCGGTACTCCGGGGAGAGGGTTGTGGGGGCCCGCGCTATCATGGGGAGTCGGGAGTCAA
>JAPLNJ010000506.1 GCA_026692885.1 Planctomycetota bacterium | reverse complement strand
GTAAGGCTGCGAACTGCTGTCATGGCTGGCAAGAATGTGTGTGGCTGGTGGCTGAGCCTAAGCGAAGCCCCAGCAACAGTGGTCTGGGGCTTCGCTTAGGCTCAGCCACCAGCCACCCTGCTCCAAGTCTTTCGCAAGGTTCCGACAGTTCCGATCAAGGCCCAACTGGACAGACACATTCCCCGTTGCTAACATCGGGTACTTTTGCTATTCGGAGCGTATCCGAGTAGCGTGCGAAGGGGAACTGCGAGGACACCGGAGAATCAACCATGCATCGTCGCCAATTCCTGAAGACCACCGCCGCCGGAACCGGATTACTCATCCTGCCGAGCGGCGCGCGTGCGGGTAAGAACGCCCCCGGCAACAAGCTGAACATCGCGCTGATCGGCATTTGGGGCCGAGGCCTGGCCCATTACGATATGCTGGCGGAACAGAACGTGGTCGCGCTGTGCGACGTGAACGAGAAGCGGTTTGCGGACGCCCTGAAACGATTTCCCAAGGCCCAGACCTACGTCGACTGGCGCAAGTGCCTCGATCAAAAAGACATCGACGCCGTGGTTTGCTGCACGGCCGATCATACCCACGCATTCATTGCCAACTGGGCACTCAACCGCGACTTGCACGTCTATATGGAGAAGCCACTGGCGATTGGCGTCGAGGAAGCGCGCGTCGTGCGAGCGAACTGGCTGAAGAAAAAAGACAAGCTGGCCACGCAGGTCGGCATGCAGCGGCACGCGATGCAAAATTTCAACCGCGTGCGCGAACTGATCCGCGACGGCGCCATCGGCGAACTGACGGCCGCCTACGCCTGGGGTGACCGGCAGATCCGCCGCGCCGGCTACCTGCCGGCGCAAGGCCAGCCGCCCGAAGGTTTCCACTTCGATCTCTGGCTCGGACCGTCGCCGGAGCATCCTTACAACCCCGGTTACTTCTCCGGCGGGGCGGGTATGAACTGCCTGTCGTGGAACATGTTTTGGGACTTCGGCGCCGGCCAGATCGGCGACATGGGCAGCCACACGATGGACCTGGTGTGGAACGCCGTCGACGCCAAGTTGCCGACCTCGGCGGAAGCCAAGGGCGAGACGTTCAATCCCGGCGTCACGCCGGTGGAATGCGAGTCGCACTTCGAGCACCCGGCCAATGACTGGCGCGGACCGATCCGCATCAGCTGGTATCAGGGCGGGGCCATGCCGCCGTCGCCAAAGCCCTACGTCGATCTGAAGAAGATCGACCACGGCGCGATGTTCAAAGGCTCGAAGGGTTATGTCATCGCCGACTTCGGTTCGCGACTGCTGCTGCCGTTCGGCGATAACGCCGACTTGACCTACTACCAACCGCGCACGCCAGACAAAGTCCTGCCGCCGTTGGGCCACTTCCAGAAACAGTGGCTCGACGCCTGTAAGGACACCAGCCTCAAGACGGCCTGCGACTTCGAGTACAGTGGCAACATGATCGAGCAGTTGCTGCTAGGTTTGATTGCCTACCGCGTCGGGAAGAAGCTGGACTACGACCCCGCCGCCGGCAGCGTCAAGAATAGCCCCGAGGCCAACGAACTGTTGCGACGCCCGTATCGCCCCGGTTGGACGCTCGACGGCTGACGGTTGCCTTGGAAGTTGTCTCACAGATTATTGAGTCTTGGGTTGCCAATGGCAGGGGAGGGCGAGGGGCCCAGTGGGCACCCCGCCGAGCCGGAGCGGGCCGTCAGGGACGGCCTGGGCCGCGCAAAATTGTATCCCAGAGAGTCCTTGCCATGGTGAGATCTGGTTCGGATTTTTTTCCAGCTTGGCATGTCGGTTCCCCATTCGGGCTTGCCCCGAATGGCACTAGTTTAAGCCTAACCTCCGATCCCCTCTGGGCTTGCCCCAGTGGACAAGAGGTTTGAAAACCAAGGCCGCGTACCGCAACCACAC
>JAPLNJ010000505.1 GCA_026692885.1 Planctomycetota bacterium | reverse complement strand
TCGGGTTGGCCGCCGTTGGCGGCGAACGCCGGTGATTGGCGATGATTGGTTCCAATCGTCGGCGGCGCTTGTTGGCGGTCGTCCGACCGTCCGCACCAAAGGTGCGTCATTCGATAGCCCAGGGCGCAGCCCTGGGATCGGAAGCCCCCCCGAAATCCCTGCCCTGAAGGGGCGCAACCTGGAACGGGTGGTGCCCTTTCAGGGCACATGATCGGGGTCGGCCCCTTTCCCAGGGCTGCGCTGGGCTGATTTGTCTTGGCCCCTTCGGGCCGGAAGAGTAGCGGATCACGCCGGCCTTCGCCGGGAAGCCTTCCCCAGACCCAAACGCGGAATAGAAACGGGATCAAATCAATTGGCCTTGACAGGCACAAACGGAACACGCCAGGTTGGGACGTATTTTCTTTCTTGCGGGTTCCGTTGTTAGATCGTCTGACGCGGCGGGCCAACGTGGCCGCGGGCACCCCGGATAGACCGCCGCATGGATCGGCTTGACAAAGCACTAGAGGGGCCTTCCTGGTGGACGCGTGGTGGCCAGGAACTCCTTCATCGCTGCCAGGAACTCGCGGCGCTCGTGGCTCACGGTGGACACTCCTCACTTTCTGTTCGCTTGCCTTGGTTCCCGTCAGGCTGGAAAGCCTGACCTACTTGGCGGCGGCGACGGGGTGACACTCACAGTCCGGCCAGCTAGGGCTACCCGGGCAACTGCGATCGGCACGTCCTGCCGGACACGGTCGAGATAGAGGCTGATCTGTTCGTAGCCGCATTGCTCCAGCAGATCCAGGGCCGCCGGAAAGCCATCGCCGACTCGATTCGGTTTGTGCGCGTCGCCGCCGATGACTACGTGAATCCACCGTTGTCGCATTTCCACGAGCATCTGTGGAAACGGGTTCATCTCCGCGATCTCTTTCTGGACGCCGGAGGTGTTCAACTCGAGGCTGACGCCGGTCGGGCATGTGCGCTACCCTGTTCAACCTCGGACACATTCAACGGACGAAACAGGACACCGAAGCAGCCATGTCCTCCTGGCTCACGGCGTTTCAGATTGCCAAGGAAACTGGGCTTGCCCAATCGCTCAATGCCTTGGAGTCTCTCGCAAGAAAAATGGGGCACGAGGACGGCCTGGGGTTCTGGGAGTCGTTGTCCGCCAAAGCCATAGCATCTGGGAAGGGGACGACGCTTGATCCCTGACGCGACTGTCCATGGAATTTGCTGTCGCCATCGGTTCAACCCCGCCACAGCTGGGGTCAGGCTTACAGAATTCAATTTCCGCGGTTATGTGCCGAGCCACTTGGAAAGCGAGGGGGCCGTGAAAATTGAATTCTGTAGGCCCGACCCATTCACTTGAGCAGCGCCAAGAAACCGGCTTGCTCGAAATGCTTGTCTCCGGTCAGAGCTTCGGTGATCCCCTGCCTTTACATGACGACGAAGGAGATGCAATCGGTCAGCGACCAGGCCTTGTCGGGGCGGTTCTCGTAGAGATCGAGGCATTCTTGCAGGAGTGCTCGGCTGGCCGGAATGATCGTGAGTTCTTCTTCCTGTTGAAGAACCCGGAGCAAGCGGAGAAACCTCTCGCGGTTTGGCGGACGAGCCAAGGCGTCCGTCAATTCCACCACAACCCAATCCGTTGTGAGCATGGCTTCGTGATAGCCATTGGTGAATGTGAGCGACTTGGCATGTCCACGATCGTCTGGGTTCCATAACGCCAGGAAGTAGAAGGAATCCGCAAAGACCGTCTTCATCGCTTGGGCGTTCCGTGAATATAGTGCTCGTGCTGCTCAGCGAAATCAGTCGGCAGATCGGACAGGCAACCGGCAGACTGGAGCAAGACATCTCGCAGTGTCTTCGGTTGCCCTGCGGCCGGCTCTTCCTTCACCACCACTTCGATTCGCGCCCCTTCCGGCAGTTGCTGGGGCTGATCCAACACGATCGTCCCGTTTCTGACCGTTCCTTCCAGTAGCATGACACGGCTCCCGTTATGCAAACCTCGATTCCGTCACTTCCGGCAGTCTACCACGTCAGAACAGTCTGGTGGACTCCTCTTCAGGACTCGATTTCTTTCGTCCGCGCGGCTTAGGACCGGCACATCAATAAGTGTCGCAAGTATAGTAGTCGTCACGCTCCGCCGTGACGACATGTCATCACGCGGAGCGTGATAACCACTTTGAAAACCCGACAGTTATTGATGCGCCGATCCTTACCAGCAGCTGTCAGCAAACTGCGATTGAGCGGTGGCGTCGGTCAAGTGGTCAGTCGTGGCCACCGAGGCCGCTTCGATCTGGGATCAGTGGGCTGACGCCTCCCGCTCGCCACTCAATTTGAGCGGAACGGCGCTAGCCGCCGGTGAAGGCTGGCCGCGTCTTCTCGCCCAAAACCCGCGGCTAGCGCCTTGCGGCTCACCATGTCCGAGTGCAACGTAACTGGCATTGGGCTGACGGCTTCTGCTCGCCACTCAAAAGATTTCAAGGCCGCCAGGGTTGCCGGCGGCGGCGAAGACTTGCTTCAGCCAAGTCGGTGAGCCTGCCTCGGGCGGAACGTGGCGGAGCGTGAGTTTGCGATTCGCGGCCAGGGCGGCCCACTGCAGGACATCACCGTGCTGCAGCACACCGGAGACCAGCGGCAAGTTGCGTTTCTCGAAGCAAGCACCAGCGAAATCCAAGTCGGCCGATGTGAAACGCGGGTCGAGACCCACCGCGAACAACGCACCGATCGCGAGATCGCCGGATCGCCGAGCGACCAAGCTTACGCGAGATGGGTCCGCGTCGGCGCGCGCCAATACGCCGTCGAGCACGGCGCGCAGGTCGGTCGCCGTCAGGCCGGGAACCGGGCGGCCCCAGACAATGCCGTTCCGCTCCCAAGCATTCCGCTGAGCCGCCACGCTTTTGGTACCCGTCGAAAATAACTGGCCGAACGTCCGCACGTCAGGCAGCACGACCAGCGCTCCTTGACGTGCCAGGGCACGCGGCGACTCGTCCCCGGTCTCCGTCAGCAACGCTTCCTGTCCACCCGCGGCCAGGACGATGACCACCGGTAGCCTTCCGGCGGCAGCGGCGGGGCGGAGGAGCATCGTTGGGACGATGATCGGGCCTTCGCTGGGAAATCCCACGCGTTCCACGATCGTATCGTCCGGGACAGGAGCGCCCAGGACCGGCGCGCCCGGGACCGGCGCGACCTGGATTGGGCGCTGCTCCGCGACGGCCACCGACTGACGGGGCAGCACGGCCCGTTCGCCGAGCAGTTGCTGCAACGCGGCCAGCAATCGGGTCTGGTACGCCTGCCACTCGGCCGCCGTCGTGATCGGAGGCGTCTGATAGCCACGGGCAGCTCGATAGATCCGGCTGATCTCCGCGAATCCCTTGTTGCCTGGCACCTCGGCCGATAGCTTCTGCAGCGTCTCGATTGGGAACGTGGTCGTCTCGGGTTCGGGCGAGGATGTTTCTCCGGCGCGGGAGGGCGACGCTCCCGCGGAGCCGTTTAGTGTGCCCGCGGCGGCAGGAACCTCAGCTTGCGCCGCTCGGGCGCTGAGCCAACGCTCCATCCACCAGTACGTGTACTCGCGTTTGGTCCGGTCGTAGTCGTGGCCGGTGTTGAAGTACTTGCCGAAGACTCGCTCACCAACACCGTGGGCCGCATACAGTTCCTGGATCGTCGGGAAGTTGTCGGCCTCGAAGGTTCGGGTCCAGTCGTTCATGGTCAGGTACTGCAACGCGGCCGGCAGTCCCAGCGTGCTGATTTCCGGGTGGTCGGTCCGGCGCATCACGTTGGGGAAGTGGTTACACACGCAGTGGCTGGAGTCGGGAAACATGATCTGCCGGAAATCACAGGTCAGGCCGACGATCGTCGCCGCTTTCACGCGGGCATCGAGCGCCACGAGCATCTGCGTTTGCAGTCCACCACCCGACTCGCCCGCCGCGCCGATGCGGAGCTGATCCACTTCCGGTAACGATTCCAGATAATCCAAGGCCCGCATGTTGTTCCAGATCATCAGGGTCTGGTGGGAGACGCCGAGCGTCAAATCCTCGTAGTGGTTCTGGGTCGACGAGAACGTGACGTAGCCCAGCCGGGCAAAGTTCAAGCAGCGTTTCTGCACGTCGGGATGCGCATTCCCGACATCCCAGTGACCGTGCGGGCAGAGCATCGCCGGGGCCGGCCGTCCGCGTAACTGCTTGGGCATGAATAGCAGGCCGGACGAGTAGACGCCGGGCCAAAGTTGATAGTAGACTCGCCGAACCGTGCACCAGGGATGGTCGAGGGACGCGGACTGATGCACATCCAGCGGGACCCGTTCTGGCAGCGGCTGAAGGCCCGTGCAGTCCAGCAGGTAGTCTTGCAGTTGACGCCGATGCGTCTCCCAGGCCTGACCCGTGCGAACCAAGAAGGGTTGGGGCACGGACATCTGCCGATAGTACTCAGTCAGCGACGTGGCGGCATCCGGGCCGATCTGCTGCGTCACGGGCGCAGGTGAGTCCGCCCCCTGTCCCGCAGCGGTCAGCGCCAGGATCAGGCCGATCACGCCGCCCACGATGGCGTACCTGGAGCCTTGACTTGGCATGGACGTTTGTCTCCGGAGCTTTTCTCGTGACGAAAGCGCTGCGCAGCATAACCCTTGCGGCCTTGGCAATCCAGAACGTCCAGGCTAGAGTGACCTTCCCGGTGGACGCGTGGTGGCCAGGAACTCCTTCATGGCTGCCAGGAACTCGCGGCGCTCGTGGCTCACGGTGGACACGAGTTTGCCGCCCGCGGTGAGAATAGCCAAGGCAATCCACGCGGCAATCGCATACCAGGGCAGCAAGACGGCGACGGCCAATGGTTTGCCGAGGGCGATTTTCTCCGTGCCGAGCGTGAGCACCAGCTGCTCCGCGTCAATCAATTGGGCCATGCTCGTCACCGCGGGCTGCAGCGAGTTGGGATCACGCACCGCCTGAAGCACGACCGAGAATACGTGGAATGCCCAGTAGACCCCGATCACGATCAGCGCACAGCCCAGGATCTGCGTACCCCACCGCAGGCAGTGCTCGATCAGACTCGCCGGGCTGGGGCCGAAGACGTTACTCGACGTCATCTCCGTGGCGGGATACTCAGCTTTGAGACGCTCGTCCATACGGCCTCCTCTCCTTCTGTTCGCTTGCCTTGGTTCCCGTCAGGCTAGAAAGCCTGACCGATTGAGTCCTGCGCTGATCATGAAATGACGCACTGAGGGGCGGGCTCAGACGTACAGAATTCAAAATTGGCGGAGCTACGTTTTCGCCTTCGGAGAGCG
>JAPLNJ010000504.1 GCA_026692885.1 Planctomycetota bacterium | reverse complement strand
CGGAGGGCCGAACGGAGGGCCGAACGGAGGGCCGAACGGAGGGCCGAACGGAGGGCCGAACGGAAGCCGCGATTGAAACCCGGCAGCAAACGCTGGTCCGCCTGCTTCGCAAGCGGTTCGGCAAGGTCCCCCGCGGCGTCGTGCATGCGGTCGAGTCCACCACCGACGTGCATCGCCTTGACGACTGGCTCGACCGCCTCGTGACGGCCAGCAAGCTGGACGAACTGGAAATCCCCGTAGCAACTGGGGACTGACAACTGGCCTCTGACCACGTAGGTTGGGCTTTCCAGCCCGACGTGAGAACCGCTGATGAACGCTAATGGAACGCTGATGACCTACGACTCCGCGACTCTTGGACTTTGTGCCCCTGACAACTGACATGACCGAACAACTGCCGAGTCCTCCCGCGCAGGACAGCGACTACGACGGGGCCTGGAAAGAGGCCGGGCGGATGTACTTGCGCCAGATCATCGAGCGATATTTTCCCGCCGTCGCGGCCGCCATTGCGTGGGAGCATTCGCCGGTGTGGTCTGACAAGGAGCTGAGCCAGATCCTCGGTCAAACCGGCCGGCGCAATCGCACGGTGGACCTGCTGGTGAAACTGCGGCTGCGGGACGGAGGCGAGCAATGGATTCTGCTGCACCTGGAGATTCAGACCTCCTACGAACCAGACTTCGCCGAGCGACTGGCGCTCTACAACAGCGGGCTGTTCTGGTCTGGATCTTCAAGGAACGCGTCGTCACCCTGGCCGTGTTGGCCGACTTGCGCGAGGGCTGGCTACCGGACGAAGATCGGTTCCAGCTGGCCGATTTCGAGACCCGCACACGATTCCCCGTGTGCAAGTTGATCGACCGGCTGCGTGCGGACTGGCAGGACGACCAGTCGCTTCCGGTCCAGTTGGCCCGGGCCCAGATCGCGGCCCTGCGCACGGCCGGCGATCCCGAAGGCCGCTATCGGGCGAAATGGCAGCTGGTGCGCAAGCTGTACGAAATGGGATACAATGCGGAACGGGTGCGAGAACTGTTCCGGGTGATCGACTGGATGATGCACCTGCGCGAGGACCTCGAGGAACGATTCAAAGTAGAACTGGATCAGCTTGAGGAGAGTCTAGCAATGCCCTATGTCACATCCGTGGAACGAATCGCCAAAGCCGAAGGCCGAACCGAAGGCCGAACCGAAGGCCGAACCGAAGGCCGAACCGAAGGCCGAACCGAAGGCGGCGCAACGGTCCTGCTGAAGCTGCTCACCAAGCGTTGGGGGCCGCTGCCCGAGGAACTCCAGCAGCAGATCCAACGCTTGCCGATCGAGCACCTGGCGGCGCTGGGCGAGGCCGTGCTTGACTTCCGCTCGCGGCAGGATCTCCAGGCCTGGCTGGAAGCCAATTCCCCTGAGTAGCACGCGACGTAACAATGCGGCCGGAAGCGTGTCGGCGGACCAAGGTGGGGTGCCGCCGCCCGACAAAAGTAGAATGTGCCCTTGTTCGCCCACAATCGTACCGCCTGACCAGCATGTGCCAATACCAACACACCCTAGTGCCCGGCGAACATCGCTGCACCCCCGATGAATTTTCCCAGATACTTGCTGAGTATCGAGCCCCCCGCGTCCAGGGATTCACCCTGAGTGACATTCGACCCGCACTGCCCCGGCCTTGTCCTGATTGTGCTGACCACGGCATCCGGCCCCTGCTGCTGCCGCTCAGGACCAAGCAGGCCGTTCTCTGGCGTCTGGCTGAAAAAGACTACCCGCGATGGCAGAACGCCTCCCTGCCAATTTTTGAGGACGGTTACTTCATGTACCGCCTGTTGTGCGAATTGGCGGCGGCGGGACGGTCCCTGGACCTGCCGCGAATCTACGCCGTTCTCGCCCGTCGGTTCGGCCCCACCAGCCAGTGCAAGGACGAGTGGAAGGAAGGCTTCAAAGTTCCTCTGCTGATCGAACTGGAACATCTCGGTGAAACCATTTCTTACTCGCTAACGGTGGTCCAATGGAAGGCGGGCCTCGAATGCCGGTTCCGGCGTCAGCACGCGGGGGTGGAACACCTTGACAAGGGCGTCTATCAGCAGCCTTTTGATGCGGAGCTTTCCCGCGCACAATTGAACCAATGTGTCGGCTTCATTTTAGAATTCTGCAGCCTGGCCTATTATGATGCCCCGGAAGCATCGGCTTTCGACTTTCATTTTGCGGTTCCTGGTGGTCAGGTTGTGTTTGGCTGCCTGAACGGCCAATTCTACCATTGGCAGGCCCGCAGTGAACCTGATTTTGAGAAGTATGCCCAGCAGCCCGAGCATTGTGCCAAGGTGGCGCCAATCGGGAGCGGTCGAACATGAAATTAACGAATTGCCGGGGGGGGCCGGGTGACTCTTCGACCGAGTGCCAAGTGGACCCGGGCTGGAGGACGCCTACCCAAAGATTCTGGCAGAATTATGGGTGGCAGAACAAGTGGCCTGGGTGGTCCTCGGTCTTCATCGATTCTGCCATCCATCGTTTCTGCCCTGTTCTTCCTGAACCGGCGGTCTTAGAGAACATCGAATCGCAAGCAGCGTTTCGCGCGCGCCCGGAGCGTGGCGGACTTGCCTCGGTCAGAACGCGAACTTCCTGAACGAATCAGTGGTTTGCGAGACGACATGTGAATACCAGCGGGTGGCGCGGAGGGAATCTTACGGAGACACGATCGGACCAGGATCGCGGGCGAAGGCGGAAGGCGGCGGACACGGGAACCGGGATCAGGGTCTGACAACTGACAACTGCCCCCTGACCACCGCGTCCCCGCACCGATGAATTGTGACGTTACGCGATTGGGGAAGATCATAAGGAAAAATCCAGCCAGATGATTGACATGGGGGAAAAGTTCCACAAGAATGCGGAACCGTCTTGGCTGGCCGGCTCCCCGGCTCCAGCCAGTGGAGCGTCTGTGACAGCCGGCAGCAGAATTAGGCCTCAACGCCGCGGAAGTCTATCGAAGGAGCAGATCACGACAATGTATCAGCGGGGCAGCGTCTGGCGGTTGCCGAGCGCGTCACGAAGGCCAGGTTCCAGCAGAAACGTCAGGCAGGAAGATTGATGGCAGAAACATGCAGGCAGAACAGCTCCACCCCAGGAACATTTTTCTGCCACCCATTTTTCTGTCCAGACCTGCGACCAGGCGTGCTCCGCGACTTTTCGACTTTTCGACTTTCCGACTCTTGGACTTTGTGCACTTGACAACTGACCACTGACCACCTGACGCGGACGGACCGGGAGGTCCATCCTACCACGGACCACTGACCACGGACCCCATGACAAATCGCCGGCAACTACGAATCCGCGAACTGGTCCGCCAGTTCAAAGAGAACGGCACAAAAATGCTGTTGGAGCATCCGGCGAACGTCCGGGACGTGCTGAGCCTGATGCACGTTCCCTGGCTCGACGAGATCGATTTTCGCCACATGGAACAGATCAAGACCACGTTCATCCGCCGGGACTACCGGCACCTGGAATCCGACATCGTGTTGACGGCACCGCTGGCCGGCCCGCTAAAAGGAGCGGGAAAGAAACTGCTGATTTACGTCCTGATCGAGCACCAATCGGAGCCTGACCGGCTGATGCCGTTGCGTCTGGCGGACTCACAACTGCAGATTTTCAGATATCAGGTGCGCCAGTGGTCGAAAACGCACCGCTCGCCGGCCCGCCTGCGGTTGCTGCCGGTGCTGCCGGTGGTGCTCTACACGGGACGACGGCGCTG
>JAPLNJ010000503.1 GCA_026692885.1 Planctomycetota bacterium | reverse complement strand
TCACGGAGCTTAGGTCAGAGGGATTGAATGAGGAACGGCGCGGTCAGTTCATCGGAGTCCTCGTGGATGCTTCGGTTGAGTGTTTAGCTCACTTGGGCAGATACGCTTTCTCCGAAATTGGCAATGCAGCCGTCGCACCCGTTCTTTTCATTATTCGTTGCACGGCACCAGACGATCGGCACCGAATCTGGGCATGTCGATTGACGGCCCCCAGACCTTCGGAGGAGCAAGCCGCGATTCTTCTCTCCGCCGTTCGTGGAAATCAGTTGGAATCGCGATTTTGTCCGCAACAAAGGCGATTCTGGGCAATCCCGGGCACGCCTCTTTGTTACTGGCTGAGTTCCAAGCTGCTTGATCTGCTGGCGGAGCGACGCTTCAGTGATCTCGCGGAAATCCACGCCGGCTTGTGTACGGGTCACGATTCAAGATTCACTCGATTCTTCTGGGAGGCGAACGCAGGCGAATGGCAAGCGACCGCTCCCAAACGCCGATGGTTTCCGTACGAGAAAGGTGCTGGGTATGGACGTTGGTGCGGTCACCAACACTGGCTTGTTGAATGGCAAGGAGGCGGCACCCGACTGAAAGGCGCGCGCCTTCCAGGAACACGGATCCAGAGCGAAGCTTGGTACCTGCGTTCAGGATGGACGAAAAAGGACGCAGTTACGCACCCTTTTTGAGGCTGGACCTGGGGCCGCTTTCGACGAGACGGGTGAGGAGCAGTCTGAAGGTCTCGATGATGATGACGTGATCCCGACAGTAGGTGCTAACATTCCCATCCCTCCCGAGACGTTTCTTGAAGAACTTTCCCAGAAACTGGAAGTTCACCCGATTTCTCTGTTCGGGCTGATCAAGGAGGGCGTCGATCAAGAGGGTTGGCGATGCCTGCCGGAGGAGAGGCGACTCGCGCGTGATCGGCTGACATCCAGGGATGGTGCGACCGTCTGCGGGCGATGATTTCCCTGAACAAGCCATCGACCCGTTGATCGAAGATGTGAGGAAAGTTCGACGCGAGCTGTCTCGCCGTTTCGGCAACGATGTGGCGAAGCTGTGTGACTACCTGCAGCAGGTGGAAGCAGAGCATGCGTTGCGGGTCGTGGCCCCCGATCGAGAACCGGCAGTCAAGTGATTATCTTATGGACGATCAGAACCTGCGTTCCTGGCTGGTCCGCGAGATCCGCGACGTGTTGGACCGCAACACGGTCCCACCGCCGCTGCTGCTGTGGCTGGACCCCGATAGCCAGTGGCTGGACCTGCTGCGCACGGCTGCAAAAACGGGTGGTTTCGATTTGTGGGCCGACCCGGCACAGCACGAGCTGATCGTGCGCGATCGGTTCTGCCGGGCACCGCGGGCGCCACGTGTCGTCTGGCTCCCGTGCAAACGGGAGGACATCACCTGGTTCAAGCCGTTTGAGCTGGAAGCAGAAGCTGTCTGGGAAAGGACCCTGCTGGAGGCCATCCGCGAGTTCGGCGTCTACATCCCCCGCGAACACGAAGTCGACTTGGCGTGTGAACTGTCGGCTTATGCCCGGGAATGGTTTGACCAGCCAAAGGACGCGTGGACGGAATTGACGCCAGGAAATGCGCGGGGCGAGTTGATCGACGAGGCCCGCATGCTGCAGGTGTTGGCGGGAGAAACCGGTGAGTTCGAGCGGCTGCGTACTGACGGGCGATTCGATTTCTTCGCGAACCGTGCGGTCAAGGATCTCGGTCTGCCGGACCCGACAGGCAAGGCCGAGGATCTGTGGCGACTTGCGGCGACGGCTCGACTGCTGGCGACCGAGGCCGCCGAAGGATGCCCGCAGGACCCGCCACGGGAAAACGACAAGATCATCCCGCCAGGGCTGGCACGACGCCGTGCGTTGGGACTGCTGAAAAACTGGCAGAGCAACATCCACTTTATCCCGACGTTCGAGCGATTGGTCCCCGCAGCGGACAGGACGTTGGGTTGATCCCCACCGTGAACGCCGCCGATCTCGGCGCTATCCCGCCAGAGTTGCTCGACAAGGTCCGAGTCGACTTCTACAACGACCCCGCCCAGGCAGCGTTCAAGGCTATGGAGGAGGCGTGAGCAAGCACTATCAACCGCAGCCGCTTAGTCCCGTAGGGGAGATTCGAAACGACTTGCTCGCCCGAGACGACGCGTCTGAGCGGCCAGCAACTGCGATCACGAGGGGAAAGACGAGACCTCGGCTTCGACTGGCTCCGAAGGCGGCCACTCAGCGCGGTGATCAGCAACGGTCCGCTGGCACCGCTACTGATCCCCATCGCCTGCAGGCGGATTCTCCTCCACCGGTAGGATGTTGCAGGTCTCGGTCGTGCTGTCGAAATGCAGTTCGACATGGCCAGCGTCGAGTTGACGCAGCACCATCTCGATGCGCCGTTCGACCAAAGAATGGTCCGTGCCGTCGCGGGTGACGAATTCCTCCACAACCGCCCGCAGCGCCGCGGGCGACAGTAGCGTGGGGGAGATTCGCATGGCGGCAGTAGGCCTTGATCGTAAGGTTGCGCACTGCTGTCCGTGCTGGCCACGGTCCGGGTGGCTGGCGGCTGAGCCTAAGCGAAGCCCCAGTCCACTGTTGCTGGGGCTTCGCCTAGGCTCAGCCACCAGCCACCCTGCTAGCGTTTTG
>JAPLNJ010000502.1 GCA_026692885.1 Planctomycetota bacterium | reverse complement strand
GGTGCCGGCGCGATTGACGATCGACTCGCCGCCGGCTGACAAGTGGGCGGAGTTTCCGGGAACTCCGCCCACCTCACCCGAGCCGATGGTGTATGGAGTGGGCGGAGTTTCAGCGACAACTCCGCCCACCTCGCCGACCCCGGGCCCCGGGCCCGGGTATTCACCCGGGTCTTATAAGAGCGCGCAGAAAACCCGGGACCCGGGCCCGGGGATACCGACCGCTGACGAGTGGGCGGAGTTTCCGGGAACTCCGCCCACCGCGGGCCCGGTGTCTTGCCGGGGCGAGAATGATAGCCGCGGGGTGCTTACGCGACGCATTCCGAAAGGTCGAAAAGGCGAAGCCGTATTGGCGGATACGGCCGAACTGCTGGACGTGCTGCGCGAAGTCTGCGAAGTGGATCCGATTAAGGATCAATCCTTTGACTCCGAACGGGACAAGCTGCAATGGGTTGCGGCTGCCGAGCATGCGCGGGCAAAGGCGACGTCCAACCCAGTGGGTTTCTTTACCACCGTCGTTACCAAAGGGTTGTGGGGGTACATCACGAATGCTGCGGAAGAATCCGCACGCAGGCGGCTACAGAAACTAGATCGGCAGTTGCGCGGATACGAGAACCCGTGAAAATTCCCCGCCGGGTTCCCGTCCCCGCCGGAAAGCGATATGTTGCTTTCGTCCTTAGCCGCGCTGCGGTTGCCCTGGACTTGCACCCGGGGCACCGTGGCGCGGCGTGCAAGAAAGGATCCCAACATGGCGACGCTGTATCGAAAACAGGTCACCAAGCCGTTGCCCAAGGGCGCCGAACTCGTCACGAAAAAAGGGCAACGCTTCGCCCGCTGGAAAGATCGCAGCGGAAAGACTCACGAAGCCCCGATCATCACCCCGCGCAAAGGCCCGAATCAGGGTCAACCGCGAATCCTCCTAGAAGGCCCTATCTGGTGGGCGCGGTATCGGGACGCAAACCGCCAAGTCGTGAATCGTTCGACTGAATGCCGGGACCAAGACGCAGCGCGGCAAGCTATGGCGAACTGGTTGCGGCGGGTGGAACTCGTCAAGAGTGGCGTGATGACGTCCGGGGAGGATGCCGTTGCCGATGCGCAGGCGCTGCCGTTGGCCGATCACATCGCCGCTTACCTGGTCAAGCTCGAATCGGCCGGGACAACGGAAGATCACCGCGGGAATGTCCGGCGGTGTCTGCAACGGTTGACCGACGAATGCGGACTCAAACGGCTTGCCGATCTGACGCGGGAATGTCTGGAAGCTTGGATGGTGCGACAGGCGAAACCCGAAAACGGCAAAGTGAAAATGGGAGCGCGAACGCGGAACTTGCACCGGGCTAGCGCGGTGGGATTCTGCAATTGGGCTATTGAGACTAGCCGTCTGACCGTCAACCCGTTGGCGTGTGTCGAGAAGGCCGACGAAAAAGCGGACCAAAGGCGCAAGCGGCGGGCGCTGTCCGAAGAGGAACTGAACACGCTGCTTTTCGTGGCTCGATATCGGCCGGTTGCCGAGCGGGGACGGCAGACCGTCAAGAAGGATTCGGCCGAATCGCAAAACTGATGCTTGACCATGAACCGTCCTATCTGGAACTGGAAGCGGCCGACGAGAAGAACCGCGAGGGGTCAAGCATCGCGTTGCGTGCTGACCTGGCTGGGGATCTGCGCGAATGGCTTGCCGAGAAGGCCCGGGCGCTGCTGAATCCTGTCGCCAAGAAAACGGCGTTACAGGACGCATCAGGCAAGACGCAAACGGTTAAGTTTGACCCCGAGGCCGTGAAAGCCGGAAAACGCTTTCTGCGCAACGCTGGGGGGTCAGAATCGCAAACTTGCCAGCCGTTGACGCGGTTCCCTTTCGGACTTCCGGCGGATATGCCCGTGTTCACCGTTCCGAAGCAACTGGTGAAGATCATGGACCGCGATTTGAGAATGGCGGGCATACCGAAGAAAGACGAGCGCGGGAGAACGGTGGACGTCCATGCGCTGCGCCACTCATTCGGCACATTACTGAGCAAGGCCGGGGTTACTCCTCGCGTGGCGCAAGAGGCCATGCGGCATAGCACGATGGCCCTAACCATGAACGTCTACACTGACCCCAAACTGCTTGACGTGGCCGGCGCAGTGGAGGCGTTGCCGACGCTCCGATCGGACGGCGGGCACGCTGCCGAAACAGCGCGGGCAACGGGAACGGATGGTAACGGCGCGCTCGGGTTGGTACTCGGGTTGGTACTAACGGAGGCAAAAGAAAGGGGGGGAGAGTCAATCGTTGTCAAAATGGCATCCGATGAGGCGAGCGAAAGCGGGCCGGATGGCATCGCCGTAAGTGTCGAGCCTGCCAATAGAAAACGCCCGTGGTCAACGGGCGTCAAAGGCTGTCATCAAGTGGAGACGAGCGGGCTCGAACCGCCAACCCCTAGCTTGCAAAGCTAGTGCTCTCCCAGTTGAGCTACGTCCCCAAGTATCTATCCAGAAACAACTTGCAGCTTGCAATTGTGGCTGTTTCTGTATTCCCTACTTTTGCAGGAACATGCAAAAACCCTGTATTTCCGCGGTACTAAAACCAGTTCGGGAGCGCAGGGAATACAGAAAAACGCGTTCATCTGGTCACCTCATTACAGCCGCCCGACCCAGCGTAGCAAACTCCGGGGAATACGCTGGGGAATACGGACGGATCTATCGGATCGACATCCGCCCTTCTTTCTTCTTTCTGGAAACTTCCGCCGGTGTGGCGTCGGCCGCCGACTGGGCCGCTGACTTGGTCGCTGCACCTAGGAAGTCACCGCGGCTGTCACGGGCAGCCAAGATCGACTGTCGCACGGCCCCAGTGAACCGATGGGCAAACGCGATCGCTCGCGTCACCTGATCATAGTTGCTCGTCATCAGTTCGTCAAAGCCCTGGTCTTCCATCGCTTGGGCCAGGGCACCGAGCGCTGTGGTGATCTGGCTGAACTCGTCTTGAATCGCCCGTAGACTCTTGGGC
Source organism: Planctomycetota bacterium (assembly GCA_026692885.1). The sequence continues at coordinate 1,835 of JAPLNJ010000502.1, read as the reverse complement.
GAAACTGGTCGCGGGTGAATCGTAGGCATTCGGCTGACCTCCTTGGAATCGACACTGAAACCGCAACTTTCAACGCCACTAATCTAGCAACGGGACCACTTGTAGTCAAGTGGATGAAATAAGATATCCGTGACACGTCAATAACTTATCTACTAGTAATTAAACACTATCAAGATTTCTAGTTCACCGTGTCTTGACGAAAGGCAAAACTCTGATACTTTGATCTCATCAGCAAAACGAACACAGACGGACCGAGCAGACGAGTCTTTATGAACTTCCGCAACGAGACGACAGTAAGGCCAGCCAGGGCCGCGGAACTTCTAGGCGTCTCTGTCGACACCCTGTACCGCTGGATGCGAGTTGGGCACCGGGGTGTGATCCTGGAATCCGCCAAGGCTGGCGGGTGCCGGATCACCACTCCGAGGCGCTCGGGGTGAACCCCGACCAGATCGAGGAAGCCACCGACGCCCTGCGTCAGGCTGGTGTCATGGCCGACTTCGACGCCGAGGGTTGTTTGGTCGTCACCAGCCAACGCCAGTTCCGGGAAGCCGCCAAGGCCCTCGGAATGTTCACTGGCAGAGACGGCTACGGGACGCTGAACGAAGCCGGGCACCGCGAGGACACCGGCCGCGTGCTGAAGGATAAGCGGGAGCGGTTCCGGCGCCACGCCGAGCTTGAAATCCGTCCCGATCGGCCACTCCGGTACAGCGATTAGTTCGCCCGCTGCTTCTACGGACCATACATTCAGTACAGATCATGAAATCGGTTTAGGGACGCGACATTTATGAACTGGGGAACAATGTGCTCCAGAAGAATGCCAGTAGAAGGAAAAGGAAAAGAGATACTGAGGACGCTGCGATCGTCGCTGTTCGTCGTCGCTGTTCATCCTCAACAACAACACTTGTCAAGATCAAGATGCACGCAAGCAGGCCGGTTCCCAGCACTAGGGCGAGACCAATGATCTCGTGGACCGTGATGGTCTTCGCAATCGTCAGTTGGATTGACGCTCCCATCTGTAGGAGCATTCCGGCAGTCAGGCCAAGCAGTACTGCAGTCGCGTGGGAAAGGTATTTCTTGTGTTGGGGCAATGCTCCTCCGATTTGAAGGAGGAAGGATAGGATTGTGACAGCGCCGGTGATGACGGTGAAGTACGTCATTGCAATTCTCGGCGACGACAGGGATCAGATGGGGCGGGTCCAAGACGATGCTACACCGCAGGACGCATTACCGCCCTCATCTGCATCCCCTAGTTCGGCCTATTCTCGGTTCTTGGAAATACCTTTGATCGCGTCCTCTTCGCTGTAAGTTATTGGTTTGCCGGGAGCGATACGTCGCCGGATCGCGGTGCAGTAATTCACGAAGTCCGGATCAAAACCACGGTTTCCGACGAGCCAGAATACCAAGTCGTCCTGTAGCACAACCTCCAATTGTTGGGACAGAGCTTGGTTCGCGTATCTTTCGTCGATTAGTTTACCTTTCAGGGCAGCGAATGTCACTTGTAGAGCCTCCAACCATATAAAGGCACACCAACGGCGTCGTCGGGAATTGTCGTCGTCAGCGGTTTCAGGTCGCCCGAAGCTATCGAACGCCCGGAGATTTTCAGGATTGGAAACCGCAACTGAGTTGAGAAGATTATATGCCTCGATGGCGTGACTATGGACTTCGACGCGCTTGAGACTCTGGGCTTGACGGTACTGATGCGCCCCGGATTTTTTGAGACGGGAAGTGCCAGATTGTGTGAGATGGCCGGGGCAAACAATATCCCGCAGTCGATCAACGGGGATGGAGTGGGAAGAGGAAGAGGCGGGACCTCCGTGTCCCGGTGTCTTAGCCCA
>JAPLNJ010000501.1 GCA_026692885.1 Planctomycetota bacterium | reverse complement strand
GACTTCGCGTTCAAGCTGCGCATCGACGACTCCGTGGTATCAGGCACCAAAGGCGCCGTGGAGTTGAAGCTCTACACGCCGCTCAGCTTTGGTCGCGTGTCGCTGGCCGATCTGGAGAACCAAAGCCTGCGGCCGGACGAGCAGTACACCTTGTTCTTCCTGTCCGGTCGGGTCAACGCCTTCGATCAGGAGCTGACCCGTTACCTCGCGATGAAGGAAATCATCGACAACTGGAAGGGCGACGCGCACAAGTCGGAGGAAGCTCGCGACCTGGCCCAAGACCGCGAGAGTATCGACCTGCCCAAGCTGCACCGTCGTGTCATCGAGGGCCTCAAGGAAGGCATTCGCACCGGGCATCTGATCTTCCGCGGTTCCAGCCGGCAGCTCACCATCAAGGCGGACCAGAAGCCGAACCCTGCCGATGCGCTGCGGGGTGACATGGCCACCCAGTGGTCGATCCTGTACCCGAAGTTTGATCGAGTGCCGGTGCGGATCACCAATGACCAGAAGGCGATCTGCGATGTTCTGGCCGGAGCCAATCCCGGCAAGGAAGTCCAAGCCCTGCGTCTGTACGACAAAGCTGGTAAGATCGATCCCCATTCACCGCTGCTTGACGCCATCAAGGTGCAGCTCGCGACGGTCCAGTCGAAGGATCACGTCTTGGGCAAGGCCCTGCTGGAGCACTTCTCGGCGCCCCCGCATGGCTGGGACCCTAACGCAGTTCGCGTCGGCGTCGCGGCCTTGGTCCGCGCCGGCGCGGTCACGCTGAAAATCAGCAAGAAGCCGTACACCAATCCGGCCGATCCCGAGCTGGTCGATGCCGTTCGCGTCAGCCGCAACTTCGACAAGGTCGAGCTGATCCTGGAGGAAACCGAGGTCGACCCCGAAGTTCTCACGGAAACCCGCAAGTTCCTCATCAAGCTCACCAAGAAACGTGGCATCGACGAAACACCGGCTGCGCTGGCTGAAGCGGCGGGCGGGATGGCCACCGCGGTCCTGGCCAAGGCCGACGCGGTTCATCTCTGGACCGGTGGATCGCGGATGCCGCTGCCGTCTTCCTTTTCGGACGGCGAGGAGGCTTGGCGCCAGGTCCTAACGCTCACCAATCCGGTCCATCGCGTCAAAGAGGTCTACGCGCTGCAGGAAACGCTCAGTACTGGCCACGAATCCGTCGAGTTGCACGCGACTTTTCAGCAGCAGAACGGACTGCTGTTCACCGAGTTGGCCAGTCTCGTGACGCAGTTGCAGGCCATCGAGTACCGCCTGGAGCCGTCCAGTTGCATCCCGTTCTTTCTGGGTGAGTACCGTACTGCCGAGCAGTCGGCGGCCTTTGCGGAGAAGGACGTTTGGAAGCGTCTGCAGGGCCTGAAGGCTCAGTCCAGCTTGGAACTGACGCCGTTGCTGGACGGCTGGCGTAGTGACGCACGGCGCCAGCTCCAGGAGGCCGTCGACCGCTTGCCAACGGAACTGGCGGCTCGGGGGCTGGATGCGGCCCTGGCAACGGAACTCGCCGCGCCGCTGACGAACCTGCGAGACAGCTTGGACACCACCATCCTTCCCGCCCAGGTCGCGGCTCTGCCGGAGCGAGCAGCACAGTTGGTGCGTCAGCTTGGACAACGGATCGCGGAAGCAGCCACCAAGAAGGAAAAGGCGGAGGCGAAGAAGGACGGAAGGGAAACCAAGCCCAGGGACGAACGCCAGATTCGCCAGGTTCGACCAAACGACATCGCTGCCGTGACTCGCATCCGTGACGAGAAACAATGGGACGCCTACCGTGACGAACTCGATCGGCGCGTCCGGGATCTGCTCACTGCCGGTTTTGATGTGGAGCTCGGCTGATGGACGCCCAAAACAAGAAGATCCTGAAGGCCATATCCCTGGAACTCCGGCACTTACTGGAAGGCCAGTATGATGCGTCGCCCAAGTGGCAGCCGGGGGACCTGGAAAAACGGCTGGCGGCAATCGGGGTGCGACGCGACCGGGAGCCAGTCAGCGTAGACGAATTGGCACATCTGGCACCGGCCGACCAGAAGGCACGACAGGTCGTGGATGCCTACCTGAAGCTCCGCGCTGAGGCCGGCGTGTCGCGCGAAGACGCCGTGGCGGAGTTCGTTCGGGAGACGGCCTACACTTGGGCGAACCGCCTGCTCGCGCTGCGTTGCATGGAAGCTCGTGAATTGATCGACGAGGTGATCCTGCAGAAACCGTCATACGGCGGGCGGTCGCTGGAACACCATCGCCTGGCGCAGCGCCAACCCGAGCTGTGCGCCGGCGAAGATGACGGGCTGTTGGCTGCGCTCGACAAGGTTTTCGCCGAGCAGTCGCGGCATCTGCCGCTGCTGTTCGACCCCGAAGCCCCAGGCGTCGCGCTGAAACCTTCGGCGCCGGCCATCAAACGTTGCGTGGCGCTGCTGTCCGGCACAGAAGCGGTTCGCGGACAGGAGCCGGCGACGATCGACGTCTTCAAGGCCCCGGACGCGCTTGGCTGGGCGTACCAGTACTGGAACACGGAGGAAAAGGACCGGGTTTTCACGAAGGTCCGCACCCAAAAGGGCGCGAAGATCGAAGGAGCAAACATCGTCCCGGCGACGCAGCTCTATACCGAGTCGTACATGGTGAAGTTCCTCGTACAGAACTCGCTGGGCGCCACGTGGATGGGCATGCACCCCGAATCGAAGCTGTCCGAGAACTGGGAATACTACGTCCGCGACGCTGATCGAGTTCCCGTTGAGCAAAAGCCAATCGCCGAGGTCACCTTCCTTGACCCAGCCTGCGGCTCCGGACACTTCCTGCTCGAGGCCTTCGACTTGCTGTACGACATGTACGAAGAAGAGGGGCGCGGTGACGACTCCGGGGCACCCCGCGAGGCGACCGAGATCTGTCGGTCGATCCTGGAACGTAACCTGTTTGGCATCGACATCGACGCCCGCGCGGTACAGATTGCCGAAGCCGCCCTATGGATGAAAGCCGCAGAGCGGGTATTCCCAAACGAATTTCCGGGCGTGCAGACCAACCTGGTCGCTGCCGTGGCCAGTCACCTGAAGGGACCTTTGTGGGAAGACTTCCTGACGAGCTTCGGTAAGCAATCCGCTATCGGCAACGTGCTTGGCCGGTTCGGCCGGGCGATGGAGCACATCGACGAACTCGGCAGCCTTGCCAGACCGGAGGAGGCACTCCGAGCGATTGTCCATGACGAACACGCCAAGTGGGAGCAGGCCCGTCGCGAGCGTACCGATGCCAATTACCTGTTTGCCGAGATGCGAACGGACGCACTGAGCGGTCAGTTGCCCTTGCCGGAACTGTCGGACACCGAATTCGGTGATCGTCTCCTGACCAGCGTCCGTGTCGCGTTGAATGCCTTCACCGAAAAGGCGCGGAGTGAAGGACGCGATCCGAGCAGGCTATTGGGCCGGGAAACGCAAATCGGATTACGTTGGATCGATGTGCTTGGCCGCAAGTACGACGTGGTTGCGGCCAACCCGCCGTACATGGGCAGCAAGAACATGGGGGCTGTGGTCAAGAAGCATGTTGAACTGCTGTATTCGGCCGGGAAAAGGGACGTTTATGCCGCGTTTCTTCAACGCGGCGTTGAGTTGACCGCGCCCTGCGGTCGACTCGCAATGGTCACCCAGCAGTCCTGGATGTTTCTGAAATCGTTCACGGAGCTTAGGTCAGAGGGATTGAATGAGGTACGGCGCGGTCAGTTCATCGGAGTCCTCGTGGATGCTTCGGTTGAGTGCTTAGCTCACTTGGGCAGATACGCTTTCTCCGAAATTGGCAATGCAGCCGTCGCACCCGTTCTTTTCATTATTCGTCGCACAGCACCAGGCGATCGGCACCGAATCTGGGCATGTCGATTGACGGCCCCCAGACCTTCGGAGGAGCAAGCCGCGATTCTTCTCTCTGCCGTTCGTGGAAATCAGTTGGAATCGCGATTTTGTCCGCAACAAAGGCGATTCTGGGCAATCCCGGGCACGCCTCTTTGTTACTGGCTGAGTTCCAAGCTGCTTGATCTGCTGGCGGAACGACGCTTCGGTGATAGCGCGGAAATCCACGCCGGCTTGTGTACGGGTCACGATTCGAGATTCACTCGATTCTTCTGGGAGGCGAACGCAGGCGAATGGCAAGCGATCGCTCCCAAACGCCGATGGTTTCCCTACGAGAAGGGTGCTGGGTATGGACGTTGGTGCGGTCACCAACACTGGCTTGTTGAATGGCAAGGAGGCGGCACCCGACTGAAAGGGGCGTGCCTTCCAGGAACACGTATCCAGAGCGAAGCTTGGTACCTGCGTTCAGGTTGGACGTACAGTTACATGGCGTGTGGCAGCTTTGGACTCCGTAGAATCACGGACGATACGATCATCTCGCATTTGTCAGCCGGAGTCTTCTTCACGGGTGGGGCGGAAGGATTGGCGGCGCTCACCAACTGCCGATTGTCGAGTATGGTCGTACGTGCGCTGAGCGCAAAGATGCAGCTGAACGAAAGCTACGTCGCACGGATTCCGTTGCCGCCGCAGATTCCATCCCTTCTTTCGGACCTGGAACGGGAGTTGATTCGCGTGAAGTCACGTATTGTGGCACGCGATCTCTGCGAGCGAAGTGCTGATCCATCGAAGCCTGTCACGCTGATCGGCGAGCTTGCCGAAATGGTCACTTTGCTGTCATTGGAAGGCATCTGCGAACGCGTAGCGCTGAACGCATACGAATTGTCCGCCGAAGATCTTGCGCTCGTCTTGGCCGAGACGGGAACTCCAGCGGGTTGGCATCCAATTATCTCCGTCTATGACGACGTTCAGTTTCGAGAGACTGAAGATCTGTCACGAACACCAGAGATGCGTGACCTTCGCAGTGGGATCACCACGCTTGAAGGTTGGCCGGATGAAAGAAGGGCACAGTTGCGCACCCTTTTTGAAGCTGGACCTGGGGCCGCTTTCGACGAGATGGGTGAGGAGCACTCTGAAGGTCTCGATGATGATGACGTGATTGCGACAGTAGGTGCTAACATTCCCATCCCTCCCGAGACGTTTCTTGAAGAACTTTCTCAGAAACTGGCAGTTCACCCGATTTCTCTGTTCGGGCTGATCAAGGAGGGCGTCGATCAAGAGGGTTGGCGATGCCTGCCGGAGGAGAGGCGACTCGCGCGTGATCGGCTGACCGTGCTGACCCTGCAACTGCTCGGCCACCGCTGGCCTCGGCAGGTCGCAGACGGTGAATCAGCGCCCGACTGGGCGGACCCGGATGGTATCATTCCGCTGACCGAATGTAGGGGCGAGAGAACGCTTGCCGAGCGAATCGCAGAACGGAATTCATTCCATTCGTCTGTCGTTGAAGCTGATCCGTCCCGCTCTGGCAACGCCGTGCCTGCCAAAGAGAACGGAGTGAATTCCGTTCTGCGGACCGATTTCCCGGACTTGATGGGAAAGTCCCTCGACCATTGGCTCACGACCGAGTTCTTCAAGCATCACATCAGTCAGTTCAAGAAGCGACCGATCGCTTGGCAAATCCAGAGTGGCAAGTTCACGGCACGGCGAAAGCCAGCGTTCGCCTGCCTGGTCTACTACCACAAGTTAAACGGCGACCTGCTGCCCAAGCTCTGCAAACAATACGCGGGCCACCTGCAGCAGCGCATGGAAACCGAACTGCGAGGGATTGAAGGCCTCCCTGCGGCAGCGCGAAGCGATCGCCAAGAAGCCCGGCGAAACGAACTCGGCGACCAGATCCCGGAACTGCAGGAATTTGATGCCAAGTTGCGGGAGGTTCAGGAATCGGCATTCGCCACGGACGGCCTGCGTGCCGCGGCCATTCAGGACGGGTTGCTGTGCCTGAAACAGGCTTGGCTGCGCCGGCTTGCCGACGCGGTGCGGTCCGGTCCGCTCGGTCAGTGGGTAGACGCGGCCCGTACAGCTGCCATTCACGCCGACCTGCCCGGTTGGATCGAAGTCGCCATGTCGCAGTTGGACCGCCATTGCACCCGTGTCGGTCCCGACGACTCGCAATGGGATTCCGCCGACGAGCCAACGCCGGTCACTGCGGCCAAGTTCATCTGCACTAAGCCTGGCCAGATGGTCACCGAGGCGTTGACGTGTGCCAACGGCTGTTGGGCAGGGCAGGTCCACGCGGTCGTTATCGCCCCGCTCCGTCAACAGATCGGCGAGAAGCAGGACCGGCAGAAGACGCTCAAGGCCGAGTTGAAAGCGAGCACGGAAGGTGACACCACCGTGCATGCGATTGGGGAGCTGAAGGTGGAGCTGGACCGTCTGAAGGTCGAGATCCGCGATCTGCAATCCCAGGTCGATGACATCCAGGGGCGGTGTGACCGTCTGCGGGCGATGATTAACGAATGGAACTGTCCCGGAGTGGACGACTGGGAGTCCTGGCTGGCCGTGCAGCCGCTGTA
>JAPLNJ010000500.1 GCA_026692885.1 Planctomycetota bacterium | reverse complement strand
GGATTCCAGCAACTTGCCCTTGATGACGTTGTTGACGTAAACCAGTTTGTCCTGTTCCGTCAGCTCGCCTTCAAACAGCTCGTTGACCTTCCTGATAATCTCCGTCAGATACGCTTTCTGTTTCTCGTGAACGCTGCCGCCGCCGACTTCGGTGATCGGCTCCATACGATGGACCCCGGAAACTGGACCAGAAAATAAGGTAGAGTAGAACCCTTATTTACTGGGAGGTGTTCATGGTTAAGAAGCGGAAGTTGCATAGCGCCGGGTTCAAGGCCAAGGTGGCCTTGGCGGCGGTGAAGGAGATGGAGACGGTGGGCCAATTGGCGAGTCGGCACGGAGTTCATCCGTCGCAGATTCATCAGTGGAAGCGGCACTTACTGGATGGCGCGGAAGGCTTGTTCGGGGAGGTTGGGCGTCCGCGGAAATCGTCGGAACAGGAGGTGTCGGAGGTGGCGCTGTTCGAGCAGATCGGGCGGCTGAAGATGGAGTTGGAGTGGCTCAAAAAAAAAGTGGTGGCGATGGAGTAGGTATCGGGGTAGTGGACCAGCGTCGTGCCTTGGTGGACTGGGGACATCCGGAGTTGAGCCTTCGTCGGCAGTGCGAATTGCTGGGGCTGAACCGTTCGACGTTGTACTACCGCGGGGCAGCGGAATCGGAGACGAACCTGTGCTTGATGCGATTGATCGACGAGCAGTATCTGCGGACGCCCTTTTACGGGAGTCGGCGAATGACCGTCTGGCTGCAGGGAAAGGAGCAAGCCGTCAATCGCAAGCGGGTGCAACGGCTGATGGGGGTGATGGGCTTGCAGGCGATCTACCCCAAGCCGCGGTTGTCACAGCGGGATGGGGACCATCGGGTTTACCCGTATTTGCTGCGGGGTTTGAAGGTGGAGCGTCCGAACCAAGTGTGGGCGGCCGACATCACGTACATCCCCATGTCGCAAGGCTTCATGTATCTGGTGGCGGTCATCGACTGGTACAGTCGGTGCGTCTTGTCGTGGCGGCTGTCGAACAGCCTGGAGAGTACTTTCTGCGTGGAGGCCCTGGAGGATGCCTTGACGCACCAGCAGCCGGAGATTTTCAACACGGATCAAGGCGTACAGTTCACCAGCCGGTTGTTCACGGACCGGCTGGCCCAGGCCGGCGTCTCGATCAGCATGGATGGGCGTGGGCGGGCGTTGGACAATGTGTTCGTGGAGCGTCTGTGGTGGAGCGTGAAGTACGAGCATGTGTACCTGCACGATCATCAGACGGTGCCGGCCCTGCATCAGGGCCTGACCAATTACCTGGTGTTCTTCAACCGGGAACGACCGCACCAGAGCTTGGAGTATCACACGCCGTGGGATGTCTACCTTGGGGAGCATCTGGTGGTGGGGCCGTCACCGAGGTGCTGATGGCGTGGTGGGGGGTTCGTAGTTTCACCGCCGGTGGGGGCAGCGGCTCCGCTCCGGCTCGCTGCGCTCGCCTGCGCTGCGCCGCTGCCCCCACCGGCGAATGCCAGGTCCTGACTGAAGTCAGTGTCTCTAATAAAAAGGATTTTTTGGTCTTGACAACGGGGTCCGCCGCAGACAATGGCGACCTAACGCCCGCTGATCGGTTCAGTTCGGCTCTCCGTCCTCAACCGTGACTTTGCCTCGCCTCACATTCTTTCTCAAAGAGGTCCCCCATGAACAAACGGCTGTCGTGCTTCGTCGCTTCCCTGTTCGTCGTGATGGGTGTGCTCCAGGTCCGGGCCGATGTTACCCTGCCCAAGGTCCTCAGCGATCACATGGTCCTGCAGCGCGACCGGCCGTTGCCGATCTGGGGCTGGGCCGATCCCGAGGAACAGGTCACGGTCAAGTTGGACGAAGCGACAGCCACTGCCAAGGCCGATACCCAAGGCAACTGGAAGGTCGTGCTCCCGGCCGTGAAGGCCGATGGCAAGGCCCACAC
>JAPLNJ010000499.1 GCA_026692885.1 Planctomycetota bacterium | reverse complement strand
CCCGCCCATCCGCGCCGTCCCTGGCGAGGCGACCTTCAGCACGAGTTCGTGCTCGGCCTTCCGGTCTAACCCTTTGGCCAGGGACACCGGACGCAGCGCCGGGCCGGTCGCATCTTTCGGCGCGGGGAGCTGGCGGAACGCCGCCCCGTCGACGGCGTATTCGTAGTTCGCGCTGTCCTTGTCGACGACGTCGAGAACGCCGACTTCAGAACCTCGGAACTTCAGCGTCAGCGTCGCACCGACCTCGTCGGAGACCAACAGATGGCGAAAGGGACCGATCGGACTCACCTGGCCCGGCTGCCAACTGCCAGACCGCTGGACCGGCTGATCCTCGTAAGCGACGATCTGGCCGTTGTCGTCTGTTTCCGGGAACAAAGGCGGGGGCAGCGTGCGCCGCTGGGGCTGGTCCGGAACGGGATAGGTGGTCAGCAGCGCGTCGACGAATTTGGCGACCGCGTCGGCGTAGAGCTTGGCGCCCGCATCGGTCGGATGGACGCCATCGGCGGAGAATGCTGCGAAGGAAATCTCTCCGGCGATAATCTTCTCGGCCACGTATTGCGCCAGGTTCAGACTGGGGATGCCGTAATGCGCGGCAAGCTGTTCGCTGACACGGATATAATCGGGCGTCTGGCCCGCCAGATACGCCTGAAGCATTTCGGGAGTCAGGGTGTAGACGAGGATCTGGCTGTGGGTGGCGCGATACAGGACGATTTGGCGGATCAGCCCTTCGAGCGACGTTCTGACCTGTTCGATGTTGGCGCTGCGGTCATCGGCGGCGAAATCGAGGATCGCCAGATGCCCGCTGCAGATCACCTCGCCGAAAACCGGCTGGCCCCGGCTGCAGCGGAACAGTCCGAACCAACTGCCGCCCGGCTGCGTATGTCGCGTCTCAATGATCGCCGCCTCCGGAAAGTGTTTCTTGAAGCCCTTGACCATCTGGGCGGAGTAGCGCAAATTCGGGTCTTTCAGGCCGACGCCAGCCAACACGGAGTCGCCGATGAAGAACAGGTACTGGTTCCCGACGGTGTTCGCCTGGAAATAGTACTGGCTGTTGGGAATGCCGCCGCGAACCTGATAGAAGTCGGCCGGCTCGGCCGGCTCGGCCGTCCGCGCCGCACACACGCTGAGCAGGGCACCGAAGAACGAGTTCTTGAAAGTACGCGTAATCATAACCGCTTTGTCCTTAGCTTGGCTGTTCATGGTTGTTTGGTTCCGTGCGAATTGGCGTTGCCTGCCAGATGCACTCCGATCTGGTACTCTGATCCGAAGGAGCGTTGTGTTGCGAACCGTGTAGTAGAGCAGTAGCCAGCAGACCACGAAATCCCAGTCCACGAAATCCCCTCGTACCACGAGGCGGACATGGCTTAATCCAAGACACCCTTCGTCGGGCGGGCGAGTATGCTCAGGGCTGACACCGGGAAAACGAACTCCGAAGCAGGAGCACAGCATGAGACCTATGAATCCTGAAGGAAGCTGATGCGCCCCGGATTTTTTGAGACGGGAAGTGCCAGATTGTGTGAGATGGCCGGGGCAAACAATATCCCGCAGTCGATCAACGGGGATGGAGTGGGAAGAGGAAGAGGCGGGACCTCCGTGTCCCGGTGTCTTAGCCC
>JAPLNJ010000498.1 GCA_026692885.1 Planctomycetota bacterium | reverse complement strand
TCCGCGAAGCAAACCAGAATGGAACAGAATCAGGCATTCGGGAAAACACCAATTCAAGGCAAAATCAGACAAACTGAACGCCCCAGGTCCACGCTGTTGATTGGTTCGTCGCAGACGCTGCCCGGCACAATCTTGCCGGGCCAGCGGAAAATGTACGGGACGCGGATGCCACCTTCGTAAAGCTGGCCCTTTCCGCCGCGGAGCGGGGCGTTGTCCGTGATGCTGCCGCCCTGAATCCCTTCGCGTTCATAGCCGCCGACACCGCCGTTGTCGCTGCCAAACATGACGAGCGTCTTCTCGTTAAGTTGGAGTTCATCGAGCAACGACAGGATGCGGCCGACGCTTTCGTCCACGGTGGCAATCATGCCGGCATCGAGGGGATTGTGGTGGCCGCCGACCGGCGGCTTGGGTTGGAAGTGTTGAATCCAATTCGGCTTGGCCCGGAGCGGGGCATGCACCTCGAAGTGTGGGAAGGCGATAGCCGCCGGTTCCGAACGCCACCGGCGGCTAGTGCCTCGCCGCTCACAAGCCACGATCTAGCCTTGAAGACGACTTGGCATGTCCATGATCTTCGGCGGGCCTACTTCTTCGGCTTTTCTTCCTGCTTCGGCTCTGCCTTGGGCTGCTCCTTCGTCTTCCGCTTCTCCAATTCATTCTCGGCGCGTCGCAGCATGGCCTGGGCGGCAGGATTCCGAGGCCCGTCCGGAGCGGCTTCTGATGCCTTTTTGAAGGAGTCCGCAGCTTTCTGGTAATCCTCTTGGTTCAAGTAGCAGGTGCCTTGCGTGAACCGCGCCTCCTGGACTTGCTCGCCCGTGAGCGCGGGGATGGCGAGGGCTTTGTCGAGGACGGCCTGCGCTTCGTCAAACTTCTTCTCCCGCAGTAGCTTGCCGGACTCGGCCACCAGGACTCGGAATTGATACTTGCCTTTCAGCCCGGCCTTGTTGTCGGCGTCCAGGGTAATAATCTCTTGCGTCCACTTTTCGAGATCCTGAGCCGGGTTTGCGTCGCGGACGAATTGGCCGAGTTTCGAACGGGCGTCGATCATCTGGTCCAGAAGTTTGGCGCGGTCCAGGCCCTGAGCTTTGTCTAGCTCGCCCTTGATTCTCGCGACGGTCTCCTGCGCTTCGGCGATCGGTGCGAAACGTTGCTGCATCTCCTGGATACTAGAGGCCTTCGCACTCTGGGGGGCGGCTTCGTGGGCTTTCTTCAGGCAGGCCACAATCCCGGCGTAGTCCTGCAGGTAGAAGCAGCACTCGCCTTGGGTGAAGTAGGCATCCTGCTTCTGCTCACTCGTCAGTCCGGGCAGAGCCAGGGCCTTGTCGATGACAAGCTTGGCTTCGTCAAACTTCCGGGCCTCCTTTAATTTGGCGGACTCGGCCAGCAGCAAGCGATATTCGTACTTGGGCTTTAGTCCGGCCTTGTTATCGGCGTCCAGCGTGATGATCTCCTTGCCCCAAGCGTCGATCTCGTCGATTTCGTTGTCGAGCTTGCCGTACGCCTCGACGAGTTGGTCCAGCAGCTTGGCGCGGTTCAGGCCTTGGACCGTCGCCAGTTCTGTCCGCATCTTCAGAATACCGTCGTGAATCTTGACGAACTCCGCCAGGTGCGCCACGTATTTCTCCGGGCCGTCGGGGCGATAGCCGGTCCGGGCGATCACCTGGCCTGCGGCGTCCAGCAGGAGAATCGAGGGGAAACCGCGCACCTTGTACTGTTTGGCCAGCTGATCGTTCTGCGTCTTGAGTTCGTCGGGGAGTTTCTTTTGACGGGGAAAATCCAACTCGACCAGCACGAACTTCTTGGGAGCTTCGGCCTGAAACTCCTTCTTGCTAAATACCTCGTCCTTCAGCTTGATACACCAGCCGCACCAATCGGACCCGGTGAAATCGACCAGCAGAAGTTTGTTTTCGGCCTTGGCTTTGGCCTGGGACTCCGCAAAGTTGGTCTGCCACAAGTTGTCCTCGGCGCAGGCAGCGCCCGCGAGAGCGACCAACCAGACCACAACCGCCGCCGCACCGGGCAGCACAAACCGCTCGACTCTGAACATGGTGTACTCCAACAAGCAATGCGAGAAATGGAAAGGACGTAGTAGCTTAGTGATCCGTCTGGCTGTAGACAAGCTGCTTACCCGGACGTCTGAAACGCCTTGCGCAGAAGCGCTAGGCTTTTCGGCACCGCCGTCTGCGCGTCCTCCTGCCCTTCGTATTCCAGCGAAACGTAGCCGCGGTAGCGATGCTTCCGCAGCATGGCGGCGATGCGGTCGTAGTCCAAGTCCAGGGCATACCAGACACCGCCACCGTAGTACGTCTTGGCATGGACGTAGGTCGCTTGGGGCGCGATCTTGTCCAGCCGCTCGTACGGCTCCTCCAGGAAATTGCCGGTGTCCAGCGTCACGCCCAGCCAGGGTGAATGGACCGCGTCGACGATCCGCAGCAGTCCTTCCGGCGTGCGGGCCAAACCCCAGTGATTCTCCAACCCCAGCACCACGCCGCACTTCTCGGCCGTGGGCAGGCACTTCTCGATCGCTTCCACAACCCACGGAAA
>JAPLNJ010000497.1 GCA_026692885.1 Planctomycetota bacterium | reverse complement strand
CGTTCCGGCGCCGTGCTCGCCGACGCCTTCCAGAGCACCCTGGGCTCCGCCACATCGGGACGTATTTCTTTCCAGTGACAGGACCACTCGCGGGGTGCGAGTTTTTGGGCACATCCTCGGCCGCTCATGGACGGTTTCCCTGCTTGGCCTTGCGCTGCTTGGTCTTCCCGCCATCGTCGTAGCCGCTGGCGAGATCCGACCGGCACCGCCGCTCGATGCCTTCCGGGTCCTCGCCCAGTTCTTTCGCCAGGGCCGCGTGCAGCCGTTGGATCGTCTCTTGATGCAGCGTCTGGCCAGCGAGGTTCGTGAACTCGCCGGGGTCGGCCCCTAGATCGTAAAGCTCCCGTTGGGCCGGATGCTCCTTGTCGGCCGTCGTATGGTAGACGTACTTGTATTGACCGGTGCGGAGCATCGCAAAGCCTGAGGCAATGTTATGGGCGTAATACTCGGAAACCGCCAGGTCCTTCCAAGCCGCGGCCGAATCGTCCATCCAGCGGCACATGGACGAGCCGTTCCAGTCGCCCGGCACGCTCGCCCCGCCCAGGTCTGCGATCGTCTGCACCAGGTCGACCGTAGAAGAGGCTCCGACACGCCGCTGGCCTCCCTTCCAGCGGGCCGGCCAGGAGACGATCAGCGGCGCCCGGGCGGCATGTTCGTACATCGAGTTCTTCCACCACAGTCCATGCTCGCCCAGGTTCTCACCGTGATCCGTGGTGTAGATCACCACGGTGTTCTGGGCCAGACCGCTGGCCTCCAAAGCCCCGACGATCTCGCCGACCTGCTCGTCCATCCACTGCGTCAGCCCGTAGTACAGCTCGCGGCCCTTACGCACGATCTCCGCAGGCACGTTCTGCATCTGGAACCCTGCCCGCAGGTGTTGGTAGTTCAAAGGCTGCGACTTCAGGTGTCCTGGCGGCACAAGCGGCAGGGGAACCTTGCCTTGGTACGACTCCCAGTACGGCTCGGGCACGATCAGCGGGAAATGAGGTGTGATCAGGCCGCAAACCAGGAAGAACGGCTTGTCGTCCTGCCGGCGATGGGTGAGGAACTCGTCCGCCCCCGCCACCACCCGGCGGTCGTGCTTCATCCCAGGGCCATCGCCGGGATGAAACTGCTCAAAACGATCGGAAAGCCCCCGTTGGACCTTCAGGGTGTCCGGCGCCTGGCGGCCGCCCCGGCCGGTCATGCGGCTGTTGTTCATGTTCCCGCCGATCTCCGTGAAGCCGTAGCGGCAGGTGTTGTCGTAGTGCATCTTGCCGCACAGGAACGACTCGTACCCAGCGGCGTTCATAATCCGCGGCAGGGAGGGGTAGTCGCTTGTGGGCAGGCGGCAGTCGTTGTTCCACGCCCCGATCCGTGACACGTACTTACCCGCCGTGAACGCCAATCGCGACGGGACGCACAACGGCGAGTTGGTATACGCCTGCTCGAACAGGATGCCCTGCGTGGCCAGTCGGTCGAGATTCGGCGTACGAACGATCGAGTTCCCGTAGCAGCCCAGCACCAAGGCGTTGTGCTCGTCCGACATGATCACCAGGATATTGGGCTGCCGGGGGTGAGTTGCGTCAGCAGCGTGAAGCTGCCGGCCGAACGACAGCCCGAGCAGAAGTATCGTGACCCACACAGTCTTCGAGCACATCATGGTGTGTTCCCTCGTTTGTCTTTCCTTGCGACCCCACGTCCGCAAAACCCTCTTGTCCGGGATTTCCCAGATAGGCTCCGCTCGCATACGGTTCGAGCAGCAGCAGGCTTCCCATGCTAACAAAGTGGCTCGCGACCTTCCATTCGGCGCGTCGGTTCCCAGTCGGAATGGAGTCCTTTGGGGGATCGTGATGTTCAACGACCCCACGGTCCAGCTGCCATCCATGACCGAGAATACATCTTTTGAGGGCCAGGGCGACGTGCCCGAAGGTCTTTCGGGGATCGGTGGTTTGCGTGTCATTCAGGAAGAAACCCGAGATCCGATGGCTGGTGTTTACGCGGCGTGTCTGTTGCCAATGCGGCTGGGCAATGGCGTCGAAGGTCACGTCTTCTTCGTCGATCAAGCCATAGGCGGCTTTGAGGTCGGACCTGGGGTGTTCAGTTTGTCTGATTCTGCGTTGAATTGGTGTTTTCCCGAATGCCTGATTTTGTTCCATTCTGGTTTGCCTCGCGGAGCGATTACGAAATCAAGGATGACCGAGTGGCCCCTGGGGCACCCCTGCTCGTGAT
>JAPLNJ010000496.1 GCA_026692885.1 Planctomycetota bacterium | reverse complement strand
CAGCAGTTCGGGAGTAATCCTCCCGGTCAACGAATGAACCTTGATCTTCTTGCTCATGGTGAGCCTTTCACGCTTTGTAACCACGGAGTTCGGATCGTCGGGCTTTCGGGGGTGTTTCTTAGCCTGGCCGCAGGGCGGCTGGCGCCGACGATTTCGACCGTCAGCCGATGCTGGCCTGCTGACAAGTCGAACGTTCCCAGCGAGAGCGGGCCGGTGGGCACCACGCCGTCGTGGAACAGGTCGATCGGCTCACCCGCCTTCCGGTCGTCTACCGAGAACTGCACGATCCCGTAATCGATGGCCTTGGTCAGATGGACCATCACCTCACACTGGCCGGCGGCTGTGACCGGCAGCGCCAACACCAGCTTGTCCTTGGGGCGAGCGCCGGTCCACCAGAGCTGCTCGTCATTCTTCCATTTACCTGGCCCGCGGTTCCCCAGCTCCTGCCGCTCCACCGATCCGGCCGGCTCGTTCAGCACGCGGATCCCCGCGGAGATCGGTTCTGGCTTCACGTAGTAGCCGTCGCGTTGCGCGACCGGAACCGGTCCGTAGGGGTCGACGCCGTCGGGGGCCAGGTATCATTGAGCGGTCAGGGCATACAGGGTGCCCCGGTCGTTCTTGATCTTCACGGGGCCCTTCTCCGCCGCCGCTGACCAGATGCGCCAGATGCAGCCGGGACCTTCCATTTCGGCCATCACGATCTGCTCGCCTTCCGTGCGAATGACGCCGTTGCCGTCGCCGTTGGCATCCCAGTGCAGCTACTTGCCAGTGGCTTCGTCATACCGACTGGCACGATCGAAGCTGGACCATTGCTGGCACGTTTCCCCCACCGCCGGCAGCTTGGCGGGCCGGGACAGATCCGTCATCCGCTGCACCAGATCGCGGTAGCTCAGGTTCTCTTCCGCACGCGTCGCCGCTGGCCACGCGAGCAGGGCAAGCATACCAAGGGCAGGCAGGAATCGCTGGACGGCCATAGTAGCTCCTCTTGGGGTGGGAAGGACGATGCAGTTATCGGCGGGCGTGGAATCGCGCACCGGGATGGGAGCACCCTCCGTGGAACACTGCCTCCCGATGGCGAAGCGTCAGTGCACGCGAACGTAACGGGTGCGGCTACGTGCCAGTCGACGTCGTTCTCCTGATTCCAGATGTCTCGCGGCAAGCTTAAGATACTGCCAGCCAATTGAGTCCCAGGTTGCCAATGGCATGGGAGGGCGAGGCTCCTGCCGAGCCGGAGCGGGCCGTCAGGGACGGCCCACGGCTCCGCGGGAGCGTCGCCCTCCCAATCCACGTTCTCTCGTCTTCCATTGGCAATCTAGAACTCAATAATCACAAGGAGCGTCTCATGAGTTGGGGAAGAAGACCGCGCACTCTCGAGATCTGTTCCCTCGACCCGGTCGCTCGTACCGCATCTCTGGCGGCAGGTCTTGCACGTGCGTATGAAGGAGAGTGATTTGGAGCGGTTGCCCCGGGCGGCCGAGGTGACCGGCCAAGGAACTTGAGCGGATGCCGCCCTGACGGCGGCGGTGCTCGCCCGGCCCTAGCCTGGAGTGCTGACATCCGTGCCCCGGCTTTGCCATCCGAGCTACACCGTGTTTGGATAGCTCGGATGGCAAGGCCGGGGCTCGGATGAAAGACAGGTGACCAACGCCAGGGGCTAATTCGCAGCGATCACTCTAACGGCGATGGCCGGCAGCAGGAGCCAGTTGGTGGACGGTCAAAACCGACCCCGCCAAGACCACTGGTAGGAACGTGGCGACTCGTCGGGATCGGTTCACCATTCGCCCCTCTTGCCGAACTTGGCCGCGGCATTTTCGCCAAACTGGTCAGCCGCGGCGTCGAAGTCCGCCAGGATCTGCGGTATCGACTTGCCGGCCGCACCACGCGCCGCAGCGATCAGGGTCCGGCATTCGTTGCCGTCCATGAACCGGGCCGCCTCCAGCAAGCGGGCTTCGTCCTCGGGCGGAATCGCCAGAAAACCGTGCTTGTCGGCATGCACGAGCTGGCCGGGCTGGACCCTGCGCCCAAACACCTCGACCTCGCATCCCCAGCGCACGGGCGTGCTGAAGGCGTGACCCACGCAGAGCCGGCGAGCCAGGGCCTTGAAACCGGCATTGGTCATTTCGTCGATGTCCCGAATCGCCCCGTCGGTGATGGTCCCCACGCAGCCGAGCGATTTGTGAATGTTGCTGTTGACCTCGCCCCAGAAGGCGCCCAGCACGCGCGGCTTGTCGAGATCCTGCAGCAGCACGATCTTGGGTCCAGGCACGCTGCCGACGTACGCCCGGTAGTCGCTCCAGGCCCGGGGATTCTCGCGCGGGTGCCGCGGATTGCTCGGCTCAAAGACGACGGTCACCGCGTAGCCCACCATGGGCCCCATCTGCGGCATAAAGTCGCGGACGGCCTCCAGGTTGAAGCCGTCTTGCGAGGCGTCATGGTGGGTGATCTGCTCCCAACCATTGTAAATCGTGGGGGTGTTCCAACGCTTGAGTTCCAGCAACTCCGCGTGGCTCAGTCGTGGCGGGGCAGCAGGGTTCATGGGCGGGATCCCGTGGCGCGGGGTTGGGAGAACACATGTTTCTTGAGCAATTGGCGATCACACATGGCTTTGTTGTATCCTTTCCGGATGCTCGTCTCCAGATGATGTTCAACGTCAGTTAGAATCGGCCACTGGAGAATGGCTCGCAACGCTCGTATCCCCTTGAGAAGCCAACATCTTGCCCCGCCCCGCAAATCCGATAGAATCATCGCTTGAAAGGCATTGTGGGCTGACGGCACTACGCCCCCCGGGACGCTCGGCGATGAGCACTCCGCGTTCTTTCCCACGTTCACCAACGCCACCAGTGAGCCCGTCAGCGCGTACTGCAAACCCGCTCCCCGATGACTTTCTGGCCGGCTGAATAATGACACGGCGTGGGAGCCCGGCGTGGTCAAGCAATACGCGAACCGGGGGCTCGATTGTAGGCCCCCAGAAAAGGAACCGTTTCCCGATGGCCCGGCCTCCCAGCCTCACTGACCGCCCGACCGGAGGAGTTGATCGGCAAGATCACAACCAAAGTGCCAGCTAGTCCAAGCCCCATTGAACTGCCTGCACT
>JAPLNJ010000495.1 GCA_026692885.1 Planctomycetota bacterium | reverse complement strand
GCCGCGGTTGGCGATCGTCCGATCACGGTGGGCAAAGTGCTCAAGGGCCTGGTGGGTCTGTTGTGCGGCTTACTGCTGGCGGCCTTCATCAGCCGGCTGCTAGGCAAGCGGATCCTGCCGCGGCTGGGCTTGAACCCTGGTGCCGCGGAAGCGTTGCGTTCGCTGACCTTCTACCTGCTGTCCGCAGTGTTCGGCATCCTCTCGCTCGAACTGGCCAACGTACCACTCACCGCCCTGACGTTCCTGGGCGGAGCGGCTGCCATCGCCGTGGGCTTCGCCAGTCAGGATCTCGTCAGCAATTTCATGAGCGGTGTGATTCTCTTGGCGGAACAGCCCATTCGCGTCGGTGACTTCGTCGAGTTGGGCGGCGTGAAGGGCACGGTCGAACGCATTGGCACGCGGAGCACTCGTGTGCGCACGGATACCAACGTCGAGATCACCGTGCCCAACAGCAAGCTCTTGGGCGGCAATGTCAGCAATCTGACGCTGTCCGACAATCACATCTGCTCCTCCGTCACGGTCAGCGTGGACCGCGGGTTCCCCGTCGCGGACATCAAGGGCTGCCTGCTGGCCGCAGTCCAGTTGCATCCCCGGTTGGTCGCCCATCCCGCGCCCTTCGTCCTGTTCACCGACTTCGGCGACAAGTTATTGAAGTTCGAGGTTCACTTCTGCATCGCGATGCAGCACATGACCGACGGCCGCCGGATCGAAAGTGATCTGCGTGAGGCCATCGATGCTGGCTTCCGCCAGGCTGGCTTCCTCCAGGATGCCGCAGTTCCAGCAGTGCGTCCTGGCGGCGCCAGTCAGTTGGATACGCCCCAAGTAATGAATGCCGTAATCTCCCGACGGCGGGCCGCCTGAGCTGCTGAGGATGCCTTAGCCTTGAAGACGCACTAGTCGCGACGGCATGGAAATAGGAGTCAGAACTCAACCTGGTATTTTTGGGTCATCTTGCGGCGAATATCGGCGCTGGCCTGCAGCAGTTGGTCGCGGATCGTGTGCACGTCCGAGGCCATGATGCTCTTCTCCTCGGAGCGCACGACACGCCGCGCGGCTTCGGTGCCCTTGACGTCGGACAGCGGGTCGTACGTGTAGCGTACACCCCAGGCGCCGCCGTAGCCGCCATAGGCACCGTACGCGCCGGCCCCAAAGGCCGCCACGCTGCTGGGGCCCAGGGTACCGAAGGTCTGCGCCTCGCGCGCGCCGCCCCGGATCCCCATCGTCCGCACTGCACCGGCACAGTCGCGCACCTGGCGGGCCACCCACGCGCTGTAGGCCAGAAGTTCCTCGTCCACGCTCAAGATCGGCAGGTTCTCGATCTTCTTGGCGTACTTGTCAAAGAACACCATGCTGTGCGACAGGGACTTCAAGTCCTTCATGCTCTCCTTCAGATCCTTCAGCAGGGACTGGACCGCCTTGTAGTGATCCCGCGAAGCCGCCAGCACGGCAGAGGGTGAATTCGCGGAGGCTGCCGCGGCGTCCGACGCCGACCCGCTTTCCGACGCGGCCGGCGAATCGATGATGCTCAGCAGCAGCCGCAAACCGCTCTGGGACAAGGTGCCGTCCAACGACAGGGTGTTCTCCTTGACCGTGACGTTCCACTCGTCGAAATCGCTGATGCGCATGCCGTTGTCCGCCAGGACCGTCAACAGCAGTCGTTTGGCCAGCGGCGCCGGCAGCTTCACCTCCTTCGCGAAATCTACCGTGAGTCGACCCGACGGTGCGTCACCGATCCGGATCCCCACGCGGATGCCCTGGATGCCCGCCACCAGGTTGGTGACCGTTTTCACATCGGAATTTCCCTCGATGATCAGCGTCTCTTTCCCGGCTGCATACTTGGCCACTCGTTCCCATTGGAGCACGCCGTCCAGATCGATGGCCATGATGATCTCCGTGCCGGCGTCGTCCGAGTACCCCGCGGCTTGTTCCAGATAGGGCGACAGGGGCCGGCGGGACTTCCCTTGGACCTCGCGGATCCACCGCACCACGGCCTGGCGGTTGGCTGGCCCCATGGCGCCCACTCTCGTGGGCGAGAACTGCACAATGTACACGTTGTTCGTCCGGACCACGGCGGGCAGTTTCTCGATGATGTCTGGAATACCGCCTCGGAACTTGATGATCTGGTCGCTGGTCACCGCTTGTGCCAAGTCCCCGACCGCGACTTCCCAGGCTGGCTGCATGGAGGTGAAATCCAGCTCTGTCGCCAGCACATAATGCGTGGCCTGGGGCGGGACGCGCCAAATCCCGGCCTCAAAGGCCGTTTCCACATTAGCGGTCCAGCCCTGGCGTTTTCCGAAGGCACTCTGTTTGGCCTTCTCCATGTTCAACAGGACCACCGCGTTGGCCGTCCGCGGAATGCGATCGACCAGTTCGCGAAACTGGGCCCGCGCCGGCGAGACAGTGACCAACAGCAGGCCGCTGAAGGTCGCCAAGAAAATGGAAATAGGAAACCCACGGGTGATGCGTGAAGTACGTCTGTTCTGGGGGTTCATAAGAATTCTCCTCCACAAGGGTTTAGCACCGTTCACGACACGCTTCTTGGCGAGGGTTCCTCCGCGGGAAATTGCGCAATGACCTTCACCAGCGGTTCGTCGGACGTGTTCATCGACTCGCCTTTGCGCCGCCGACTAGGTAATTCCACGGCCGGACTTGTGCCGCCACTCGACGGATTATACCATCCGTCCAGGGCTTGCAACATCCAGTGACCAGAGTTGGTCGAGACGGCCAGCCCGCATCCACATCAGCCTGAAGGCAGGCGGCGGGGCGTTGTCCCGAACTTGGGACGATCGTGACTGGGCCGAGGAACTAGCACCAAACGGTATTTCGGCCCTTGCGCGTAAAGAATGAGAGTTAACGGTTCAACCTGGACGGGTCGCGAGACAAG
This sequence comes from Planctomycetota bacterium, assembly GCA_026692885.1. Next base: position 91 of record JAPLNJ010000495.1, on the reverse strand, counting down.
GGGTCAGACGTACAGATTTCAGTTTTCGCGGACAGAAGGCTTTCCAGGTGGTTGGGCACAGGACCGCGAAAACTGAAATCTGTACGTCTGA
>JAPLNJ010000494.1 GCA_026692885.1 Planctomycetota bacterium | reverse complement strand
GCGCCGAGCTGTGGGTCACTCTGCGCCCACATCGCCCCAAGCCGCGTCTGTGGGTCACACCCGGACCGAAACCGCGGGCGATTCCCGTGCTGGTCCCACCGCCCGAGAAATGGATCGAGGACGGCCACAACGGCCACGGTGTGGACAAATGGGAACAAGACCCCGAGCTGAACAACGCCGTCCTGCCGCACAACGGCTGCATCTGGGGCAACACCCCCACGCCGCCGCACGCGCTCACCGCCGTGTTGCTCCACAAGCACCGGCAATTCGGCAACCACATCCCCGCCACGCCTTACGGCCCGATTGCCTTCGTCCCTGCGCACGCCGACCTCAAGAAAGTTGTCGGGGTTGACGACTGGTGGCACACCGACGGCGTTTCCGTTTGGCGCGAAGGCGGCGAGAAACTGACCGGCGCGAAAGCTGCCGAAGCCCTGCGCGAATCATACGAGAAAGCCGCTGAAAGACTTCCATTCCGCGCCGTGGGCGACGATGTGTTCTTTCAGACCGTGCAGATCGCGCCCGACCGTTACCGTCTCTATGCAATTGATCCCGGCTGGCTCGATCCGGCCGAGCGCCGCATCACCCTGAAAGTCCAGTTGCCGGGCGAGTTTAGCTTGCGCGACCGGCTCGACAACACCGAACTGCCGCTGTCCAATGGCCAAGCGTCCGTCACCGTGCCGGCCGGTTCGCTGCGGATTCTGGAAGCAACCAAGCGCTGAATCTGAAAACCTTGACATGAAGTCGACGATGCGCCAACGAGAATTCCCCAAAACCTCCACCACCATCGCCCGTACGTTCGCCGCCCTGCTGCTCGCTCCGCTGGCCGCGCTCCATGCTGCCGAGCCCGCGGCAGACCCGGTCCCTGTCACCGCCATCTCCGGTGAATATGACGACGCCTCGAACAAGAAGGCTTCTTCAAATGCCGCGATCACGGTTGCGGCCGGCGGGCTGCCGATCATCCTTACCGCACCGCACGGGGGACGCGCGGCGATCCCCGGCGTGCCGGAGCGCAAGGGGGATGCAGCATCCAGATTCAATCCGAGACCCGATTCGAACACGGATATTCTCGTCGAAAAGCTGGCCGACGCCTTGGAGCAGAAGCTCGGCAAACGGCCCTATGTGGTGATTGCGCGCTTTCACCGGAAATACATCGACGCCAATCGCCGCCCGCAGGATGCCTTCGAATCGGCGGAGGCAAAGGCGATTTACGAGGCCTACCATGCGGCGATCGCGTCGGCTTGCAGGGAAGTCACTTCGCGATGGGGCCGCGGTATCGTGCTCGATATTCACGGGCAGGCCTCTCAGCCGGACGTTGTGCTTCGTGGCACACAGAACGGCAAGACGGTCGCTCATCTGCTCAAGCAGTCCGGTCGTGAGGCGGTTTTTGGCGAGACGAGCCTTTTCGGGCAACTGGCCAAACAGGGCTTTGTTGTGTTTCCACCCGTCGGTTCGAGCGACCCCGAGAGTCCAAACTACTCGGGCGGCCACACCGTCGGGACACACGGCAGCAGTTCCGGCGGAACAATCGACGCCATTCAACTGGAACTGGGAACGAAACATCGCGACTCCAAGACCATCGAAGACGTGGCGGACAAACTGGCCAACGCCATCACCGCGTTCGCGAGAAGTTGCCTCCCCGCCGAGGAACAAAAGCCGGTTACTAGCGATGCGTCGAAGCGAACAGGAAAGATCGCAGTCGGCGTCTATCTCGACAAGGGAGCCGGCCCAAGCGTGAACGATCTCCTTCGCGCGCTGAGCAAGTTTGATCAGGTTTCCGTGACGAAGCTGACCGCCGAACAAATCCGTTCCGGCGGGCTGGCCGGTCTGGATATCTTAATGCATCCGGGCGGCAGCGGCGGCGAACAGGGGCGGAATCTGGACGAGCCCGGACGAAAGAAGATTCGCGACTTTGTCCGGGAGGGCGGCGGCTACATTGGCATCTGCGCAGGAGCCTATCTCGCCACGGCACAATACCCCTGGTCGCTCAACATTCTCGACGCAAGAGTCATCGACACCAAGCACTGGAATCGCGGAATCGGAACCGTGGACATCGAGCTGACTCCCGCGGGACGCGAGATCCTGCGCACGAAGAACCAGAAACTCCCGATCCACTACGCCCAAGGCCCATTGCTGGCCCCGGCCAACCGTCCGGAGATCGAGGATTATGAAGAAATGGCGAGCTTCAAGACGGAGATCGCCAAGCACGGCGCGCCCACAGGCGTGATGATTGGCACCACCGCGATTGCCCGGGGCCGCTTTGGACAGGGGCGAGTCATCTGCTTCAGTCCGCATCCTGAGATGACTGAAGGCCTCGAAGCGTTCGTGCAGGATGCGATCGATTACGTAAACCGGAAACCGGCGGGCCAATAACCGCGAAATCCAGCAGCAGGCCGACGAAGCCGATGCCGCCGCGAAGAAGGCAGCCGAATCGAAATAGCAAAATGCTCACGTTTATGAAACACACCGTCCTCGCCCTCGCCGTTCTGATCCCGGCGCCATTGGCGGCGTTGAATGCCGCCGGTCAATCAGCTACGAAGTAATCAGCACGGAACAAGATTCATGATCATTCGCAACCTTCTCAGCCTCTCGCTCCTGCTCGCCGCAACGGCGGGCTTCGCGCAGGAGTCGGCACAGTCGGAACTCAAGCTCGAGCTGCTTCCCAACGAAGCGTGGTGGGGCGGTGCCGTCACGCTCGGCACGAAGATGCCGTACGGCGGTGCGCCCATCGACATCAACCTCGACGGCGACAACCGCGGGAATCAGTACGCGCCGTTGCTCGTCTCGTCGAAGGGCCGGTACGTCTGGTGCGAGAAGGCGTTCCGGTTCGCGTTCAAGGACAAGGCGCTGCGCGTCACGTCGGCGGACAACACGCTTCGCTACGGCCAGGCGGGGCAGAATTTGCGCGACGCCTACCGCCACGCGGCGAAGAGTTTCTTTCCGACCGATGGCAAGCTGCCGGACCGCGCGCTGTTCGCCACGCCGCAGTACAACACGTGGATCGAGCTGATGTACGACCAAAACCAGCGGGACGTGCTCAAGTACGCCCACGCCATCGTGGACCACGGCCTGCCGCCCGGCGTGCTGATGATCGACGACAACTGGCAGGAGGACTACGGCAAGTGGACCTTCCATCCCGGCCGGTTTCCCGATCCCAAGGCGATGCTGAACGAACTGCACGCACTCGGCTTCAAGGTCATGGTCTGGGTCTGCCCGTTTGTCAGCCCGGACTGCGACGTTTACCGCGCGCTAGCCAGGAAGAAGGCTTTCTTCATGGATCAACCCGGCGATCCCGCGATGGTCAAATGGTGGAACGGCCGGAGCGCCATGCTAGACCTCTCGAACCCGGCCGCCAAGACGTGGTTCACCGGCGAACTCACGCGCCTGCAAACCACCTACGGCGTGGACGGTTTCAAGCTCGATGCCGGCGACACCGCGTTCTACAAAGCGCAGTATCTCGCCCACGAGAAACTCGACGCCAACGAGCACGCCCGGTTGTTCGGCGAGATCGGTCTCGCCTTTCCGCTGAACGAGTATCGCGCCACGTGGAAGCTCGCGGGCCGCCCACTCGTGCAACGTCTGCGCGACAAGAGCCACAACTGGCCCGACCTCGAACAACTCATCCCCGATATGATCGCCGCCGGGCTGATGGGGTACACGTTTGTCTGTCCCGACCTGATCGGCGGCGGCGAATTCACCTCCTTCCTCGATACGGCGACCATTGACCAAGATCTGATCGTGCGGTCCGCGCAAGTCCACGCCCTCGCGCCGATGATGCAATTCTCCGTCGCGCCGTGGCGCGTGTTGGACGCCGCCCATCTGGCCGCCGTCAAACAGGCCGTGGCGTTGCGGATGCGGTTCACGCCGCGCATCCTCGAACTCGCCCAAGCCAGCGCCGCCACCGGCGAACCGATCTTGCGCCCGCTGGCCTACGTATTTCCCGACGGCGGCTACGAGAACGTCAAAGACCAGTTCTTGATGGGCGATGACCTGCTGGTGGCTCCGATGGTCACCACGGGCACCGACCGCACTGTGCAGATTCCGTCCGGTAAATGGAACGCCGACGACGGCACCCAGATCACCGGCCCCATCCAAAAAACCTTCGCCGTCCCCCTCGGTCGTCTGCTTTACTTCGAGCGACAGTAACGCCCATGAACAGACTCACAACCATCACGCTCACCGTCCTACTGCTGGCACCGCTTCCAGCCTTGGCCGCTGGCAAGGGGAAAGGGCTGTCGATACCCGACTTCACCAGAGGCGCGAAAATCCCCGCCAAAGCAAAGCACGACTGGAACCTCGGTCCCACGGGGCTTCGTGGCTGGATGTTCTGCGACGAGATGGTGACCGCCGACGCCCGCCAGATTTCCATCACCAAAGTGGAGAAGGGTTCGCCTGCGGATGGAATCCTCGCGGTAGGCGACGTCATTCTCGGTGTCGGCGGCAAGGCGTTTTCCTACGACCCGCGCACGGAGTTCGGCAAGGCAATCACCGCCGCGGAATCGGATGCAGGCGGCGGGAAGCTGAGCGTTTCGCGATGGCGGGCGGGCAAGTCGAAGGAGGTCGTTTTGAAACTCCCGGTGCTCGGCAGTTACAGCACGACGGCCCCTTTTGACTGCGCGAAATCGCGGCGCGTTTTGGAGCTGGGCTGCAAGGCGCTGGCTGCGCGGATTGCGAAGCCGGAGCATGACGAGGACGCGATTGTGCGCGCGCTGAACGCGCTCGCTTTGCTCGCCAGCGGCAACCCCGAATACCTCCCGCTGGTGAAGCGCGAGGCGCAGTGGGCGGCAGGTTTTACGGACGATAGTTTTCAGACTTGGTACTACGG
>JAPLNJ010000493.1 GCA_026692885.1 Planctomycetota bacterium | reverse complement strand
GCGGGCACCGGCTTGGTATCCGACCGCCTTTGCCGTATCGATAACCTTGCCGCCGCCCATTCCGACCACGACCTCGCAGGCTTGCTGCTTGGCGACCTGCGTCAGCCGTTCGATCTCCTGGTCACTGCACTCGCCGCCGAACCGTTCGACGGTCAGCTGTAGTCGTTCACTCCAGTGAGGCAAGAACGACGGGAGCAGCGAATCGTGGGCGGTGCCACCGGCGATTACCAAGGCTCGTGTGCCCAACCGGGAGACTTCGTCACCCACGTCGGCGAGTGCCCCTTCGGACTGAACATACCGTCCGGGAAAAATAGCTGTCTGCTTCATGTTGCTACCTCCTGATTCGATTCTTCGTCTCTTCAGAATAACGCGCGATTTTTGGGAGACGATGCCTGGGCAGTCACGGTTCGATTGCCGTAGATGACACCGTCACTCCAGCTTGCCCAGCAGTGACAACAACCGCTGGACTTCTTCGCGTGTGTTGTAATGCAAGAGCCCGATCCGGACCAACCCGTCCGGCTCCAGTCCCAAGGCTTCGCTCAAGGGCTGGGCGTAGAAGTTGCCGGACCAGACGAAAATACCGCGCTCGCCGAGATACTCGGCCAATTCTTGAGATGCCAGCCGCCGGTGCGTAATTGCGACCGTAGGCACGCGCTGGTGATACCTCCCGCAGGGCCGTCGAAGAACACGGCCGGTTGTCCGGCGACTTCTGTGGCCAACGCGGGGAATTGGTTGCGACACCACTGCACGTCAAAGCTCTTGCTCATGGAATCTCCGGTCAGCTTAGCGATCCACTGAAATATCCTAGGCCCCGGGAGCCGACAGCAGCTCAATGCCATCGGGGTCGTGTCGGACGCGCAGGCGGATGGACCAGAGGGCTTCGGTCTTCGCATCTCCCGTCGTATGCCCACCGGTGTGAATGTAGGCGGCCCAGACGGAACCATCCGGTAGTTCCACGGCCTGGCCATAACCATAGACCGACGGGTCCACGGGGAAGCCCCACTTCGTATGGGGACAGATCCACGTCTCGCCGCCATCCCTGCTGAACATCGCGCGGAAACCGCCGGCACCGTAGGACCCGTGGAGGCAGAGTAGCGTACCGTCCCGCAGCGCCATAAGCCGCGGCTCGAACAGGCGGATGCCGAAGGGAACGGGCTTGGTCCACGACCGGCCGCCGTCACAGGACCAGGCGATGTCTCCCTCCGGACGCGAAATGAGCACCAGACGGCCATCCGCGAGCTGGGCCACGGCCGTCTCGGACATCTCGTGGTCGGTAGACAGGGTGGAGAGCAACTCCCAAGTTTCGCCACTGTCCGTGGAGCGGCAGAAGGCGACCATATCCTGTTTCGCCTCCACCGTCCTGCCGTAGACGCAAATCAGTGCGGAGCCGTCTTGCAGTTTGATGATCGGTCCATCTGTGGCGTCGAAGATGAACGGAACCGGCAGACGCTTCGGCTGTTGCTCCCAGGTCCGGCCGTTATCGAAGGAGCGGATGATCCCGGTGAGTGTGGTCTTGGCCGGCTCGCGGGTCAGGTCAGTGCCCGTTGGTCCTGGGTACGTGAAGAGACTGCAAAGGATCGTGCCGCCCTGCAGTTGGCAGAAGTTGGGGGCGCGGTCGTCCCAGGGTGTGTCGAGGAGGACTGTCGGCCGGGACCATGTCTTGCCACCGTCGGTGGAGCGGATCAGCTCCGCGCGACCACCGCGTGGGGCGTCAATGTCAGTCGGCATACCGATCTTCCTCCACTCCTCTCGTGCCGTGGGGTTCGCTGCGAAGTACGCGGTTGGCGGCGAGGCGTGCCAGTAACCAGACGAGAAGCCGACCAGCATCGTCCCGTCCTGCAGCAGGATGGGCGACTGCCAGCCGACGAAGCCTCGATAGCCGGGGTAGGGATCAGGCTGGTTCAGACCTGGCCCGACCAGCATACGGCGGCACTGGCGAGAGTCCTGAGCCGGATCGCCACCCTGAACCACCTTCACGGCAGGAGCGTTGGGATGCCGAGCGTCTTGGGCCAGTAGCACGGACGCAGCGCACCAAGTGGAAGCAGCAAGCAATACGATGGTCTTCATATCGGGACATCCGGGGGTGCCTACGGGGGTGAACTGTTGAGCGCTCAGTCTACCAAGATACGGAATCCCGGTGAGGTAGACGTGCGAGTGGAGAGCCACTTTGTTAACATCGGGGATACCACTGCTCGGAACACGTGGAAATCCAGGGCGCGTGGAAGCGACTGATCCCCGAAGCCCGCAATTCGCACTGGATGATGGTCTACGGCGACTATCTTCGCGAAGTGGGCTACGCCGCCCACAAAATCGGCTTGACCTGGGACAATGTCTCCGACGTCGGGGACTGACCAAACAAGTACAGTCGGCTGCGTATCGAAGCACGCAACTCCGTGAGTCCCATAACGTCCGTCCTTTTTCCAAGGGAGACTCCACATGTCCAGCAAGGTTACGCGACGAGGGTTCTTGGAGAAATCGCTGGTGACGGCTACGGCGGTCAGTGGATTGGCTGCCGCCCGGGGAAAGACGGCTCTAGCCGCTGAGCCCACGAAGGCTGAGCCATCCGCGCCCAACACAATCGCCAGCTTGCTGCTGGGCGGCAGGGTCGCCCTCTCGCAGCCAGTCCTGGCCTCTTGCCAGCTCGCCTTTCGCATCGGCTTGGCCCGGCAGCGGACCGCCAGCTATCCCTGTGACTCCCTGAATTTCATCATGCTGGATCTCGAGCGGCCGGAGGGCCGGAGTCGGCACGCCCACTGGTGTACTGGCGATCTGACCGGCCGGCTCCTGGAGTTCCTCAGTTGTACGGAAGGTATTGATGGCAAGTCGGACCTGCGGCTCAAGGGCCTGTTCGAGCGCGTCCTCAGCCAGCGGCGGCCCTCGGGACTCTTCGAGGTCTCATGATGAACCAGCACGCATTAAGCTTCGTACTGCCGATGCTCCCGGGGCTTCTTGCCGGATCGCTTCTCGCAGAGCCGGCTGCGCCGCTACCGGAGATCCCCGATGCGGAAATCGCCGCCGCCTACGAGCGAGCAGCCGTCCAGAACGTGCTCGCCGCGGTCAACCCCAAGGTGTTTTCGGGCTATTGGTCGGTCTGCGCGGACGGTCAGGGATTCGGCTACGGCAATACCTACCCATCGCTGGATGGCCACCAGATGACCGACGCCCTGCTCTGGCTGGGCCAAGTGGAGGTCGTCAAGGCAAATTGGGACTACGTCCGCTCTTTCCAACGACCGAACGGGGAACTGCCGCTCGCCATCTTCCCGTCCAACGCAGGCAAACAGGCCGCGCCCGGCCAACTGCCAACCGATCAGAGCAACGGCGGCCTCTATCAGCACTGGGTGCCGGGCAATCCCTTGGCAGCACTGGCCGACCCCACGTACATCCAAAACGCGGATGTCATCTACCGTCACACGCTCGACCGACTGTGGCTGACGGCGCAGATCGAATCTGTCAACCTTGCAGCCGATCACCTCGCTTCACTTGTCACTGACCAAGGCAGGGTCAAAGGAGCGGGCTACTACGTGGAGCGGCCGACGCGGAACGAATCGGATGGTGTGGCCCAGTGCTACGCCGTGGACGCATTTCGGCGGATCGCGGCGCTCAACCGTGTGCTCGGGGCCGAAGCCTCGGCCCGCCGCTACGATGAGTTGGCCGAACGAATCCAGAAGAACTTCGTGACCCAGTTTTGGGTCAGGGAACACTTTGCCGAGTATCTGCATCCCGAACGCGGGCTGATCGCCAACCACGGTTTGACCGATGTGGATTGGGCGGCGCTGGCAACCGGGATCGCCACGCCCGAGCAGCGGTCGGTTCTCTGGCCGCAGCTGAAAAGCGAAGTCCGGTTTCATTACGGCGGGATGCCGACTGGCATTGCCACACGCCCGGAGACCTACGAGCCTTGGGAGTTCCACCATCCCGACCGCCACGACTTGGCAGCGATGGGCCGCGTCTGGTATCTGGAGGCTTGGGCACGCGCGCAGATGGGGGACGCGCAGGGATTGCTCGACGGCCTCTGCAAGGTCAGCCAGGTGGGCCGGGCCGGCGGCTACTTCTGGCGGGAACGCTACCATCCGGACGGCAAGGGCGGTGTCGTGCCTGCCGGCGCCGAGAAATACTGCGAGTATCCGGCCAACCTGATTCGCATCGTCCAGCGATTCCTCTTCGGTGTCGATCCCCGGTTGGATGGATCGCTGGTGCTGATGCCGACCGCCACCGCGGAGTTCTGGGAGCAAGGGTTCGGGCAGACCCTGGTTGGGAGCAGCCGGAAGCTCACCTACCGCATGCAGCGAAGCCGGACCGAAGGGACGTATCATGGAACCGTTCCGTTGCGACTCGGCCTGCGGTTTCTGGCGGACATGGTTCCCATCCCGGAACGGGCTCTGATCAACGACCGGCCGGCCGAGATGGTCCGAGAGAAGGACCTGGTGTTCCTGGCTCTACCCGCCGGTTCGCCGCAGGAACCCTGTCGGTTCGAGGTCGCCTGTGGTCCTGCACCGAACTCGGCGGCGGACCAAGGTCCCGATCGGCAGTCTTTGGCCTTCGATGTCAAGCTCGACGTCGTCAAGCAGGAACTCCACCCCGATTTCTGCTGGTTCCATCCGCGGGTGGCGCCGATTCCCGGCGCAGGACGCGATGGCAGGCCCGCGGTGGTGATGACGCTCCAGAAGCACCTGGGCGTCTCGGATCATTACTCAGGGTTGTGGATGATGCGGACCGACGACCTCGGCCAGACCTGGACAGGGCCGACCGAGATCCCAGAGTTGGCATGGGTCACGGAACCGGACGGCGTGGTGAGGGCCGTGGCCGACGTCACACCCGGTTGGCACCCGCAAACCGGCAAGCTGATCGCGATGGGCTGCACCGTGCGGTACGGCAAGAGCGGCGAGCAACTGTCCGACGTGCAGCGATTCAGCCAGACGGCCTACGCCGTCCATGATCCGACGACCGGCCGCTGGTCGCAGTGGCAAGTCCTGGAGCTGCCCGGTGAGGACAAGTTCAACATGGCCCGGAACGCCTGCGCCCAGTGGCTCGTCCTGCCGGATAGCACTCTGCTGGTGCCGATCTACTTTGCCAAGGCGTCTAATGTGCCAGCGAGCGTCACCGTCCTGCACTGCGCGTTTGACGGCCAGAAGTTGACCTACCTGAAGCACGGGGACGAGTTGTCGCTAAACGTCGTGCGAGGGTTGTGCGAACCTTCGCTCATCGCCTTCCGGGATCGCTTCTACCTAACGATCCGCAACGACATCAAGGGCTATGTGACCGTCAGCCACGATGGCCTGCACTACCCGGCAATCAAGCCGTGGACGTTCGACGATGGGAGCGAACTGGGCAGCTACAATACGCAGCAGCATTGGCTGGCACACCAGGACGGCCTTTTCCTGGCCTACACCCGGCGCGGAGCTGACAACGACCACATTCCTCGCAATCGGGCGCCGATCTTCCTGGCGCAGGTTGATTCGGAGCGGCTCTGCGTGATCCGCAACAGCGAGCGGGTGATCATCCCCGAGCGAGGCGTGATGCTGGGGAACTTCGGGGCGTCAACTATCGACGCCGGTGAATCCTGGGTGACTGATGCCGAGTACATGGCCAAAGGCCAAGCCAGCCCGCGAGGAGCCAACGGGAGCGTGTTCGCCGCCCGCGTGCTATGGTCGAAGCCCAATGATCTCGCCCCTCGGAAGGCAAGATGACCGTGACCATACGGAGATCAATGAGGCCATGCAACTAACGGTATCTTGCACGCACCTTCGGCAATCCATGAAAGGTAAACAAAGATGAAATTACGGACCATGATTTTGATATTGCTCCTGACTTCTCCCGCCCTGGCAGGCGACGAGGAGTACAAACTGGGCCCCGACTCGATGCGTCAAGAGGGCATACCCCAGGGCACCGTAACCAAGGACGTGTGGCACAGCAAGGTCTTCCCGGAGACCGTCCGTGACTACTGGGTCTACGTGCCCAAACAGTACGACGGCAGTAAGCCGGCTTGCGTGATGGTCTTTCAGGACGGACAGGCATACGTCAAGGAAGACGGCGACTTCCGTGTGACGGTGGTCTTCGACAACCTGATTCACAAGGGCGACATGCCGGTGACCATCGGCATCTTTATCAATCCGGGACTTCTGGTGGACCCGTCATCCAAGGAACCAGGGAAGGGCAGCAACCGCAGCTTCGAGTACGACACGCTCAGCGACCAGTACGCTCGGTTGCTGACGGAGGAAATCCTGCCGGAGGTCGGCAAGCGATACAAGCTGACCGAGGACCCCGAGTGCCGGGCGATCTGCGGGATTTCCTCGGGCGGCATCTGTGCGTTCACGGTAGCTTGGCAGCGACCCGATGCCTTCCGCAAGGTGCT
>JAPLNJ010000492.1 GCA_026692885.1 Planctomycetota bacterium | reverse complement strand
GAAACATCGGAAAAGGACGGGTCAGGAGACCCATCCTACGAAAATGCGCAACTTCAAAGCCCGGGGTACCGGGGCGAGGGAGTGGCCTTTCGGCCGTGGTTAACGTCAATTTCGCGAGTGTTGGTTCTATTGACCTCCATGGGCGGCCTATCCGCGTCGGCCCTCGACCTATTTGTCGCGACCGACGGCGATGATGCGTGGTCGGGACGACTGAAGACGCCGAAGCCGGACAAGTCGGACGGACCCTTGGCAACGTTCGAGCGGGCACGTGACGAGTTGCGTAAGCTGCGAACGGCCGGGGGAGGCAAGGGACCGGCGACGGTCTACGTGCGTGGCGGCACATACGAGTTGCCTCGCACATTTCAGTTAGGTCCGGCGGATTCCGGCACGACCGAGGCGCCGGTGATCTATCGCGCGGTGACCGGCGAGAAGCCTGTGCTGATCGGTGGCCGGAGGTTGACGGGTTTCGCGCCGCATCAGGGACAAGTTCTCAAACTTGACTTGGCTGCCAAGGGGCTGAAGGGCGTCTATTTCCGGCAGTTGCTCTGCAATGGCCAGCGACAACCGTTGGCTCGCTATCCGAACTTCGATCCTCAGAATCCGTACGGCGGCGGCTGGGCCTACGTCGACGGCAAGATCGTCAACATGTACCAGGACGTTCCGGGCGAGAACAAGCACACCTTGGTGGTCAAATCGCAGGACGCGCGCCATTGGCAGCGACCGGAGGAGGCCGAAGTGTTTGTGTTTCCACGTTACAACTGGTGGAACAATATCGTGCGGATCAAGGAACTAGACCCAGGCACGCGGCAGATCACACTGGCCGCGGATGCCTCGTATCCGATCCGGCCGGGTGACCGTTACTACGTGCAGAATGCTCTGGAAGAACTCGACGCACCGGGCGAGTGGTATCTGGATCGGCAGTCGTGGACGTTGTACTTCTGGCCGCCAACACCGACCGACGCTCCGACGGTCTACGTGCCCACGTTGCGCACCATGCTGGAGTTCCAGCCTGGGGCGTCGTGCATCACCGTGCGTGACCTCACTTTCGCGTGCTGCGAAGGGACGGCGATTGCGATGAAGAACACGGAGCACTGCCTGGTGGCTGCCAACAAGATCCAGTGCGTCGGGGACTATCATGGGTCGGGCGTGTCCGTCGACGGAGGTTCTCACAACGCTGCCGTCGGCAACGACATTGCGTTTACTGGCAGTCACGGGATCGCGATCAGCGGTGGGGACCGCAAGCAGCTCGTGTCGGCCGAGAACTACGCGGACAATAACTACATCCACCACGTCGGCGTGTACTACAAGCAAGGCGTGGGCATCTCGCTCAACGGGGTCGGCAACCGGGCCTCGCACAATTTGATCCACGACGGGCCGCGGATGGGGATCATGTTCAGCGGCAACAACTTGGTGTTGGAGTACAACCACCTGCGGCACCTGAACCTGGAGACCGAGGACACCGGCGCCGTCTATACTGGCGGCCGCGATTGGATTTCCTCACGCGGCAGCGTCATCCGCTACAACTACTTCCACGACATGCTGGGGTACGGTCATGAGAACGGGAAGTGGATGTCGCCGCATTTTGCCTGGGGTGTGTACCTGGACGACAACACGGGCGGTGTGGACGTGATCGGCAACATCGTCGCCCGCTGCTCGCGTGCCGGTCTGCACCTGCACAACGCGCGCGACAGCCACGTCGAGAACAACATCTTTGTGGACAACGGTCAGCAGCAGTTTGAGTACAGCGGTTGGCGCAATACGGATCGCATGTGGAAAGACCACTTCCCGACGATGGTTCAGGGCTACGAATCGGTGGCTAACGAACCGGCCTGGGCCGCGCTGCGCAACATGCGAGTGCATCCGAAAGACGCTCCCTTGCCCGACGGTAAGATCATGACGGGCAACCGCTTCCTGCGAAACATCGTCTGCTATCGCAATCCCCAGGCGAAATATTTCCAGTCGCGACAGGTGCCGTTCGATCGCAATGAATTCGACTACAACCTCGTGTACCATTTCGGTCAACCACTGGTCACGGGGCAGCGGCAGGCAGGCCCAGAACTGGGCGAAAATCTGGCGCCGAATCCCAGCTTCGAAAACGGTACGCCCGGTCAACTTCCCGCGGATTGGCAATGGCAGATTCGGCCTCATCCAGAGGCTCAAGCCGGGATCGTCGACAACTCGGCGGCGGAGGGAAAACTCGCACTGCGCATCGGCGGCGCCAGCGGCAAGGACGCCAAGGGAAATCCGTCGTTTCCGATCCTTGTCAGCCGCGAATTTCCGGCCCAGCCCGGACAT
>JAPLNJ010000491.1 GCA_026692885.1 Planctomycetota bacterium | reverse complement strand
CGATCCACGTAGACCCCGGCCGCCAGGGAGTACTCCTCCGCCTGATGCTGGAAGTAGTCCAGCGAGCAGAAGTCGCCGTGTTGCAGGACGATGGCCTGCCGCTGCGGCGTGTTGGTGAACGGCACCACGATGTCGCCCTTGTCGTTGGGCGTGTATTCCCGCCCGCCGAACCAGACCGTCGCTTTCGGCAGTTTGCGATTCTGCTCATCCAGCACCGTGAACACGTGACCGGCGGTGGTAGTGCGCACCAAATGCCGCAGCTGGCCCTTGCGAATGACAGCCCGGCTGCTCTGGCCGTTGCCGATGAAGTCGATGACGTAGACGCCCGGCTTGGTCAATTCCGGGAACTCAAAGTGCCGGCGCGCACGCCGTAGCGGCGGCTCGGGATACTCGTACGTCTTCTCCTGGTTGGCTACCAGCCCATCGAGGTTGATATCCGTGTTGACGTCCGTCTGGTTCTGGCGGTAGAAGTTTGCCGCGTTGATTTCGTAGACCTTGACGATCAGCGTCTTCACGTTCTTGACGAACAGATCTAGGCTGACCGCATCTTCGGCGACAAACCGCTGCTTGTTGGTCTCGGCGAAGTCGAGATCGATGCGATCCTTCAGCGCCTGGTACTCGGCGGGCGACAACATCGCCGACCACTGCTCGCCCTCGCCCAAGCCGTTGACGATCTTGGTCTCCGCGAACGTGCGTTTCAGATATAGGTCGTTCACCCACGGCGCGTACGGTTCGTAGGTGGCTTCTTTGACCAAAAACTGCTGCAGATAGCTCCGCACCAGAGGTTCGTCGTTGCCTACCCGTGGCAGCAGCGTGACATTCTCGAAATTGGCTGCCAAGTCAGCGGTGTGGCGGCGGTTATCCTCCAGCTCCATGAACTTCTTGTTCATGTAGTTCGCGTTGCGCGGTGTCTGCAGGTAGGCCATGAACGTAGGTTTGTCGTAGACGCCTTGGGAGCGATCCAGGGCCAGCCGCTGGTACAGCACGTGCGCCTTCAGCGAGTTGTGGACCGGGGCCAACTTCTGGACGAAGCTCCACAGTCGCTCCAGATACGCCCGGTGCTCGCCCAGATCGTGCCGCCAATCGACGTCCGCGTTCGGCCGCAGCTTGGTCAGGTAGACGTTGACGAAATTCTGCTGGTTGAGCAGATCCGGTTTCAGCTTCAGGCACTCGTCCAACTGGGCCAGTAACAACTGCCCGTGAATCCCAAACGAGCCGAAGCCGCCGCTGTTTTGGTAGTTCAAGTCGTCGACGACCAGCTTCGACAGTTGCGGATAGTCGGGCCGCTGCAAACGTTCCAGTAGGTGGCGCCGGCGATCTGGGGTCAACTCCGTCGCGACCAGCCAGTCCAGGGCCTCGTCTTCGCAGGCTTGCAGGTTCGGATGCTGGGCGAAGGCCCGGGCCAGGAGCGTCTGGCGGGCGATCAGGTTCTGGTCCAGGCTGGTCGGCAGGTTGGGCTTCTCGTCCAGCCGCTCACGCTGGTGATTGAACTGCAGTCCCAGCCGCTGGCGGATGAACTCCAGGGATTTGTCCGGGCTCTTGGCGTAGGTCAGCAGGGCCTGCCGGTTCTGGATCTCGCGGATACCCGGCGTGTCCTTGTACCGGTTGATCCAGGCGATGAGCAGTTCGTTGACCTTGTCGAACTGCTCGGTGTTCTGGAAGTGTAAGCAGTGGTAGTAATAGTAGTCTTCCGTGCCCGGAATCGGCTGCTGCAGCGGAATTGCTCGGTCTTTGGCCAGGGCGAAGTCCTCCAGGTACCCGATCTCCGCCGCCTGGGTTTGCCAAGCCGCCAGGCACAGGAACACGCCGACCACGAATTTGGCTGCAAGACGCATACGGGAACCTCTACTGAAAAACTCCCCTCGCCCCGGTACTCCGGGGAGAGGCGTCGGGGGTGGCTCACGCAAAATTGGGGAGTCGGGCGTCAAACGGATGGTCCTGTTCTTGTTCCGCCCCCATCCGGGCTTGCCCCGAATGGTACGAGGTTAAGCATAAGTCGTTGTTATTCCGCCACTTTCCCCACTGGGCTTGCCCCAGTGGAAAAAGGGTTTGGTCACTAACAGCGGCCCCCACCACCTCTATTCCCC
>JAPLNJ010000490.1 GCA_026692885.1 Planctomycetota bacterium | reverse complement strand
GCCGCCGGAGGCGGCGGGCGGGATGCGGCGGAAGAAGTGAGGCGGTTGCGGACCCGTGGCGTGGTCCAGAAACCTCGCTCCACCGGGGCAAGCCCGGATGGGGGCGGAACAAAAACAGGACCATCCGTTTGACGCCCGACTCCCCAGTTTTGCCCGGCACACCCCCAACCCCTCTCCCCGGCGTACCGGGGCGAGGGGAGATGGCCATCGCAGCCTGGGATGTGCAGTGAGCAGTGCCCATCCTTTCACCCAGCGTCTACTCCGCTTCCATGACCACGCGGAAGCCGACGTTGTACACGTGCTGCCACGGTTGGTAGACCATGCGGAACGATGAACGGGAACGCACTGGCCGGTCGTACCAGGAACCACCGCGGACCACCTTCGTGCCGACTGTCTGCGGGTCGTCGCGGCCGTCGCCCGGATTGTAGGGATACGGCCGGTAGGTCGTCCGTGTCCACTCGGCCGCATTGCCGTGCAGATCGCGCAGACCAAACGCATTCGGCTGATACCGGCCGACGTCCACCGTGATCATCGCGCCGTCATTGAACCGGTCGTCGCGAGGATGCCACTTCGGGGAATCCGCCCGCGCCATGCCCTGAAGCGCTGCGTCGGCAAGGTTGGCGAACTTGGAGAAGTCGGTATCCAAACCACCGTAGGAGAACGGCGTCGACGTGCCGGCTCGGCAGGCGAATTCCCATTGGGCTTCCGTCGGCAGACTGCACTTGTGACCCGTTTCTTGCGACAGCCAGCGGCAAAAGGCCATGGCCTCGTTCCAGGTGACCCGCACCACCGGTTGATTGGGATGGTTGGCGGGATAGCCGCGCTCGCTTTGATCTTTATTCGTCATGCTGATATAGGCACTGTCGTGTTCGGCATCGAAGATCGCGTATTGGGCGTTCGTGACCTCACAGACACCCATGTACAACGGCTTGTCGATCTTCACCACGCTCGGCGGATACTCATCGACGGCACCGGCTGCGTCACCGATGACAAACTCCCCGGCCGGGATCAGCGCCAGGCTCAGGGTGATCCGCTCGGACAACTCGATTTTCACCTCGGTTGGGAGATTCAACGCCTTGATGCGTCGCTGAGCTTCCGCGGCGTCGAACGGCCAGCCGGCGCAGGCCAGATTCACCGCCTTGCGTTCGGGCAGCGGCAGCGGCACCACCGGTGTGATGGGCTTCTGTTCCAGCTCCGGGATGGCTTCGGGATCTTCCGGGCGATTGCCGTACTTGGTGCGCATCGCCAGCCGCCGCTGCTCCATCGGCGAGTGACCGCCACGATGCTCCGCCCAGGTGCCGTGGTCCGGCACATTCATATCGATCCAGGTCACCAACCGATCCCAGCCTTCGGCGTCCAGCTTGACGTTGTAGTGTCCCTTCTCCAGCATCTGGATCAACTCGCTGGTATTCGCGTGGAACTCCAGTGGCTTTTGCAGGTGGTAGTCACTCTCCGGGCCAGGCCGCCGCACATAGGGATGCAGCGCGATGTAGGACGGGGTGAAGCCGCGCCAACCGCGTTCCTTCTTGGCCGTCAGATCGGGTAGCGTTTTCTTGTCGGGACTGTGACAACAGACGCAGAACTTATCCAGCGTGGGCTGAACGTCTCGCGTGAAGCTAAAGCCTCGCGCCGGCCCGTACCAGGGCGCGATCTCCGCAGGCTTGCGACGCGAAGCCAGCGTCTGTCGCGTGGGCGGCGTGCTGTTCTGCGTCTCATGGCAGCCGACGCAGGACAGGTTTTCGCCCGGCATGGCGGTGAACCAACTGCGCATCAACTGCAACGCTTTGCCTTCGCCGTCCAACGGCTGCACGGCAATCGGGGTGTTGGCTGGGACCCGGAAGCTGGCGGAGCCGTCCGTCTCGACCGGCACGGTGCCCAGGATGCGATGCACGTCCCAGGGACCGTCGATGCCGATGTTGATGTGGCCGCCCATGCCTGGATAAGCGTAATGCACTTCGTAGATCCGCAAGTTCTTGACCGTCCCCCGCGGCACATCTTTCAAACCATCGCCCAGATAGACGTCCGTCAGATAGACCGTCGCATCGTTACGGGTCAGGTCCACCTTGTCCGGAATCACCGGCGGTGTGGGCGTCTTGCGCAGCGGCACGGGCTCGAACAACGCATAGCCAGGTTCTTCCTTGAGCAAGACTACGTTGTCGAAGGTGTCGACCAAATAGAGTCCCCACTCGGACTGCGGCGTCGGCTTGCAAGAGACCAGGAAGTACTTGTCGCTGAGCGGATACGGGTGCAAGAACTTCGGCCACGAACCCTCGACCAGCCCATCGGCAATGACCGGCTTGACTTTCTGGCCGCGGCCAGGGATCCGCTGCACGACACCATCCGCCTCGCGGCGGCCTTGGGCGGGGTCGAACAACACCAACTCGCCCATCCGCGGCACGCCGTGATGACCTGAGATCACCGCCACCACTTGGGTCGGATGATTGGGGATCGGTCTGGCATAAAAGATCGAATTGGGCCACATGGAATTACTGGCGTAGTATTCGGCCTGGCCCGTGCCGTCCGGGTTCATGTGGAACAGGAGTCGCGTGAAGTAGTGTGGCGAGTCGGAGTACTCCCACCGCGAGTACAGGATGCGGCCGTTGTTCAGCACGGTCGGGCACCAGTCGTGGTCCTGGTCGAAGCACAGTTGACGGATGTTCCGCCCGTCGGCATCCATGCTGCACAAGTTGGCGACCGTATTGCCGCCACCCACGCACGGTACGCCGTGGAAGCAGCGTGTCGAATCGAAAATGATCCGGCCATCCGGCAGATAGCAGGGATCGTAGTTGTCTACGTCGGTCTCTTCGCCGAGCGTCACTTGCCGGAGTCCCGACCCGTCGGCGCGGATCTCCCAGATCTGCCATCGCCCGTGGCTGCCGGGCATCGAGAACAGCAGTTTATCGGCATTGAAGTGCAGGTCCACGTCGCCGACGAACTGGCCCTTCTCCGGCTTGTAGAACGTGGTCAGCTGCGACTGCGGCTTGACCGGCGAGAGGACCGCGATTTCGTTGTCATAGTTGTCGCGAGAAAGTGCACAGTTGCCTTGCCAATTCTGCGGCAGCCCCAGGTTGTTGGCCTTGCGGCGGACCAGCAGGAGTTTGTCGAAGTTCAACAGCGGATTGCTCAGCAGGGCGTCCCGCTGCAACGTGCGGAACTGCTCGATCACGCCAGGAATCTGCTGCTTGACGTTCTGGTCGTTCCGCGCCAGGCCCATCTCGATTTCCGCCAATCGGGTCTCCAGGCCGGCGAGTTGCTGCAGCAACTCCGGGCCGCGGGGGTACTGACCGTTCTTGCTCAGATCCTCGATGGCCAACCGCAACGCGGTGAGATTCAATTGCCGCAGTTCCGTCAGACGATGCCGGAAGCGGCAAACTTTCTCGAACAAGTCCAGCCAGCGGCGATCAGCGGCAGGCGGCGAGGTCTTGGCGAGCAGTTCCAGTTCGCCCTGCAGGCTCGGGCCGTCTGGGCCCAAGTCGCGAATCGCACGGCCGATCATCTCCTGCTCCAGATCCACGCTGTCCGCGCTGCGGAACCAGGCGAGATACCGCTCGCCGGAAGCGTACTGCCGCATCCAGTTGGCATGGATCGGGAAATCTTTTTCGAGTTGCTGCCACACGAGTGCCCCGGCCGCGGACTGTGCCGGATTGGCCGAGAAAGCAAAGCCGTGGCCGCCACTGTTATTGTGGATCTTCAACAGCAGTTGGTTCTCGCCGGCCTTCAGTTCCAGCGTGACCCGATCCGCATCCACGGTCACACCGCGGGGCACGTCCTTGGAATGGACCTTCGCCCCGTTCAGCCAGACTTCGATGCCGTCGTCGCTACCCAGACCGGCGTTCAATGTCGTCGGACGGTCGACGGTCAATGTTCGGAAGAGATAAGTCGACACGGTGGTGCTGCCGGGAAGATCGTAGGCTTGTCCGTCTTTCCATTCGCCGTGTTCCCGCCACAGCGGTTTACCGTCAGCGCTGTGTGCCTTCAGGTCGATACCTTTCTCCGGGAAGAGTGCTTCGCTGAAGTTCT
The DNA here is from genome assembly GCA_026692885.1 of Planctomycetota bacterium. The sequence goes on along the minus strand of JAPLNJ010000490.1, from coordinate 9,076 downwards.
TGGCTGGCAGCGGATCGGTGGCGTACCACGCGCCTGATTTCACGGTGAGCGGCGGTTGCGGTGGGGCGGCGAAAGTCGCCCGCGTGGCGAGCATGGTTTCTTGCCAAGTCGCTTGTTTGACGTAAGTGGGCGCCGGCGGTGCGGCGACCGCTGCGGAAACCGCCACCAGTCCGAACAGCCCAACAGCGACAAAGAACTGCGCGCTGGGGTGCGCTGCGTGCCACGTCTTCATTTCGGCTTCTCCGTGTCTAGGGATGTGGTTCGTGGATGCGGAAGGGACAAGGCTGGAGGCCCACGAATGACACCAGCCACTGGCTAAGTGGAGCTTGATCGGAATGTTGCACACCGTAGCCCGACGCGTCAGCGAGGAAGAGCGGCATTTCCTCGCTGAGGTTTCGGGTTGCCATGATCCGCTGCTAGAGTTTTGCGCAACGTTCCGATCAAGGCCCTAACAGTGTAACAGAAATCCGTTCAGTTTTTCTACACCGGATACGGCCCGGTCTGAGCAGCGCAAGATCGTATCCCAGAGAGTCCTTGCCATAATGAGATCTGGTCCGGCTTTTGTTCCAGCTTGGCATGTCGGGTCCCCATCCGGGCTTGCCCCGAATGGCACGAGGTTAAGCGGAACCTCCGATCCCCATTGGGCTTGCCCCAGTGGACAAGAGGTTTGAAAACCAAGGCCGTGTACCGCAACCACACCCCGTCCCCTTCGCCGCATTCACCGCCGCTGCAGGCGGCGGTGAATGCGGCGAAGGGGAATAGAGGTGGTGGGGACCGCTGTTAGTGACCAAACCCCTTTTCCACTGGGGCAGGCCCAGTGGGGGAAGTGGCGGAATGACAACGACTTACGCTTAACCACATGCCATCCGGGCTTGCCCCGGTGGAATTGGGTTTCGTACACTACGTCGGCAGACGCTAGCCGTGCTGTCTTCCGCCGCCTCCCGCCCGCCGCCGGAGGCGGCGGGCGGGAGGCGGCGAAAGAAGTGAGGCAGTTGCAGACCCGTGGCGTAGTCCACAAACCTCGCTCCACCGGGGCAAGCCCGGATGGGGGCGGAACGAAAACAGGACCATCCGTTTGACGCCCGACTCCCCAATTTTGCGCGGGCCAGGCCCGGTCTGAGCCACACGTCCGCCGAGTCTTGCGCGGGCCAGGCCCGGTCTCTCCGAGACCGGGTTTCGCGTCTCGGAGCGGCGCGACCACGTGGAGGCGAGACCGCCTGTCGGCCGATTTGGGCTACTGATTGGAAGGCACGGGGCCGGCGAGGATTTCGTATTCTTCCAGGGGCGAGACGTCGCCGGCAAGGACCTGCTCGCAGTTCGCCCGCAGGAGACACATCTGGGTGTCGATGTACCGCCGGGCCACCCGCTTCTTTCGCTCGTTCTGCACGGCTTGACCGAGGAACAAGTGACCGACGATCACCGCGATGGCCGAATCGACCAAGCGCCGACCGGAGAGATCCAAGTACGAGGTCGACCGCTGTTTGACGAACTGGATCGTCTCCATCAGTCGCTGCTTGCCGGTCACGAGCTTCTGCTTCAATTCGGCCAACAAAGGATCCGCGTATTCCAGCTGCTCTCGCGGCGCCACCCACGACTCGAAGGTGCCGGAGGTCACGCCGCGGACGGCCGCGACCACTTGCAACTGGCTGGTGCCTTCGTAGATTGTGGTGATGCGGGCGTCGCGGAGGTAACGCTCGGACGCGTAATCCTGCATGTAGCCCGAGCCGCCCAGCACTTGGATTGCTGTGCTGGCGACGTAGCAGCACATCTCGGAGGAGTAGTACTTGCACATCGGCGTCAACATGCCATTGAGCCGCTTCACCTGTCGCGACAGTTGCTTGCGTTCCTTCAGTTCGGCCTTGTCGATTTTACTTTCGTAGGCTTCCAGGACGCGAAGATTGTTGTTCTCGCGATCGCAAACGATGCTCGTTTCGTAGGTCAATGCGCGCGCGGCCTCAATGGCAATCTGCATGTCGGTGACCATCTCGGCCACGGCCGGCAGACGCTCGATGGGTCCGCCGAACTGCTGCCGCGTGTGGGCATAGGTGCGTGCCACACGAAAAGCCGCCTCGGCAATGCCCAACGATTGGGCGGCAATGCCCACGCGAGCGCCGTTCATCAGGGCCAACACGTAGGTAATCAGCCCGCGCTGCCGCTCGCCGATCAAACGGGCCGGGGCATTCTCGTAGACCAATTCGCAGGTGGGTGAACCGTGAATGCCCAGCTTCTTTTCCAGGTGCCGGACCTTGATCTTGTCGGACCGCTCGGAGATGAACAGGCTCAAGCCGCGGCCGTCGCTGATGCCCGGTTCGCTGCGGGCCAGCGTCAGCAGGATCTCGCCGCAACCGTTCGTGATGAAACGTTTCACACCGTTGAGATACCAGTTGCCGTGCTCGTCCTGATGGGCTCGCAACCGGACGGCCTGTAGATCGCTGCCGGCGTCGGGCTCGGTCAAGACCATGGCGCCCGTGACTTGGCCTTCGGCGAACAGCGGCAGCGTCTCGTCCTTAATCTCCTGGCAGGCAAAGGCGTTGATCGTCTCGGCGATGCCTTGCAGCCCGAACATATTCATGAACGAGGCATCGCCGCGGCTGACGATTTCGTTGGCAATCGTGTAGATCAGGTTGGGGCAGTTCAACCCGCCGTACTTCCGCGGCAGCGTGAATCCCATCAGGTCGCCCTGAGCCATGCGATCGAGGTTCTCTTGGACCTTGGGGTTCAAGGTCACCGTGCCGTCTTCGTTCAGCGTGTTGCCCTCGCGGTCCACGTCCTCCGCGTGGGGCGCCAGGGTTTCGGCGGCGACCTGTCCCACGATCTCCAGCACGCGACGATAACTGTCGATGACATCCGCTTCGTCGATCGGCACGTAATCGGCAGCGCCATTCTCGGCGAAGTACTCCTGGATCCGGGCCAATTCTTTCAGGTCCAGGTAGTCGAACAGGAATTGGATATCCTGGTTATCAAGAAAGAAGTTTGCCACGCCAACCTCCCGCAGGTGTCCGTTTGTCTGGGCTAAGTCGATGCTGTTAGGTAGGTCCCGCCTGCCGGGCGACACCTCGAACCGGATGGTAGTGTGTTGGGCAGCTGGCAGGTCCTGCCCGGCAGGCGGGACCTTAAGGCGGTGGGCGAAACCCACCCTGCCGTTACCGCCGCTCTCGGAGTGCCTTGATCATCATGGGGATGACTTTGTTCAGGTCACCGACGATACCGTAATGCGCCACCGAGAGAATCGGCGCGTCGCGGTCCGTATTGATGGCAATGATTTTGGCGGATTCCTCCATGCCGGCCCGGTGTTGAACCGTGCCGCTGATCCCGCAGGCAATGTACAAGGCCGGACGAACCGTGGTGCCGGTTTGGCCCACCTGGTGCTCCTTGCCGATGTACCCGCCGTCGACCGCCGCCCGACTCGCGCCGACCGCTCCCCCGAGGGCTCCTGCCAGTTCGTGGATCAGCTTGAAGTTAGCCCGGCTGCCCACGCCGCCACCACCCGCCGCAATCACGCGGGCGCCCTTGAGGTTGACTTTCCGCGGCTCGATGTGCCGTTCGATCAACTTGACCGCGAACAGAGACTGAGGCAGGTGCACTGGCTCTTCGGTGATCGTGCCCTGCCGCGACGGGTCCGGGTCATTCAAGGTCATCACACCCTCGCGCACGGTGGCCATCTGTGGCCACCAATCGTAATTCACGATCGTGGCGATGATGTTGCCGCCGAACGACGGCCGAATCTGCAACAGCAAATTCGAGTGGACTTCCTTGGTGCGAGGATCCGTGACGTCTTTGATTTCTAAATCGGTGCAGTCAGCCGTCATCCCCGCACGCATCTCCGAAGCCACGCGGGGCGCGAGGTCGCGGCCCATCACCGTGGCGCCGAAAAGCACAATCTGCGGCTGGTGCTTCTCAATCAGACTGCACAGCACACGGGCGTACGGGTTCGTCTGAAAATGGCCCAGACGGTCATCACAGACGACATAGACATTGTCGATACCGTGCGCGATCAGCCTCTGGGGCAGTCCTTCGACCGCGGCACCCGCCAGCACGGCCCCGGCCTTGACGCCCAGTCTGTCGGCCAATTCACGGGCTTTGCCGCACAACTCCAGAACGACGTCGTCTAAGACGCCGTCCTGCTGTTCGGCAAAGACCCAGACTTCCCCTTGGCGATTCACTTCGATCATGGCTGCTCAATACCCCTTTGGGTCCGTCGTGGGACGTTCTTCAACCCGTCCTGTTCCAGCTGCGACTCGGTCGCGTTACGATATTTCGTGACTGAATTACCAATTACCCTAGCGTTCGGTCCACGACCAACTCGTGGATCAGGCGGCGTACGCCTTCCTCGGTGGGTGGAATCTCCGTGTAGCCCTCTTTGGTGAGCACGATGGCCTGTACGCGGTAGACTTTGGTCGGCGAACCGGCCAATCCGCAACGGTTCAGGTCGGCCCCGATATCATCCAGACTCCACTGCTCCAGGAGCAGCCCCTGCTCCCGAAGTTCTTGGCGGCGACTGGCGAGAGCGGCCGCGACTTGTTCTTCGCTCTTGCCAACCACGTCGGCTTTGACCTCAGCGGCCAACTCTGCCTCAACCCGAGCCCGCTTGAACTTCATCACCTTGCGGGCAGCCGGCGGGCGCGGTTGGTTGGCGGTCCCGATCACCGTGATTAGCACTGGCAACTTGGCTTCGACGATCTCCCAGCCATTGCCCGTATTGCGCCGAATTCGGACCGCTCCGTCACCGAGATGGATCAACTGTTCCAGATAGGTAAGCTGAGTAATTCCCAGTTTCTCTGCACACTGGGGCCCCACTTGGGCCGTATCGCCATCAATCGCCTGGCGACCGGCGAAGACCAGATCGAATCGTCCGATCGTTCGAATCGCTTGCGCAAGGATGTAGCTGGTCGCCAGAGTATCACTGGCCGCCGCACGGCGATCCGTCAGTAGGATGCCTCGGTCCGCGCCGCGGAACAGGCATTCTCGCAGCACATCGGCCGCTTTCGGCGGGCCCATGCTCAGCGCGGTAACAGTTCCACCGAACCGATCCCGAGTTTCCAAGGCCGTTTCCAACGCGTTCAGGTCTTCCGGATTGAAAATCGTCGGCAAAGCCGCCCGATTCACAGTCCCGTCGTCCTTCATGGCCTCAGCCGTGATGTTTGCGGTGTCGGGGACCTGTTTTACTAGCACAATGCTGTCGTAAGGCACAACGATCGCTCCCGAAACAATACCAGCCGCTGAAGGTAAAGGGGTGAAAACTAGCAAGGTTACGCCGATGGGTCAAGGGCTAATTTCAGGGCAGGCGGTGCCGCGGTGCCGCCGAGTTGCCGCAACGAGGCGTCCCTCCCTCAATGGCAAGCCGCGATGCGCCGCGGTATCATCCAGGCTGGTCTGGCTTCGCATCGAGCCGGCCCCAAGCCAGGGTACGGGTCCAACTATGCTCCACGTCAATCAACGCATCGAGATTCCTCGCGACGAATTTCGCTGGTCTTACGCGCGCAGCAGTGGGCCTGGCGGGCAAAACGTCAACAAGGTCAGCAGCAAGGCTACGCTACACTGGTCGCTGGCTACGTCCCCGAGCCTGCCTCAGGATGTGCTTGTCCGGTTTCGCGCCCGCTTTGGGCGTCGGATCAACAAAGAAGGAGAACTGGTCCTCCAAAGCCAGCGTTATCGCGATCAGGCGCGCAATTTGGAGGACTGTCTCGAGAAATTGCGAGAAATGATCCTGGAGGTCGCTTTGCCGCCAAAACCACGCAAGGCGACGCGCCCGTCACGGGGTGCGAAGGAGCGGCGACTGAGGGTCAAGCGGGAGAGTTCGGATCGAAAACAGTCCCGGCGATCCCCGCACGGAGAAGAGTAAGGACGGACGAAAAAACAAGTTTCGCAGAAATAGTAGTCGTCACGCTCGGCCGTGACGACATGTCATCACGGCCGAGCGTGATGACTACATTGAAGATCCGACAGCTGTTCCTTTATTCCTTCTATTCGTTTCGTGGTCCTAAGCGGAGCGGACTTGATGTATTTTTCCGAGAGCGAGGATTTTGCAGCGATGCTCGTTTGTAGCGATTCGTCGTGAGCGTCGCCGCCACCGCTGGCGGTGAACGAGAATTCCACTGCTATCATTTCCCAGTGGACGCCGATGTTTTCCTGGGGAGTATGCGGCCTGAACTAGCTGGAATTGCTTGGTGACGCTGCCGTGGGCGGCAGCTCCCACCAGGATTCCGCCGAGCCGGCTTCCTGCGGAATTGTTTTATCTGTAGCGTAAACCCTGTCAACCGCATAGAATAAGTGAGGCTAAGCGCGCCCCACGCGCTGGTAAGTTCGGGCAAGGCAAGGTTCGGGCAAGGCAAGGGCTGTTGCTCCCAGAACAAAGAGCAGCCCGTTGGTCATACACTTCCGTGATGGAGTCTCAAGCATGTCGCGACGCAATTCTTTCCTGACGATAATCGCAGTCCTGACAACGCTTTTCTGCGGTGTCACTTGGGGGGCCGCTCCGCCCTCTGGCAACGATTCCGCGAAGTTGGCCACGTATGACAATTCTGCGGGGCAGACCTATTTTGCCTTGAGCCTGACTCCGCCCCAGACCGCGACATCCGATTCCGCGCACGACATCTTGGTGCTTTTCGACACGTCTGCCAGCCAGACCGGCGCGTACCGCGATGACGCCCTGGCGGGCCTCAAGACCATGCTCAGCCGGTTGGGCCAGCAAGATCGCATCAAATTGATGGCGGCGGACCTAAACGCCGTGCCTATGACGGAGGGTTTTGTTGCGGTCGGTAGTGAGGCCATGCAGGCGGGCCTGGCGAAACTTGAAGGACGCGTACCTCTCGGTTCGACCGATATGCTGGAAACCATGAAGGGCGTCCTGAAGAGCTTTTCCGGCGCTCCGGCCAACCCCCGCGCGGTGATCTACATCGGTGGCGGCAGGAGCCGCGCTAACCTAATGCAACCGGCCGAATTCGCAGATTTGACCAAGCATCTCGTGGATCGTCGTATTCCAGTTTCGAGCTATGCGATTGGTCCGGGACGAGACGTCCAGATGGTGGCGGCGTTGGCGAACCACACGGGTGGCATGGTCTACCTGGACGCGGCGGAAGGCAAGTCGACGGAACAAGCCGGTGCAGCGATGGCTCAAGTCGCCCACGGCGTGGTCTTCTGGCCCGTTTCCGCCGATCTGCCCCAGACCATGCAGGAAGTCCTCCCCAAGACGATTCCTCCGTTGCGAAGCGATCGTGACACGGTGCTGTTGGGGACGTTGAAATCGCGAGAAGCCCAGGCCGTGAAGCTCGTCGCCGAGGTAAACGGCAAGCCCATGGATCTGCAATGGAACGTCACCGGACAGGTTTCCAGTGAGGATTTCAGCTTCCTGCCGCAATTGGTTGATGGCGCGCGGAGCACAGGCGGCGCAGCCCTGCCCACGCTGGGTTCGAACGGACTGCGGGAAGTGGCCCGTTTGCTCGCGACCAACAACGAAGCCTTGGCCAAACTGGGCGGCAGCGCGCTGCGAACGGGCGACTTGGATGGCGCCAAGAAGGTCGCCGAGGCGGTCCTGAAACGAGACCCGAATAACCCCGAGGCGCTAGCCGTCCGCAACGCGGTTCTGAAACGGGGTGGTGCCGCGAACAGCGGTGATGCCTTGGAGTTGCGGATGGTCGCTTTGCAGCCCCCCGCAGCCAATCCTGGTGGGGCTCCGGCTGGAGATCAGCCCGGGATGCAGGACGTGGGCGGATTCCTCAATCTGGTGCAGAACAACAAACAGGTGATTGATCAGAAGTTCCAGGCGGAAGTCGAGCAGTCCCTGAAGGACGCACGCCAGAAACTGGCGACCGACCCCAGCGGAGCGCAAGCCGATCTGAAGCTGACGCTGGAGATGGTAGACCGCAACGCGGACGCCAGCCCGGAACTGAAGGCCCAGGTGCGAGAGCAAGTGATTTCGGCCATTCGCGAATCGGGACGCCGCGCGAAGGAAGTTGAGAGCCGCCTGGCGATGGCTCGCGAGAATCTGGCGGCCGCCGAAGAGCGAGAACGCCTGGTCGAAGAGACGGCGCGCAGCCGCCAAAAGGTCAAGCAGCTCATGGATCGATTCAATTCGTTGATTCGCGAAGGTCGGTATCAGGATGCCGAGGATGTGGTGGCCACGCAGGTCCGCGAATTGGATCCGCTGGGGACCACTCCCGAAGCGGCCATCTGGTCTTCACGGTTCGGCTGGAACGTGAGTGAGATGTGGCGGTTGCGAGAAGTTCGTCACCGTAATTTCGCCCGGGCGCTGCACACCGTCGAGAAAGCCCTGGTGCCGTTCCCGGACGAGCCCCCGATCACTTATCCGGAACCACAGGTTTGGTCTGACCTGACCCTGCGTCGCAAGAAGTACGCTTCGGTCGAGTTGGCACGCAAAGGCAGTGCCGAACAGAAGATTCACGCGGCGTTGAACGATGACACGCGACTGGAGTTCATTGAAACACCGTTGGAAGACGTCGTGGCGTTCCTGCGAGACCAACACGACATCCCGATCGAAATTGACAAGAAGGCCCTGGACAACGTCGGTGTGGGTACCGACACGCCCGTGACCCGAAACCTCAAAGGCATTACCTTGCGTTCCGCCCTGCGGTTGGTCCTCAAGGATCTGGGATTGACCTACTTCATCAAGGACGAGGTGCTCTTGATCACCAGTTCCGAGGAGGCCGAGAAAGAACTGGTCACTAAGGTTTACCCGGTGGGTGACCTCGTGATCCCGATTACCGGCGGCATGGGCGTCAACCCCTTCCAGATGGGCGGCGGCATGGGCGGCGGCATGGGCGGTGGCATGGGCGGCGGCATGGGCGGCGGCATGGGCGGCGGCATGGGCGGTGGAATGGGTGGCATGGGTGGCGGCTTGGGTGGCATGATGGCCATCGAAGTCGACTTGTCGCTCTCGCCAAAAAAATAGGTGAACGCCCTCATTGACGCGGCTATCCCTCAGCCGGTTTGGCGAACCCGGTCTCTCTCAAGAGACCGGGTTTTCTTTTTTCACCTCGCGAGGTCGTACCAACCCGGGGAAGACATCCAAGTCCAGGTCTTCGATCAAGCCCGCCTGCAGTCGCTCGCAGGCAATCGC
>JAPLNJ010000489.1 GCA_026692885.1 Planctomycetota bacterium | reverse complement strand
GCGGGCCTGGCAAAGATTGCTGACCAGAGAGGTCAACAACCGGCCGTGGCTGGTGCATGTCGAGACCTGGAACGAGCTTCATGAGGGCACGGACATCTGCCAGAGCCGCGAATACGGCCGGAAGTACATCGACCTGACCCGCGAGTTCGCTGACCAGTTCCACGCGGGCCAGAAACTGGACCGTTCTGTGCTGCGTTCGGCACGGCGAGTGGCCACCGCTTCCCCCGGCAAGTTCGACGGACTGTCGATTGTTCCGAAGGCGGACGGCGACGGCCCTGTGGTGGAGAAGACGGTGGACGGCCGACTGGCCTGGAGGACGACCCAGAACAAGCACTCGCCGACGTCACGCTACCTGTACTTCGACGTGGACGACGCATTCTTGTTCGACACGGACGAACCGGTCGAGTTGACCGTCACCTACCAGGATGCGGGACCCGCGGAGTTCCGGGTGGATTACGATTCCAGCGACCCGCAACTCGAAGGACTCCTGCAACAGTTCCGGCCTGGTCCCAACCAGTTGATAAAGGGCACTGGCCAATGGCAGGAAGCCCGGTTCGTGCTGCCCCATGCCCGCTTCGCCGGCCGCAGTAACGGAGCTGACTTTCGCTTCGCGGCCGCCGACAAGGACTTGGTGATCGGCAGTGTTTCCGTGCGGCTGTTGGAGAAGTAATCGTTCAGGAGTAACACGATGGCCAGCCGCAAGACGCGGGCACAGATCGCTCAGCAGACGGTTCCGACCAGCGAGCAGGCCATGACAACAGCGTAGAGCAGCGGTTTTCTCATCAGGCATCCCTCCTCACTGAGCGGTTCGTTTCGTGAAAGTCGTATCCGGCTATTCCTTCCCCACACGGATCGTAACCTCCTGCCGTCCCTCGCGGTCTGCGGCCAGCAATCCGGCGTCGAGTTTCTGGCCGTTGACGAGGACTTCCTGCACCTTGGTCCCGCTGCCGCGTACGGTGATGTCGAGCCGCATCCTGCGGTAGTTGACGTTCCGTAATTCCACATGGGCAATGCCGTCCGGGAGACAGGGCTGGAACCGGACACCATCGGCGTCGAATCGCAGACCGGTCAGTCCCAGCAAGACCATCCGCAGGTAGGCGGTCGCTGCCCAGGTTTGCCGGGACGTGGCTTCCCAGAGCACGATGCCCCGGCCGCCGTTCTCCTGCAAGCCGCCGTAGACCTCGCCCGTCACCGGATGATAAATCTCGGCAAACTGTTTGTCGCGTGTGGCATGGCCCGCCAGGTTGAACAGTTCGTGACGGAAGATCGCCGCTTTTCCCGCTCTGGCGGCGGCCTCAGCCCAGAAGCCCTGAATCTGCGGCCACACGGTCCCGACATGTCGCCCGAACGACTTTCCGTCTGGATTTTCGTAGCGGCCGAAGTTGGGCCACGCTCAGTGGAAACCGGCCGGCGTGACGTGCTGATTAGCAATCACGGACTCAGTCTGAGCGGGATCAGCCACGCCAAAGAGCAAGGCGTACGCGGCACCGAGTCCCTCCTGATGATCGCAGTTGCCAAAAGGACCGACCAGGAGGCGGTAATATCCTTTGTCCGCTAGCCAGAGTTGCGAGTTGATGGCCTGCCTGAGCTTCGCCGCCTTCGTCGTCCACTGCAGATCGGCGGGGACCTGCAATTCGCCGGCCATCTTCTCGGCCGTCAGGTAGGCGTTGTAGTACAAGCAGTTCGTCGACAGGGCCTGCATCGGGATGCCGTACCCAGGCTTCGATGCCTTGTCGGGATTGTGCTTGGGCCAGTCAAGGATGCCGCTGGACCCACCCGCGTCGGCATACTCGTCGGGGTAGCCAGCCACGCCGTCACTCCAGCCCGGCCCGCGGAACAGATTTGTGGCGATGTCGAATTCGGTCTGCTCGAAGTACGCCAGCGAATTCTTGGTGGCTTCCAGGGCTGTGGCCAGGAACTGGCGGTCGCCGGTGACCAAGTAGTGGTGCCAGGCCCCCGTCGTCCAGACGATACAGTCCCAATACTGGCCGCCGATCCGAATGCCGCCGTCCGCCCTCGTCAGCACCGAGAGCAGCGTGTTGCGGGACACCTCGGGCAAGATCAGCGAACCGCCGTTCCAGGCATTGATGGCGGCATCCCTGGTCCAGGGCGTGTCGTAGTGGAGGCCGGCGAGAATCACCGGCATCGGACGCTCCAACAGGCCGTCCTTGAACGGCTGGACGTTCCCCATCAGATCGCCGATCGCGATGCGGAACGCCTCGTTGGTGGTGTGGTTGTCAGTGCGGAGCGAAGGGATCGCCGCCGATATCACGGTGGCTTGGTCCGACTCCCCGGCCGCCGCGATGGCCGACATCCCGGAGAGGCTGCAACCACCGAGCCCAACGATCAGGGCGACGAACAACCAACGGTCCTGAGTTGACATGTGGCTCCCTTTCTCGTGCTGAGGTTGATGAAGGCGGCATTTTACCACCGAGGCCGGCCCTGCGAAGCGGTACGTGAGCCGACTGACGAATCAAGTCGCTTTGGCCGCAGGCCCGCCAGCGTTGGCCACGCCGCTCCACCGTGCTAAGATAGCCAACGCTTCGGTTCGAACAACCCACGAGGAGGCAACTGTGAATCATCCCAATGCCTGGGATGACAAGCGGTGGGACGGTTTCGTGAAGATCATTGAGTTCCTGAAGGCCAGGGGCTATGTGTTCCTGACTCCTTCGGAGTATCTGGAGAACCACCCATGAGTAGACAGATCGTAACGCTGCCGACAACCCTGGCCGTCCTGCTGGTCGGTCACTTCGGCTTCGACACGGCCACCGCCGCAGAGCCGCCAGCGAAATCGGCCACCATTTTCGCACCGACGAGTTTCTGGTACACACCGCTGCCTGCCGACGTGCCGCTGCACCCCAACTCGGCAAACTTCGTGGCCGAATTTGTGCGTCAGAAGAAGGCGTACTACGGCACCGTGTCCATCAATCTGACCGCTTACGCGAGCCCCGTGTACGTGGCGGATGCCAACACGGCCACCGTCCGCGTCGCTGAATGGGACGGCCAGAAGAAAGGCTTCTCCGATCCCAAGCTTGCGGAGCAATGGAAGGCCGTCCCGATCCCGGACTACGCTGAACCGGCTGATGGGACCGATGGGGAGATGACGATCTACCAGCCGTCCAGCGACACGCTGTGGGAGTTCTGGCAGGCACGCAAACTCAACGGCCAGTGGCAAGCCTGCTGGGGCGGCTGTATGCGGGACGTGTCCAAGAACCAAGGCATCTGGCAGAAACCCTACGGAACGACGGCCACCGGCTTGCCGTTCCTGGGCGGCCAGATCACGGCGGAAGAGTTGCAGCGTGGCGAGATCCGGCACGTGCTGGGCATCGCCCTGGTGGATACCGAGAAGTGGCAGGTCGTTTCGTACCCAGCCAATCGCTCGGATGGCTACAACCCGAAGGACGCCCCGAACAGGATTCCTGAAGGTCTGCGATTCCGTCTCGATCCTGCCGTCGACGTGGACGCCCTCAAGATGCACCCGGTCGGCAGGATGATCGCGAAGGCCGCTCAGAAGTACGGCTTCGTGGTGTGGGACAAGGCCGGGGCCATTACGCTTCGGGCACATAATCCCAAATCCTACACCAAGCTCGGACAGGCCGACCCGTATCCCGCCTTGTTCCAGGGCACACCCGTGTACGCGATCCTCAACGGGTTCCCGTGGGAGCGACTGCAATTCCTGCCGATGGATTACGGAAAACCGTGAGCGAGCAAGCCGCAGCAGACCAACCCCCAAGAATGGACGGCATTTCTTCCGTCAGTCGAGATCGGGCGGCAACTCCGGGCAACGCTGGTGCTCAAAGAGTCGGGCGACCTGTTCGGGAGTGTTGGTTTCTGGATGTGAACCGCCGCATTTCGCTCCGTTGTTAGCGACGAATCGCTGTCTACGTTTCGTCCGGCTGAATCCACTTGGGCGTCGGCGTTGCCCGCCAGTCGGTCATGCTCTGCAAGAGCACATCCACCCTGTCGCTCTCCAACACCAACCGCCGATGCTCGGGACTCAACAAACGGACATTCACCGCGTGGTCGAAGAACCGCAGTAAGTGATCGAAGTAGCCCGACACGTTCAGCATGCCCATCGGCTTCGAGTGCAGGCCCAGTTGTCCCCAGGTGAGCACCTCACTGAATTCCTCGACGGTTCCGTACCCGCCGGGCAAAGCAATGAAGCCTTCCGCCAATTCTGCCATGAGGGCCTTGCGTTCGTGCATGGAGCCGACGACCCGTAGGTCAGTTATCCCGTGGTGGGCCAGCTCCTTCTCGACAAGTTTCCGGGGAATGACTCCAATTACCCGTCCACCACCACGCATGACCTGATCTGCTATCACGCCCATCAAGCCGATGTTCCCGCCGCCGTACACCAAGGTGGTGTTTCGTTGAACCAGGGCCTGTCCAAGGGCCTCGGCAGCCTGCCAGAAAGCAGTGTCATTGCCGACGCTGGAGCCACAAAAGACGCAAATGCTCTGCATGGTCATCCCACCCGCGTTACTTCAGATTCAAGAAAATATCGCCGTCTGGGCAGCCGAGGGCGTGTTCCTCGTCCACCTTCCCGGCTGCTACACTGCGACGCCGGTCTGTGAATCGTACCGACACCGCTTGGTTGCCCAGTGGATTGTACACCGCTGTACCATGCTCGAACTCCCGGCTCACCGTGCCATCGGGACGTGCGTGCCGCTCCGCAATCGGCTTGCCCAGACTCCGCTCCCAGAATGGATACCAGTTGTGCAAGTGGTCCGGCGTGGGAAGCGGGTTGGGGTCGGAGAACAAGCAGTAGCCGTCCGAGTGGGTCAGGACTAGCGTCGTGGTGGTCCGCATCAGATCGAGATCGTCCCGTGACTTGTGGAACCAAGTTTCGAGGCAGTTGACCCGCGGTTCCCGCAGGTGGGTTTCTGCCCAGGCGAGCGTGTCGGCGATGGTCTTCCAGTCGTTCGCCGTCTGGCTGCGGTAGCACTCCATGAAGTAACCGTTGATGAACGGAGCCGTCTGCGGCGTCTGGCGATCATTGGCGTTGGCGATGATGATCGCCCGCTCGCCAACCGCCTGCCGTATCTCCCGGATCAGTTCCAGCCTGCTGGGATCATCCGACCACCAGTCCAGCAGCACACCATCGGCCGCCCCGGATTCCACGACCGCCTTGGCCTGGCTGGCGACCTGCGACCGGAACTGCGGATTGTGGAAGTCGAGGCACAGAAAGCCGCCTTCGTCCCATCCTGGAACGATCTGCCCCTGCTTGTCCCGCAGCCACCAAGCATGACCGTTCGGCAAATAGCTCCGGTGGGCGTCCCGGTAGCGGATTTCTGCGATCAACACAAGATTGGGATTGAGCTTCAGCAGTTTCTGCCGGAATAGACGGGCGGCCTGAACGCTTTCGACCGTGAATCCATCGGCGAGCCCGGTGTACTTGTTGTTCCAGTGGAGACCAAAGAACTGCGGACCGTGCCAGATCAAGTCGTGGCGGGCCACCGTGTGCAACGGCGATTCATCGCGGATATTCTGGGCAGGACTCCATGCCTGGAACACGGAGGGAAATGTCCGGCCGGTGACTCGCTCAGTGACCGACCGTTCCGCCGAGGCCGCCAGAATCGGCGGGCGGGCCGGTTCCTGGCCGGCCGCAACGCTGACGCAAAGGACCAGCAACACGACGAGGCTACGGCTGTTTAGCAAGATCATGGCGATTTCGTCCCGTCCTCGCGTTGCTGCTCTGTTCCACCGCCGACTCCTTTGCGGAAGTGCCGGTCGGCAAACGCAAGGTACTGCTCCCAGTCGTACGCCGTGACATCGTGGTCGCCCGTGCGAACGTGGTAGCCGATGAAGTCACCCACGGGATGATCGGCAGATGGCATGTCTGCCACTCCCAGGCCGGCTCGACCAAGCAACTGGTACACGGGCTCAGCGTGCTTGGCCGCCAGGAACTCGCCACGAGGATCGGCCCACAAATCCTTGCTGGCACTGGCGACGTAGACCGGTCGCGGTGCCATCAGCGAGACCAGCATGTGGGCGTCCACCGGCAGGTCAGCTTCGTGCCAGGCGTACTGGCGATACCGGGTGCAATACCAGTACGGGACCATGCTCACGGAGTGGTGAATCGCCTCGCCGAATCGCCGCCGCACCAGAGAGGCCCCGCCCTCGCCGGAGTTGTTCGAGATCACGATGGCAAACCGTTCGTCCTGGGCTCCCGCCCACAGGGCAGTCTTGCCGAGTCGCGAGTGCCCCATGACGGCAACGCGTTTGGCATCCACGGCCGGTTCCTGTTCCAGGTAGTCCATCGCTCGGCTCAGCCCGCAGGCCCAGCCACCGATCGCACCCCAGTCGTCCGGCTGAAATACGGTGTCCTTACCCTGCGGACTCAACGCCGCACGCAATCCCAGCTTCCAGCCCTCCGGGAAGTCCGGCTCGATGTCGCCGTAATACACGGTGGCCAGCCCGTAGCCGCGGTCCAGCACCTTCTCGACCTGCCAGCGACTCGCCTGGCAGCCACGGGAGGCTTCCGTGGAATGATTGTCCACGACGCCCATTTCCCGTGTCGGCCGCATCCAGGTCTTGGACAAGGTGATGCCCGGATCGGGATGGATGCAGTGGTTCCCGTAGAAGTTGAGGCCGATGAAGGTCGGGACGGGTTTGTCTGCACCGTTGGGCACGTACAACAGCAAATCCATCCTCGGTCCGTCCCGCTTGCCCAACAGGAAAATGGCCACTTCCTTCCGCGTGGCCTTGCCGCCCAGGGCATTGGCATCGAGCGAGGTGATCTCGAAGACGATTTTCGGAATCGCTGTTGGAGTACGCCCGTAAACGTGGCTTTGAAACAGCCCCAGGATTTCCGGCCGGCGTTTGCTTCGCCACGTATCAGGATCAGTGACCCTCGTCCCATCCTGCATCGTCAGGGGGTCAGGCAACGTGTAGGCCGGTACTTGGGCCTCGTCGTAAATCGTGTCTTTCGGCTGTGCCCAGGCAATCCCCGTCATCGTGTAGACGATCGCCGCCGCCAGCCAACCATTGTGCTGCATGATTCAACTCCGCTTCACGACTTGAATAACGGGCGGCCACCCGCCTTCCCGCCCCCACCTGATCCACAGTGTACTCCGCCCGACATTGCGGCATGTGCGGTCGCTCATGATACCGCGGTCGGCGGTGGTCGGTCATCATGGGCTGGGCACATGCTGACGCCCCCAGGCAAACCCGCAGGCTAAACCATGAGCGGATGGGTGGCAGGGCCGTCAAGGCTGTCGATCGGCCCGTAGATCGCTGCCCGGTCGTCAGCAATCGTGTCTCCGTCGAAGACTTACAAAGTCCTCTACATTTGAACCCCTCCCACATTGTCTGCTTTGTCAGTGCCTCGTCACTCTCAGCACGAGACGCCGATACTCATACGGCGGGCTGTCTCTGCCAACCGTGGGTCAGCCAGCGTCGAGACCTCGTCGCGACGTCAGATCGGACGAGGTCATCGCCGGAACAAAGGGGACCCTGAAACGCCACGGTTCAGCAGCTACCTTCTCGCAGTCGCTGGAAACTGAGGGCGGTGCGATCATCTGACCACAGTTGAAAGATCGGCATCCCGGTTTCGCCCTGGAACGTCATTCTGTCCCGCAGCCGATCGCTCGATGTCCGCTCGCCGTCTTTCGCCACCACGACCACAGCACAATCAACTCGCCGAATGCCCGTGGCCGGAAGCCGATTGACCGCCTCCGAGGGCAACAACCCAAGCAGAGCCTTCTGCCTGACCAAACGTTCCAGATCCCCGGCGATGTGATCAAGGACCATCGGCAACAGGCGTTGGTATTCCTTCAGGGCGGCCGATTCAAGGGAGCGTGATGTGAATAGCTCAGTGAAGCCCGGCAGACCCCGGTACTTCCCGGCCGCATCGGCCTGGAGCTGTATCCCGTCAAACGTGATCCGCAGCAACGATGTGGTCCCGTGGTAGTACTGGATCGTGTTGCCTGCACGAAGCTGCACGTCCACGGCGTAGTGGTCTGGAACGGCAGACTGCGGACAACCAGCGATCAGGAAGTTGAGCGGGCCGCCTGGGACCAGCAGCCGGAGGAAGTCGTCGCTGAGATGTCTCGGAAAACACGGCACTGGTGGCCCTCCCGGAATCCCGGCTCCAAAATCTGGATTTGTGGACTGCCCCGCAACGTCACATGGCCGCTACTGCTGGCCGATGTACCGGAACCTAGGCACCGTCTGTCCGTCAACATCCACCGTCTCCAGGAACATCGCCTTGGGCCGCACCCAAAGACTGCGATCCCCGTATTCCTGCCGGTAGACGACGAGTTCTTCCTCGGTCTCGCTGTGCCGAGCGACGCCGATGACGGTGTATTCCTTGCCCTTGTAATGTCGGTAGCGACCGGGTTGGACGGCAGTCATGCGGTCTTGTCCTCATCTTCATCCGGTGTCGGCGTCGAGTCTTCCGACTTGCCCGGTTCCAGTACGTCCTGGAAGATCGCCTGGAGTTCCCGCAGGTGCTGACCCGTGGCCGTGTGGATGATGACGGCCTCGCCGCGGTCGGCACTTTCGACCTTGCGGACGCCGTACCCCAGCCCCTTGAGCCGTCGCCGGACCTGGGAAGCACCCAGCATCACATGCAGCCGCTGGCCCTTGATCGCGTTCACGAGGTCGCTCCGCTTGGCCCTGGAATCCGAAATGCCTTCTTCAGCCTTGTTGTCTTCGTTTCCATGTATGTGCAAAGCCGGTCCAGCTGGGAGCCGCTCCGCCTGGCCAGTTGGTAGATCGACTCCCAGGTGAGTCGCCGGAATCGATCTCGAAAGCCGTCGTGCAATAACTCGTGAAACTCTGCGGCACTCTCCTCCTCCGCCTCCTCCCGAACGAGATTGAAGTGGTACGCCTGGGTGGTGGGGCTGTCGTTCTGCGACATCCACTCGGCGAAGATCATGTTTCGCCAGAGCTGGTAGTACAGCCGTTTGCCGGCCTTGGCCTTTGCCAGGTCGAGCATTCGCAGCGACGGGTCACAATAGATGCTGAGCAGTTCCTCAAAGGTTAGCGACTTCGAATTCTTGCGAGGACGACCTGCCTCGCAGGCGGTATTGGCCGAAGTGAACTTCGCCTCGATCAGAGCCAGGTACTGGCCCGGCACGTACAGGGCGATGTCTGGTTCGGTCGGTGGGCGATCGACCGGCAGATTGGTCTCAAATCGCCGTCTGGCGGCGGTCAGCAGGGGCCACAACTTCAGCGAGTCGTCGGTCAGCCTGAGCCCCCAGAGGTAAAGCTGTGGCTCAGCGGATGCGGGCAGTCCGAAGACCTCCGTTGCCAGCGTGCCGAGAGCACCGGCCTCTTGGAACGAGCGGAAGACGTTCCACGACAGGGTATCCTCGGAATTCTCGTACCCCAATTTCGCCGTGTCCTGTTTGTCAGGGTGTCCGATAAGCCGCCGCCCAAACAGCTCTACTGCCGCAACGGCGTTGCGGCTCGGATCGGCGTAGGAGTAGGTCCCGGAACCGTGGCAGCGAATACCGTGTTCCGGACACGCGATTGCTTTGTCCTGGCTTACCGGTTCAATGTACTGGGTGCAGCCACGCACAAAACAACGCAGGCGTTTTGGCGGCCCCTTCTGCTCGACAACGCTGCGGTCGAGATCGAGCGTGCCGTAGGGTAGCGATGGTTGGATCATGTTGAAAGATGCTTTCCGGGCTGTGGGCAATATCGACGACAAAGCGACGTAGGTGCTCCCCAGTTCCCTCAATTAGCGGAGCTGACCGCCGTATCGCTGGCGGTTCGGGAACACATCGATTCTCTCCAGTGTGGGTCTGGATACAAGATGCCGCGTTGGTTCATGCGGCCCCCTGCATCGCCAGAACTACGTGCCGATTCACAAGACGAGCCGCCGAGACGCGATCCAGTCGTGCCGTCGCCACCGCGAATTCCGGCGATTCCTGGAGCAGTGATCGAAGGCCCTTCGAGAACAATCCGAGCGGTCCCAGATAATTCGCGGGATCTTCGCTGGCGGGGCGAGCGTACACGTGGGTGAACATCAGGTGAACGGGCTGGTCATCCAAGCTGCCCCAGCTGTTGATCGCCTGGGGAAACAGGATCAGCCACCAGTCAACGTAACCGTTTGCCGTGGCGACAGGCCCATACGTTTGGTACTGATGCGGGACCGCCACGCCGTTGGCGATCCCCGTCGCAGCCAGCGACTCCCGCCACGCCATCCGATACGCCCAGTCTTCGCTGTGCTCCGGGACGTTGTAGAAGCGTCCCAGCTCGAAAGCGATGCGAACGCACAGGGCCAGTTTCTCGTCGGGGAGCGGCATCCCCTTCGCCGCCAACTTCGCCCCCAGGCGTTGCCGAAGGCTGCGGTGTTCGTAGGCCCAGCCATCCCCAGCATCACGATGCCAGGACCGATGTTCGGGGATCAGGATCAGCACTCGGTCCGCAGCTATGGGCAGGAATCCTTGCTCCACTACCGACCAGGACCGTGGACAGCCCAAGTACTTCAGATCGGGCGTTGTCGCCAGGATCTGCTCGTACTCGTCGGGCATCGGACCCGCGGCCAGTCTTCCCGTGGCAAGTCCTGCGGCGGGGACGGCCGGCGTAATGCCGGCCAGGCTGCCGATCCCAATTCCAGCCGTGGCTCCCAGGAATGTTCTGCGATTGATGATCATATTTGTTCTTCCGGGTGACAGTAGGTCACGCCTTGATGGTCCACGTGACGCAGTTCAGGACACCGCCCTCGCGTGCCAGTTCGGTGCAAGGAAGCGAAACGACCTGGGCGTCGGGACAAAGCTGCGTCAGCGTCCGGCACGCCTCGTCATCCTCGGCGACGCCGTAGGCCGGAGCGATGATCAGCTGCCCAATCCGAAGGAAGTTGACATAGTTACCGACCGCCGAGGGGATGCCGTCACACTCACGCCGTTCTTGAAAGTGTGGCAACTCCACGACGGTAAGACCGGCCTGCTGCAACGCCTTGCGGAGGCGTATCCCGTACGCGGGATCGACTTTCGAGTAGTTGTTCACCACCACGAGACCTTCGTCCAGGAAGCGGACGACACCGTCAGCATGACCGATTGGGTCGTACGGCTCCTTCGGAATCAGGACACAGTCGGTCAGTTCCAACGCCTCTCGGAAATCACGCCGCAGTTGCCTACGCTGCCGGCCAGCGTTCTCCCGGTACACCTTGTCCGTGACAATGGCGGTGGTTCGCGTGGCGACCACGTTGCCGCCGTCCAAGTTGATGTCGGATCGTTGACAACGCCCCAAGCTGTCGAGCTGCCGGCAGATCGTGTTGTCGTCGGTCACCAGGTTCTCCTGATCGCCCCGCAGGTAGTCCGGGAAGTAGCGAAACTTGACGAAGCGGTTCGGGGCAACCTGGATCGGGCAGTAGTCCCGAGCCCAGATGTCACGGGTCCCGTCCAGGAATCGCACCGGGACACCGTGCGTGTCCAAGACTTCGGTCAGTTGCCGACACAATGCCGGGTGGCGGCCCGGCAGCAGTCGGGACAAGTAGCAGCAGTTCGTTTCCCAGTCGGGGACCATTCAACACCATGTTCGGAAAAAGGCTCCCGGAGAGCATTGGGTTTTCAAGGCTTAACATCGGTCGTGACCCACGTGGTGCCGAGCATTTAGTCGGCGGGGCTGTACCGAAACGCCACCCCTTAGCGGGGCCTGCGTCTCTCCGGGAGCCAGAAAGTGCGTCTGTCTTTCACCTATACCCGAACGAAGGCTTTTATGCTCTGACTAATTCGATAATTGGGAAACGATTCGATAGGCGAGACGTTGAAGTTCAATGAGCCAAACGACTTGCGACTCGCCGAGACACCCAAAGACGCCGGCGACCTTTGGCGATTTCCGCTCACGATTGGGGGTGCGGATGGGGTTTGGCAGCGATCCCCGTAGCGTCCCATCGGCCCCGGCTCTGGATCAGCCGCAGGACGCCCAGAATCCGAGCCATCCGATCCGCCTGCCGGGCACGCCGCTCGCGGTCGGGACGGTTCCCACTATCGCAATGGAAAATGGTCCAGTTGCTCCCGCACGGTACCTTGGCTTGACGCGTTCACCTTCCCTGCAGCCGACCAGAATGTCCGCAAGATTACCATGCTGCTGAACTTATGCCTCCCTGAGGACGTTTCTCGAAGCCGTGCTTATCAGTTCCAATCCCTCGTTGCCGAGGTCAGGAGCCAACGGGACCTCCATCGTTCGGATAAGTGGGATCAGCGGAACTCGATTGACGATCCATTCGCGGTTCCACACGTCGGCCGGGAACAGCGGACGGCTATGATTATGAATCGCGGTTCCCCAATCCGACGCGTCGCTGATCAAGCGACGGCCATTGCCCATTTCCGTGGCATTAACGAATCCGAGGTAGACGAGAATGACCGGATAACCAAGTTGCGTTAGTCTCCAGGCCCAAGCGAAGCGGTTGGACATTTGGTAGCGTGAGTCGCGGGAGAGTTTCCATTTCAGGCAAGTCTCACGCGATATCTCGCGGCTCGCGTCGGCAATGCATGTCCCAATTCGCTCGTGGTTCCGCTCATTGCCAACAGTACGTTTCCCGCCGTCCTCGTATTCCAACTCCCCGTGGTGGGCCTTGGCCTCAACGAGCAATAGCCCTGCCTTGCCCTTGATCGTGCACGTGCTGGCAATGTCCCAGTTTGGCGTGTTCGCTCGGTTCGTGACGGCCAACCACCAGTCCTTGAGTTCCTTTCGAACATCAAGTGGGAGGAGCTCATTCGGGGAGCCAAGCTTCGCTTCGTCCGCACATCTTAGGTCCCACCCGCCGTCTTCTCTTCTCGTGGGCGTCCCGCGAGGCATCCATTTGTCGTCCGCGGAAACGCCCACGGCGGCAAGACCAATCAACTGAGATAGGCGAATGGCGACCTCGGCGGGTGGCCCGTCCATCATCAGAATACAACGCGGACGACTTCCGCTGCGTGCCTTCTTCGGAAGCTGCAACAACCAACGCATGCCATTGTTCTCCATGAATGAAAGCGGGAAGTGGCTCGTGTCTCGCATGATCACACGTCACAGATCGCCACCGACTTCTTGAGCGACTCAAGGGGGTCTCGTGTGGGGTTGTACTCGTGGGCCACGTAGCCGTCGAATTTCAGGTCGATGATCGCCTGCATGACGGCCGGGTAATACAGCTCCTGCGTCTCGTCGATCTCGTGCCGCCCCGGCACACCCGCCGTGTGGAAGTGGGCGATCCACTCGATGTTCTCTCGGATCGTGGCGATGACATCCCCCTCCTGCACCTGCATGTGGTAGATGTCGTACAGCAGCTTGACCCGCGGGCTGCCGACCTTCTTGCAAACCTCGGCACCCCAGGCCGTACGATCGCACTGGTAGTCCTTGTGGTTCCGCTTCGAGTTGAGCAGTTCCATGCAGACATTGACCTTCTTCTCTTCAGCGAACGCGGCGATCTGCTTCAGGCCCTCGACGCAGTTGGCCGCTCCCTCCTCGTCGGACAGCCCCGCCCTGTTGCCCGACATGACAATCACGTTCGGGAAGCCGGCCTCGGCCACGGCCTCGATCGTCTTACGAAGGGCGGCCACGGCCTGCTCGTGATTCTACTTGCGGTTCAGCCCCTGGGCCCCGGAGCCGGCCATCGTGCAGATCAAGCCGTGCTTCTTCAGCGTGGGCCAGTCATTCTGGGAGGCGAAGTCGATTCCCAGCACTCCAAACTGCACGCACACCTGGCACATCTGCTCGAAGGGCATCTTGCGGAGCACGCCGGAGGTGATCGCCTGCTTGATCCGGCCCTTGAGCTTCGCCGATTGCAGCTTGTCGTCACCACGAACAAGGGCCGTACCCAGCCCGCAGACGGCACCGCTCAGGGCGACGGCCAAGGCATCGCGTCGTGTCAGGGAACTGCTGTGGTGGATTTGGGAAGGTCGCATCGAGGTCTTCTCCTGCGTGGTGGTGAATGAAAAGGCAGCCCTTGGCTACCGTGTCCGTGTTCGCGGCATCAGCATGCTACCGCTTTAGCGAGCCACACGCATCCAGGGTCGAAACGGATGCAGCAACGCCGCACACTTGCCGGTATTGTCCGGGCCGCTTGCATCGAGGGTGAACGCTGTGCCGATGAGCACGTCAATCCAGTGCCAAGCGGTAGGCGACCCGTCGAGTGCCCTCAACGCATCTGAAAACCCGCCGAAGTCCGTGCTCGCGGCCAGGCGGGAGAGCAGACCGTCACGCCGCTCGTACGGCATCAGACGCCGCAAACGGTCTGAGTCCACATCGAAGAGCACCCACTCAAAACGTGTGCCGCCCCCAAGGATTCCACAGTCCACATAGATCTGCAAGTTGCTGCCGATCGCCTCACGGGTTTGCTCAATGGCCGTCACCAGCGGTTCATTGGCGAGCGTGACGAAGCGGTGCCAGAACCAACTCTTGTCCATGAACTCATTGGCACGCCCGCCGCCCGCCTGGAGCACGCCCTTCTCGACGTTGAAACCGACAAAGACGTGACCAGGATCGACCCAGTCTTCGTTTTGGGTGAACATCGCCTTGCCGTGTCGAAACGCCGCCTTCTCCTGCGTCGGCGACAACCACCAGTGCGGCGAGTGCTCCACGTCGAAGCGGTTGTAGGGCAGGACGTGGAAGCGGGGGAAGTAGATCTTCCGCAGGCTCGCGATCGCGTCTTGGACCGTCTCGTGGGGTAGGTTCAACATCTTCGATCTCCAGTTGCCGTCAGTCCTTCTACGACGGATACCCCTTGGCCACCGTCTCCGTGTTTCGGGCCAAGTCCAGCGACCGCCAGCAGTACCAGCTTGCCACCGAGGCGTACGGTCGCCAAGATGTCGCGATGGCGTGGCTGGTCGCCTTGTCGGGCAACTCAGCCAGGCCGTAGCGATCGCGGATCGCTGTCCGCACGCCCAGGTCGTCGTGCGGGAAAACATCGGGGCGGCCGAGCGAGAAAATTAGGAACATCTGGGCCGTCCACCGGCCGATTCCCTTGACCTTGGTTAGCTGCTCCACGACCTGCTCGTCCGACAGCCGGCCGATTCGCCGCAGGTCCACCGTGCCATCATTCACCTTGTCGGCCAGGTCGACCACGTAGGCAGCCTTCTGCGGCGACAAGCCGACCGACCGTAGTTCGTCGATGGTGAACCCGGCAAGGTTTGTCGCCGTCAAGCCTGCTGGCCCGGCGAATTCCTGCAATCGCTTGCGGATCGCTCGGGCGGCACTGGTCGAAATCTGCTGGGACACGATCGACCGCACGAGCATGGCAAACCGGTCCCGCTCGAACCGCAACGTATAGGGTCCCACACCGTCGATGATGGCCTTCATCACCGGATCAGCGGCCCGGAGGTGCT
>JAPLNJ010000488.1 GCA_026692885.1 Planctomycetota bacterium | reverse complement strand
TTGTGAGCGAGATCGCGAACGCAGCAATACCCCTCCCTTCCCCAGCCTGCCGCCGGAGGCGGCAGGCTGGGGAAGGGAGGAAGGCGGTGAACGTCGGTCGCGATCTCGCTTACAAGACTTCTCTCACCGTCCAGGCGAGCTGGACGGGGTCGTTTTCGAAACTAAGACAGTCGAACTAGGGATACGATACACTGTGAGCCGCATGTGCTACAACCTCCACGGGAGCCCCAGTCATGCCCAATGACGTCCGCCGCACGATCACGCCCGTGTTGACCCGCGCAGAAATCAACAGCCGATACAAGTACCGCTGGAGTGAGAAAAAGCGGTGCGGCGAGGTCACAGCGGGCAGCGAATGGCAGACTGCGCAGCTTCCGCTCCACATCGGGACGGATGTGGACCGTGTGAAGCTCGAGTTCGACATCAACCCGGCGGGCAAGGTCTACGTCGGCCGCCTGAGTTGGCGTCTCTCGCCACAGGGCGACCCGTGAGTTCGTCGAAAGAGCGATACTGCCCTTCCGTTGAGTGCGGTGCCTTGTCATCACCCTTTCAGTCCAGCGATTTACCGGTTTCGAGTCGTGATCCGGTCGCGTGTCAGCTACCGGCTGGGTTGCGGAGGCAGCCGAGCACCTCGTATACGGTCCTTTGTTGGCACGTGTCGCAGAAGTCGAGTTGATGGAACAATCAGCCCGAACCCCATCTCGAATCGCGAAGCTACTTTCGGTAGCGTCTCTTAAACTCATCTTGCCGTTGCTTGCGTTCGCCTCGCTCGGCAGGATCGAGCTTGTCGAGATACCAGCGGTGGTTGGTGGAGTTGAGCACTTCCTCCAATTTCTTCTCCAGGTTCTCCGCGGCGGCGACTTTTTTCTCGTCGCCCGACTGCTTTCCCTCCTGGGCCAAGTGCTCCAGTTCAGGAACCATCTCTGCGTAGAAGTGCTTGGCGACTTCGTACGTGCCGTGCCAATGCGTGTAGTCCGGCCCCATCATCGCCACGCCGTGACGGGCGCGGCGGCCCTCGTGGTGCCAAATTTCAAACCAGGCAAAATCGAGTTTGTTGGAGAACTGCGCCGGCTTGAGCAACGGCTTGGCCGCGGCGTAAAGGTCCAGCCCAGGTCGGGCAAACTTTTCGTGATACTGTTCGAGGAGACTGTCGTATTGGATATAGAAGTTGTCGACCCATTGCTTGGCGTGACAATTGAGGCAGACCGTTTTCATCGTGTTCCGACGGGTTTCCCAATTGATATCGGCACCCGGTAAGCCCATCTCTTTGTCGCTGACTTCGGGGCGGACAGAGATCTCCGGCCGATTGTTCCAGCTGATTCTCAGGCCCACGTCGTGACTGACGGACAAGCCCGGTTGGGCCGGCCGGTCTTTGGTGGCGGGCCGGGCTGGGGTCGCACTCATGTGACAGGTCGCACAGGTTGGTGCCAGGTGGTAGTCTTCACCGACAATCCACTTCGAGGATTCCATGTTCAGCTTGTCGCGGAAGGCGCGGAACGCAATGCCATGCTTGGACTCGTAGTAGATCTCCATTTGCGGATGATCGGGTCCCATGTGACACTTGCCGCAGTTGTCGGGATGCCGCGCTTGCGAGGCCGAGAACGAATGGCGGCTGTGGCAAGCCGAGCAGGAACCTTCCGAACCGTCGGGGTTGATCCGCCCGATGCCCGTGTTGGGCCACGTGGCGGGATCCAGCTTGCCGCCGGCTAAGACCTTGACCTCACTGCCGTGACACTGCCAGCAACCGCTGACGGCCGCCGGGCTGACCCCTTTCTGGAAGGCCGGAGTGACCATGCCCCGATTGCCCTCAACGACCTCCGCCAACATATTGTCCAGCGAGCCGAGGATGCGGGCGGCCTTCGAGTGGTGCGAATGTGCGAACTCCTCGCCTTCCTTAGCATGGCAGCGCGAGCAGTCTTTCGGCGACACGATGGTGGCGATCCAGGTGCCCTCGTGCTGGAAGGCGTCCGGTTCGCCCTCCTGGGCCATGTGGCATTCGTAACAGCCGACGTTCGCCCGGAAGTGCTTGCTGGCGCCCCATTGCTGATAGATCGGTGCGTTTTCCGTCTTGTGGCACTCGATACAGGCTTTGGTCTCCTTCGACATCGTGGGCAGTCCCCATGCCTGGGCTCGCACAGCAGGAACCGCACTGCAGACCGCGATCAGAAAGGTGGCCGAAATCATTCCCGCAGTCGTGGGCGTCACGCAACGTCGATTCATGGCAGTCTCACTCCCTCGCTAGGCCGCCCCGCGCGTGGGCAGCGATTGGCGTAAACGTCTTTCATAAGTCACTTCGCCCGCCAGGACCGGTATCGAGACGCGGACAAAGATGGTGTACAGCAGCAAACCGAAGGCCCAGATCCCCAGGCAGATCAGGATCTCGTTCCGCGTGGGAACATATTCCACGATCTCGCCCAGCGGCGTCGGGACGAAGGCCGGCACGATCAACCCCATGCCCTTCTCGATCCAGATGCCGACGATCGACAGGACGCAGGCGGTGTTCAGCAACCGCAAACTACGCGAGGCCGGCAGCACCCAGATGGCCGTGGCGATCAGGTTCATGCCGATGGCCACCCAGATCCAGGGCACCAGCGCGTGCCGGCCATGGAGCCCAAAATACAAATAGTGGGAGGAGGCGACGTGCGCGGAATTTGTGTAGAACTCCGTGAACACCTCGCAGGCCAGCAGGAACATGTTGATCAGCATCGCCACTTGGATGATGCCCCGTAACGTGAGCAGCGCGTCGTCGCTGACGTGGTGCCGGGTAAATCGCCGGACCACCTGCAGTGTCAGGATGATGAACGCCGGCCCTGCCGCAAAGGCGCTGGCCAGGAACCGCGGCGCGATAATGGCCGAATTCCAGAAGGGCCGCCCACCCAAGCCGACGTAGAGAAACGCTGTGACGGTGTGAATACTGATCGCCCAGACGATGGCGATGAACACGAACGGTACGTAGAACACCTTCGACGGCGCCCGACCTCGATAGGCACAGTAGATCAGGTAGCCGCAGATGTGCAGATTGAGCAGCAGATACCCATTCAGCGCGATCACATCCCAGGTCAACATCGACAGGGGAAAATTGAACCGCCACAGCAGATGCATGAAACGGTCGGGCCGGCCCAGGTCCGCCATCACGAACAACAGGCACATGGCAATCACGGCCACGGCCAGCAGTTCGCCGAAGACCACCACGTCGTGCAGGTGCAGATTCCGATACACGTACACCGGAATGACCAGCATCGCCGCCGCCGCCGCGAGGCCCACCAGGTAGGTAAAGTTGGCGATGTACAGCCCCCACGAAACCTGATCCGTCATCCCGGTCGTGACCAGCCCGTGGACAAATTGCTGGCAATACGCATTCAGCCCCGACAACGCCACCAGCGTCAGGACGGTCATCCACAGGTGATAACGCCAGTCACCGACGAAGCTGAGGCGGAAGCAGTCCCACAGGAAGGTGAGGTACTTTTTCATGCGTCACCTCCCTCCCTCGGCCGTCGGCAGCTCCGCCTGGGGCGTTGCCGTGAGGGTGGCGCCGGACGAAGTCTGCGCAGCGGGCTGCTCCGCCGGCTGCGGTGCGATCGGCTCGCGATAGCGACTGCCGCGTTCGTCAAAGTAGTAGAAGAAACGCGGCACGGTTCCCACATCCTCCTTCAACACGTACACCCGTTTATGCTTCAGGATGTACGCCACCTCGCTCTCGGGGTCGAGCACGTTGCCGAACTTGCGGGAACCGGTCGGGCAGACCTCCAGACAGGCCGGCAAGCGGCCCACGCGGGTCCGTTGCAGACAGAACGTGCACTTCTCCATGACCCCTTTGTGCCGCGGCCGGTTGGACAAGTAGGCCATGTGCGGATTGATTTGGTCGTCCGGGAGCTGGGGTTCCGCAAAGTTGAATCGTCGCGCCCAATACGGGCAGGCCGCTTCGCAATAGCGGCAGCCGATGCACCAGTCGTAGTCGATCACCGTGATACCGTCCGGCTCTTGCCAGGTCGCCTCCACGGGACAGACTTTGACGCACGGCGGGTTGACGCACTGGTGGCATTGGACCGGCATGTAGTACTTGTCCGGATCCGGCACCGAGGGAGGAGCGTAGTGGTGGTCGGCGCTCTCCAGATCGATGCTGCCTTTTTCCATTTGCAGCACGCGAATGTACTGGATCTCCGGCGCCCGAGACTGGTTGTTTTCCTGGACGCAAGCATGCACACAGCGTCGGCAGCCAATGCAGCGGCTGAGGTTCAGGCCATACACGAATTCGACCCCGGTCAACGGCGGCGGATCGGCCAACTCCGCCTCGACGCGGTGACGCCGTTGCACTTCTTCGCGAATGCGGGCGAAGACCTGTGCCTTGTCCTCCGGTGTCATCTCCTGGTAGTGTTTCTGGAAGAATTCGGCGAGCGTGGGCAGCTCGTTGGGGTTCAGGTTGCGCAGGGGCGAAACGGCAGCTGCCACCACGGAGACACCGGCCAACGCCACAAAACCCGTCGTCAGAAAGCCCCGTCTCGTCACGTCGGCGGCAGGCGCTGGGGGCGTCGTCCCGGGCGGCGGGGATTGTGGGCGAGAAGCTTCCATGACTCAGTGTTTCTCCTCGGACACGTCGTTCTCACGTAGGACCGCGCGGTGTTGGCCGAGCCGTAACGGATCATGACTTTTCCCAGGGGTGCGGAAATCTTGCGGCCCCATGCGCAGGGTGTGGGGGCCAGGGGCCGGCGCTAGCGGCCGGAATGGGGGTTGGTGCGGGTCATGACATTCGATGCACCTGCGCCGCGTCTGCGTTCCCCGACTCGCGTCCCAGTAGCCATTCGTCCGGCCGTGCGAACCATGCTGCCAATCGCGATAGACCGGTCCGTGGCACTTCGCGCACACGAGTTGCGGCTGATCCCAGGGGATTTCATGTCCGTAGTCATCCACGAACGCATCGCGGTTGGTGCGGTGGTGGCAGTTGAAGCAGCGCGTATTGATGCCGTGCTGCAATTGGATTTCCTTATGCTGGGTCAACGTGCGCTCCGTCTCCGCTGGCGAAGGGATGATCCGGTGGCATTCGCTGCAGCGGTAGGTGAATACGCCCACCACGTAATTCGGCTTGAGCTTCGGCTGACGCACCGGTGTCGTGTCCGTAGCCCAGGACGGCACCCGGGTCGCCGCCGGAACGGGGCTAATGAAGGAAAACGGGTTCCACGCCCACGCCGCTGCGAACACCAGCATCACCACGGGAACCCAGAAGCCCCCGCCGCCTTTCGGTTGAGTTGGAGAACTGCTGCGAGTCATGCCCGGGTAGACCACCGATTGTCAACAGCCGCCTTGCTACCAAGTCTTCGGCCATTATTATTGCGTGATCGACAACGGCGTCAATCAGCAATTGGTAAGAAAGTCCTATTATCGCACGTCACCAAATTCCAGCTCTCACTGCAGGTGCGAAGAGCTTGGCAGACGCCGCCTCTGCCACCCAGGCTGATAATCGCAATCCGGCTCCGACGTTAGAATGTCCCCGGTCGGGGCAAGGGCGTGCGCCCGACGGCCTCCGTAGATGTGCCGGAATTCGCAGCGGCCACATTTGCCTGCCAGCCGATTCGCGTCGCGCAGCGATTGAAAGCAGGCGTGACGCTGATAGACATCCACCACGAGTCGCGAGGTAGGCGAGATGGTCGTATTCACATGCAAGGGCAAGTCGCAGGCCTGCGTCACTTCATAGAACACCACGAACGGGCTGTGGCCGAAATCGTGTCGTGAGTAGGCCGCGAAAGACTTACGTGTCCTCTTCAACGACGGTTCGGCGTGGCGGTCCAACCGGGCTGCTTGCGCGATGGGCGCGCTGGATGGGGCTTGCGCGCGTCCCGAAGGTGCAGGATCGCCAGCAGTGGATGCCGGGGTACAGTCCGTCGAATGGCGGATCCACCTTCCCCCACCACCAGCACATCCCCACCCAGTTCGGCTTGATCACGATCTTCTCGCCGGGCTTGTAGGGCATGTCGCCTTTGCCGCGGGTCTGGTTCAAGTGCCGAAACAGCTTGTCCCAGGCTTGGGCTGCCGCCGTTTGGCCCGTCAGCTCCAGGACGGCCGACGACAACATGTCGCTCACGCGGTCCTGCTTGGTGTGGTGGGCTTCGTACCAACGCCCATCTCCCGGCCCCTTCCAGTCGGTCGCCTGCGGGTCATGCACCCAGACCACGCGGCCGGGATGGATGCCCTGCGCCTCGCCGATGGGCTTGAGCCGCTCCGGC
>JAPLNJ010000487.1 GCA_026692885.1 Planctomycetota bacterium | reverse complement strand
CTCGCCCGCAATCACGACGCCCTTGTTCAGGACCCGATCCAGCGTCTCGCACAACGAGATGTGCTCTTCGACGTCAGACATCCGCACCACGCTCCCAGACATCGGCTAGCCTTTCTGCTCACAGCAGGCGTTCGTAGATGCTGCGGGCCTGGCGTGCCAAGCCTTGCTGTTCGTATTCTTCGGCGATCTTCACCAGTCGATCACAAGCCTGCCGTCCCGCCAGGGACTCTGCATTCCGTTCGGCCAACTCAAAGTACATCTCGATGGCCTGTTTCGGTGATCCGCTGCTGCGGTAGCCATCGGCCATCCGGAGCAGACGACTCAGAATCGGCGAGGGCGTGTCGATCGGTTTTGCCTGCGATGACTCCAAGGGGGCCAAGGGCGTCGGCAAGAATACATCCGATTCGCTGGTTTCTTCGATCACGATGCTCATGGTTTGCTCTCCGGTCAAAAGATGGTTGACAGCGCGGTCCCTACGGGATCTGCCCCAATTCGGTCAATCGCTCCAGGCCACGCGGTTCCCCGCAGCGATACACGTCGACTTGGGGAATGTTTCCCAGGGCTTCCGCAAAACGATTTCGAACGTCCGGCAGTCGGTGCATCGGCGCTGCACTTGACACCCTACTCAACTGGCTTCCACGGGACGCTGATTGGCTTCCAGCTGAGCGATGCGCGCATTCAGGGCGGCGATTTCGTCACGGTTCTCCAGGCCGCCCCCTTGTGAACAGAATTGGGGGTTTTTTGACCACCAGTCCATGCCCATTTCCTTGGCCTTGTCCACGGAGGCAATCATCAGCCGGATCTGGATGGTCAGGAGCTCGATGTCCACCAGTTTAATCTTGATATCGCCAGCGATAACGACCCCCTTGTCGAGGATCCGTTCCAACACGTCCGCAAGTGTAGAACTGGACGTCGCATGCTTCAACGTTTGGGTCGCCATGCGACTCCTCCCTGTACTCAAGGCCAAAAAATGCCGGATCCCGATCGCCGGATCCCAATTACGGTCGACCTGTACGCACGTGATCGATGGCGGACGGAGGCGAGATGCGATACCGGCCGCGCAGGGCTAAGCTACGCAACGTGCGAATCTCCCGCAACGCCCACGAACGGCTATCGCAAGCGACTCGACGGAAGGCTGACGCTCGTAGAGACGAGACAAGAGATCCGGAAGTCTTGATGGCCATGGACTCTTCCCTTTCAACTCCAATAGAGAAACACGCTCTTTGAGTAATCCCCAACAGGACGTTGTTGGCTTCGGGCCGCGAGCGGTTGAACTTGTCGTATGATCGCGTCAAGCCGAACTTACAGGCCGTGATGACGCGGTTGTCCATCCAGGACCTTGGAGATGTTCTCTTCGGTCTTCACCACGGAATGGATATAGTTGTCCACCGCCCGCGAGGCCCGATAGCCCAGTTGTCCGCCGATCAGGTCGGATCTGCCGAAGTCCCGCAGCGTTCGGTCACAAGCGACTCAACTGTTGCCCACTTTTCGTTCCTTCATTTCACGCCAGATCCGCGTCGCGGCCTGACATTGTTCGGCAAACGCCTGTTGGACTTGGTCAAAGCCTTTCAGCATGGTCTCGACCGCCTGCTTACGATCCTGCTGGTTTTGATCAAGCTTCTGCTGCATCTGGTCAGCGGCTGCGCGTTGCTCGCGACGCACGCCATCGCGGAACGTCGCGACGTCCTCGGAACGCGTCTGGCAGTTGGCTACCAGATTCGCCTTTTGCTCCGCGAATGTCTCGCGTTGGGTGTCTCGGACTTCCTGCAGAAACTCCTGCGCTCCCGCCTTCAGTTCCGTCACGTCCGCCGCACGCACGACCTTCGAGGAGAAGACCGCATCGCACAAGGCTTGGATTTGTTCGGAAAAAACTGGCATGGACTGGCCTCCCTTGAGTAAAACGAAACCCGTTCCGTCAGCCGCCGATGGCAAGGCCCCCCCGCAGGAACCTCGCCACCGGTGCCACGTTTAACGCTGTGCCCGCCAGACGTCAGGCCGGAGCCGCTGCGGTGGCCGTCAAGCCAATCGCTTCCGCGTACTTCAGATAGGTCTCGACCGACGCGATGACCACGCGGGCCTCGATCGACAGCAACTCGATACCGACGAGGGACACCTTGACCCACGCGTCGATCACAATACCCTTGTCCAGAATGCGGTCGACCACTTCCGCCAAGCTGGAACTGTCCGTCGACTTCATGACCTTAGCCATCTTCAATCTCCTTCGCTGAATTAGTGAGAAACATCCTCGCAACGTTCCCGCATCGGCGGGTACCTGGGGACAGCCCATGGCTTCTGCCGCGAGGTCGTTTGCTCCCGAAGCAAAAGCTGTGCCAGCATCTGAAGGATTTTCCTCCAGATGTCCCAAGTGCTTTGGCCGCATGGACGTCGGCGTTTCTATTTGGGCTGGTCGACTGCCGACGGCGGTCTCCTGACGTCTGGCGTGCGGACTCTGAATACCACCGGGAGGTATCGGATTACCACTATACCCCCCCCAACTACCCCACTGTAGTTTTATTCCGTGGGCGCACCAGCCCCGCCCCCCCCCGATCGTGCTCAGGACTCGCTGGAGCAGGGACAAGAGTAAAGGCTTGCCGATCAATCCCGTGTTCGGCTCACTGCCCAACGGCTACAAGAACTCCTTCCACGGCCGGATTGAGTCCTTAGGATCGGCGCATCAATAGCTGGCGCGACTTCAAGGTAGCCATCACGCTCCGCCTGATGATCGCAGACAAGAACGGACAGTTATTGATGCGCCGATCCTTACCAGATCAAGGAGCGGTGGCAAAGAGCCGCACTTCATGCCATTCGTGGGCGTAACGATCTGGCACCTGTTACAGCGAACACTGTTCCGATCGGACCGTCGAGTGCCGTTGCACAGCACGGCAGATCGAACGGCAGAGTAGCCGTTTTCCGGTCACTGACATCACGGTCGAAGTGGTCCGGCCACACGAACGGGACCGCAAGCATCCGGGTACGACGTTGGGGGACATGCGGAAACAGATCGACGACGCCACCGCTTACGAAGACGCGACGCTGGACGACGACAGTGGCCGCTTGTTGTGCACAGCCACGACGGAGCACGGCTTGGACGAGGCCACGCGCAGCCGAGTTGTGCAGGTCGCTCGCACGATCGCGAACCTGGACCGGTGCGAGCGGATTGGGCTGAGCCATCTGTGCGAAGCGATCAACTACCGAAGGTTTCGGCGTTGAAGTCCCCCAAGCACACCCTGCCAGCAAACTGGTGGCCGGGCTGGGGCCAAGTTTCAGATGATCTGCACTTGATCGCGGAGGCCACTCCGTCGAAGGAGACACGAGCGATGAGACAGCGCGATCGACGATTGTTTGTCCAACGGTGCACCGCCCTGATCGCCGATCTGGGCGGAGTTCACTCCGAAGGTGGCCTGTACGAGTGGGAGCTACCGACCAACGTCGGGCGTCTTTGCTTATCCGTGGTCGAGAACACAACCAGCGCTTCCGTCACCGTGTTGACCCGCTTCGTCGATCCGAAAGCAGCCCATCCGCAAACCGCCTGCATTCCGTACAGCGGCAAGTGGAACCACCACTACTTTGACGGCTGGACGGTCGATGCCGCCGTGATCGATTTCGAGCGATGTTTGCGTTCCGTCTTGCCGGTCGCGGTTTGTGCAGCATCAGCCAGCTGACCAACGTGCACGTCGGTCCATTCGTCCATTCGTCTCATGGCCCCACAGTGGAATCGATCCACCTTGGGGCCATGAGGCGTTCTTGAGGAGCAACCAACGTATAGCCAAGGTCACAAACCTTGACAACGAAAGGAAAACCCATCATGGGATTGACGATTAACTACACTCTGCGATCCACGACGCGCAGCCCCAAGCGAGCCAGGGAACTGGTTACCCAGCTACGCGGTCTCGCGCTCAGGGGACACCTGGAACAGGTCCAAGGCTTCTGCTGCCAGGGATCTTCTCGAAAACGTTTATCACATTCCTCGCCGCAACGTCAGGTTTGCGATTCATTAGGGCCGACTTCGGGAACATCGAAATAGTCCTGTCCCCCGCAAACCTCCCTTCGATCCATTCGCCTCGCCTCGCAGCCCCACAGTGGAGGCGATCCACGCTGGGACCATGAGGCGTTCATAAACCGCACCCAACCCTCACAAAAGGAGATACCTGATGGCACTGGCCGTGGGTCACCGACAGAACTTCGACATGCTCCGCCGGGCAATCTTGGCCGGGGACGCCGCCTTGATGGAGTGTCAGCTCGCGGCCACGGGCGAACCGGTGGCTGTCATCTGCGCCGCTAACCGTTTGGCGGACGATGGGACACAGTTTGTCCCCTTCGCAATGTTGTTCTCCGGCAATCCCTACGAGGCCATCAATCCGCCGAATCCTGATGGCGGGTTCTATTCACAGGAGGAGGTCCATGTCTGATTGCCTCCCGGCCGAGATCTGGATCGGCGTCAGTGTCGCTGCAAGCTTGGTTCCCGATCTGTGCGCCGCAATCACCGAGGAATGTATCATGCTGGACTGGGACGAAGCAGCCTTCCAGCCGAAGAACGTCCAGGACCTGAAGGCCAGCCTGCGCGAGAACAACCACGCGGCACTTAACCCGCTGCGCGAGCAGCTACCAGGGTCGCTGTCGCCGCTGGAACCGTTTGAAATTGAAGCACCTGAAGAAATGAGGAGAGACGGGCATCCTGCCGCCGACGCTGGCGGTGACACCGGGGACTGGACGCACCTGACAGGACGACCGGTCCCGCGCTGGATTGGCAACATTGATTGGGCCCTGTTGCGGCGGCAAAAGACTTGGTTGGAGTTCCAGCCGCTGCAATATGCGGATGAGGCCGAGGGATTGCTGGCCTTGCTGGACAGCCTCCAGGACTATGCGGTCGACGATCTTGGTTTGCCCGCAGCGCAGGTCTTTCCAGGACACAACGTGCCATCCGATGACGGCGAGGTGTCCAGCCCCTGAGCCAGAGCGTCCGTAAATCACTTAGACTGGCCCGCGGAGCGGCTCGAAGTGCGGGTGGAAAATAGCGTGCCCGCGAATCAACAACAGTCGCGAAAGCGAACCATAGGAGACGCTAAAGATGAAGAGGAAGACGAAGATGAAGACGACGAAGCTGTATCTGGAGGTTGAATTCAACCCCAGACTGACCGATCCGGAGGGACTGGCCAACGCAGTCGATCGGCTGTTGGAAACCGTGCTGTCGACACCGGGCATCATGGACGAGTACGGCAATCCGCGGTTCGGCCCTTGTTGGGTACAGGTCGCAAATGTAAAGACTTCTGGAGACGCCAATGCAAGGCACCGTGCAGGTGAGGTTGCCGGCACACTTCGGTGAATCCGGCAAAGAACGTCTTTGGCCGATTAACTACGAACTGGACGTCAGCGGAGAACCCGTCGCCTGGGCCGATGACTGGCGGGTTCGCTTCTCCGACCCTATCCCTGGTGCGGAAGGAATCGCGGACTGTCACGCCCGAAACGATTACCTGCGGGTGATCCGTGAACATATTCTGGCCCAGTACATCCAGGACAACTCGCCACGATCCTGATGGCTGATTCTATTCGCAGGAGAAATTCCATGTCTGATCGCATCCCGGCCGAGATCTGGATCGGCGGCAAGATCGCCGCGTCCTTGGTTCCAAGTCTCTGCGCCGCAATCACCGACGAAGGTGTCTCCCAGGCATGGGGTGATGCTCGTGTCGATCCCACCGGAGCCGATGACCTGACCGCAGCCATCAAGGCCAACCACCAAGGCGTACGTCTGTTATGGTTCTGCGACGACGAAGTCAGTTGCGGTGAGTTCGACGTGTTGGAGTCGTTTCTGCAGGCACACGACATCCCGTTCACCCGGCGAACCGATGGCCGCTACGAGTACGATCCCATGAAGGTCGAATTCCGGCCCGTTACCGGGCAAGTAGTTCTCACCACCGACCAATCGGGCGAAACGGTCGTCCCAGCGTCACCGCTGATCGCCCTGGAAGCAGAACTGACGAAGGCACTTCAGCTTGCTCGATCCGGCGACGCCAAACGGGCCATGACTGCGGTACGAGCCGCCCTGAAGAAACTGCGACAGGTCTTGCCACCGTCCGTCCCGCCGCTTCTGCCCTTCGAGATCGTGCCCGACTGATCCGTGAGACCTGCCTGATTCGATCGTTACTCAATCTCAACATCTCAGTGCCGGTAGGCGATCCATGACAGATCATCTGCCGGCGTTGTTCGTTTCTTGGAGATCCCTAAATGCACCAACCCCAACTCGTGATCAACCTGTACGGCGGCCTCGTGCGGGACGTGTTCTGTTCCGTGCCCGACCTTCAAGTCTTCGTCGTCGACTGGGGATGTCGGTGACTCGTTTCCCGGCGAGCCCGGCATCGTCGATGTAGCGCTGCACGAAGGTGGCTGCGCGGCCCATGTCCGAGACATGCAGGCGGAACCATTAAGCGAACTGGCTGGCACCGACACCGGGGCCGCGATTGAGGCCGCCTGCGAACAAGGAGTGCTGCGTGAAAAGCACCACAAAGTCTGCTGCTCGTAAACCCAGGCCGCGTCTGACGGTGGCGTACTACGCATCACAGGACGGACAGGGCGGATCATCCCACTACAGCGTCAAGGATGGAGCGCAGACCATTGCCCGCGTCGGCGCCGGAAAGGTAGCCACCGACACGGACGAAACGTGGGCTCAGTTATTCGCCGCTGCACCCAACCTGTTGGAAGCCTGCCGGGCTTTGCTGATCTGCTCGCCGGATCTCCGCCAGGGCTTTCCATTGTGGATCGACATGGAAGCCGGACT
>JAPLNJ010000486.1 GCA_026692885.1 Planctomycetota bacterium | reverse complement strand
GGTGCCATCATTGGGGCTACCCCGACAGACGCAGGGCCGCCGAATTGTGGATCCGGCAACACCGAGGACTGGTCCGTCGTGACGGCTTGGTTTCGAAGGGCTAACCGGTGGTTTACGGGGCCGTGCAACGCGGGCCCTGAGGTCACCGGCGACGCAGCACAGAGGATTAGCAGTAATTGGAAGTGCATAGTTCCACCTCGATTCTTGATTTTCACCAACTTTTCGATACTTCCCATTTACGCCTATCGGCCCACATCCACAGAAGGCTTGATGTCATTGCCAGCAGCCGTGCGTGATGCCCGCTGGCGGGGCTGTCCCATCCGAATCTTTGGAGCAAGTGACTAAAATCAAGGCCCAGCAGTTTGCAATCTTCCGATCAAGGCTCCCGCAGGGTTAGCATCAGACCGCACGATCTGCAGAATCGGAAAAACTCCGACAACCTGCAAAATCGCTACAGTCTAGCATCGTTGGCGTCCGAAGAATCCTAGCGGAACGACATCCCGGATGGAGCGGGGCACGCGTCCCTGAAAGCAGTCTCCGCGGCTCCTTGTCTGGCTTCAGACGCACCAGGCTGGATGCGCATGGAGGGGTGATTCGTTCCCGCCCGGTTGGTGCCAAAGATACACACGCCGATCGTCCGGTTTGGGTTTAACAGGGCAACGCCGGTTGGTTGACTGGCAACTCGACACCCACGGAGGGGGAGCACTAGGATGTTCGACTCACCTTACCACTTCAAACGCCGAATCCCGCAGCGACCGTGGGCAGATCACTTCGGGCCTTGGCGGTTCCTGCTGTGGCTGCCCTGCGTAGCCCTGATGAACGTCTCCACCGCCTACGCTCAGCGAAAGCCCGATTGTGAACTGAGCCCGGGGACGTGTGCCAAGATCGACGATGTGATTGACAACATCGTCGAGCCGGAGGCCTCA
The DNA here is from genome assembly GCA_026692885.1 of Planctomycetota bacterium. The sequence goes on along the minus strand of JAPLNJ010000486.1, from coordinate 22,081 downwards.
CTGACGGTGCCGTTGCGGCAGTCGAAACTAATCCATACGAAGCTCGATATCAAACGGGTGTCGGCGGCCGACCCAGCCATTGTCGACATCGTCGCCTTCGACACTCGAGAGATCGAGTTGATCGGCAAGGAGACGGGGACCACAACCATGACCATCTGGTTGGGCGAAGGAGACCAATCGCAATTGCTGAGCATCCTCGTCAAGGTCTCGGCGGACAAGACGGTAGATCAGCGGCGCCGTGTTGAGTACGGCGAACTGCAAGACATGTTGAACGAGATGTTTCCGGGCAGCAAGATCCGTCTCTTTCCCGTCGCGGACAAAGTGATCATCAAGGGCCAGGCTCGCGATGTCCAGGAAGCAGAACGGATCTCCTCGATCGTTCGTCGGCAAGGCGGCAACGGCAATGGCGGCTACGGCGGCTACGGTGGATGGGGCAGCGTGTCAGCCCAGGGTGCCGCGGCAGAACCGTTCCCTGACGGCGACAGCAATCTTCCCCAATCAACGGTGGTCAGTCTGCTGAGTATCCCAGGGGAGCAGCAGGTGATGTTGAAGGTCCGGATCGCCGAGCTGAATCGTTCGGCGGCGAGGAATATGGGCGTCGATCTGGAAGGCCAGATCGGGGACTTCCTGTTCGGCTCGTCACTCGCGGGGAAGACGGGCAACGTGTTTGTCAACGGCACGTTCGCGGACGCTTCCTTCAAAGTGGCGATCCACGCCCTAGAGACGCACGGTGTGGCCAAGATTCTGGCTGAACCAAATCTCGTAACGCTGAGCGGTCGCTCCGCAACTTTTATCGCGGGCGGGGAATTCCCGGTCCCGACGGTGGTGGGTGTCGACGGTGTGGGCGCGGCGTCGACGTACTTCAAAGGCTTCGGCGCGATGCTGGAATTCACGCCCACGGTGCTGGACAAGAATCGGATCCGCCTGCAGGTGTCTCCGACGTTCAGTTCGCTCAACTCCTCAAACGGGGTGAACGGTATCCCCGGTCTGGACACGCGGTCGGTCTCCACCGTGGTCGATCTCCGGGAGGGGCAAGTGTTGGCCATTGCGGGGCTGATCCAAGATCAGCAGCATGGCGAGCGAGCGAGAGTTCCTTACTTAGGACTAATCCCTGTGGTGGGCGCGCTATTTACCAGCAAAGGCGTGACCCGCGCCGAGACCGAATTACTGATTTTGGTCAGTCCGGAGATCGTCAGCGGGCTCGATCCGCGCTGTGCTCCGTCGCTGCTTCCCGGCATGGAAGTGACCGAGCCCGACGATTTTGACTTGTACTTCCGGAACCAGGTCGAAGGCCGGACGGATGAGCACTATCGCAGTACCGTTTGGCCCAAATATCGCGACCGACTGATTCACCCGAAGATCAATTCAGCTACGCACCAGCAAGCGGAAGGCTACTACATGAATGGTCCCAGTGGTCTTTCGAACTGAGACTTGGACGGTGTCGAAAACTCGGCCAGCCTGAGTACGGGCACTTCGCAAACAAGGGATTTATCCGATGAAAGCCTATCATAACAGTAGCACTGCGGTGACCGTGTTGATGCTGACGGTCGCGGCGTTGGTCGTGGTTTGCAGCGTGGGATGCGTGCGGTGGAGGAGTCGCTACTACGTTTCTGAACCGTTGCCGCTGGCGAGTCCTCCGACGCCCCTTGGGCACTCGGTGCAGCCCTACCTCAAGAAACAAGAGGAAGCCGGAGAATCACACGACTTTGTCGTCTATGAACATGAGTTCGTCGAGGACACAGCCCGGCTGACGGCAGACGGTGAAGATCATCTGCGTCAGATTGCGGCACGCCTAGCCCACACTCCGTTTCCCGTCATTGTCGAGCAGTCGCAAGCCCGGCCCAAGCCAGGGTCCAAGCACGAATTTCCGCTTCACGATGACTTGGAACTCGATCTGAAACGGCAGCAAGTCGTGGTGCGGGCGTTGTTGACGATGGGAGTGCCGAACGCCCCCATGCGGGTCGTTGTTGGGCCGGCTTTGGCCCCCGGATACACCGAAATGGAAGGCCAGCGAGCCTATAGCCAAGGCATCGGGGGCGGCGGCGGTTATGGTGGCGGTATGGGTGGCGGTATGGGCGGTGGTATGGGCGGTGGTATGGGTGGTGGTATGGGTGGTGGATATTTCTAACCCTGCCTCGGACTCCGTCGCACCTTTGTTCCGTAGGGTCAACATGTCGTCGCCGAGGCCACCCGGCCCGGCGGCCAGGGAAGCCTCGCTTCGAAAAGGCAGAGTCTATGCGACTGGCAAGCGTTGGACTGGTTTTTTTGCCCCTGTGCCTCACCGCCTGCGCGGCGTTTCCGCAGCGAGAGTTGTCGCTGGCGGGGACAGCGGCTGATTCTGACATGCGGCTGGCATCGGCTCGGAGTCGCGAACAACAGGGCGACCAAGAGCAAGCCAAACGGCTGTACCAGGAGTTGCTGGCCCAGGACCCGAAGAATCCCGTGGCCTATCACCGACTCGGCATTCTGGCGGTCCGACAGGGTGCGTTGAACGAAGGCCTGGAGCACTTGGAGCGTGCCCGAACTCTCGCGCCAAACAACGCGGAAGTGCTCGCGGACATTGGCTATACCCTCTATCTCCAAGGGCGTTTGGAAGAATCTGCAGGTGCCTTGCGGAACGCACTGAATCTAGACCCTGACAACAAAAGATCTCTGAACAACCTGGGCCTCGTACTGGGCAAGCAAGGGCGTACGCAGGATGCACGTGGGGTGTTTCGGCAGATGGGCAGTGAAGCGGAATCGCTCGCCAAAATGGGGTACATTCAGGCACAGATGGGCAACCTGGACGAGGCCCAAGAGAGCTACAGCAAGGCGTTGGACGAAGACAGCGAACTGACCGTGGCGGCTGAAGCTCTGTTACAGATCGCACAGCAACGGAAGGCAAAAGCGAAAGCCTCGTTCCCAGGCAAGGCCGAGTCGCTGGCCAAGACGAAATTACCACCCAGGAGCGAGTTGCCCGTCGTCTCCGGTCTTGAGCCGTTGCCTTCCTTACAGCAACAGACAAGGACGCCGCGGCGACTGTCTCAGGCCGAGGTCGCGAGTATTCCCCTCAAGACGCCGAGTGACCGCCAGGAGGGCGCTGACGTGGGCGCTAACTTCGCAGCTGCAACCCAGCAGGCGAGCTTCGAATCACGCGACAAGCGAGACGCACACGCCTACTTTACAGCCCCTATCCGTGTAGGGAACCGCGAGCCGGAGACAGACACCAACCGCTCGTACTCTGTCCGGTTGACGAATGCAGAGTCCGCGGAGTGATTTCTCTTCGTCTACCGCTGGAACCTGGCGGCTGAGCCTAAGCGAAGCCCCGGTCCCCGATTTCTGGGGCACCGCGGGGCGGCGTCGCGTCCACGTAGTCGCGTCTCGCCGAGACGCGAAACCCGGTCTCGGAGAGACCGGTCCACGTGAAGCGGGCGAGACCCCGGTTGAGCCGGTCGCAGTGCACGGCTCGGTTGTCGTCTCGCCCGCCCTTTCCAGGAACCACCTCGGACTCACTGGCTTCCTGCTGCCCGGGCCTTTTGAACGAGTTCCGCTGCGGCCCGCAGCACGTCGGCCGGGACGGCCAGATCGGTCTCCAGGCCGGCGGGCGTGAGCTGCATGGCAAAACCGACCGGCGACGTATCGGGGAATTCCGGAATCGCGGTCGGCAGATTGGGTGTCAATTGCGTCACCATCCGGCCCACGAATTGCAGTGTCCCGCGGGGACTTGCCAACGCGACCCATTGGGACCCAGCCGACAGCATGGCGACGGTCTTCTTGACGCGCGCGTCACCCGATAACTGACCGTCAGCCCGATTGGCGGAGTGGATCGCTTCCACCAGCCGCTCCTGACTGATGTAAGCCCCGACCACCATCTGCGAATTCGCGGCCGCGATGTGCACCACCAATTTATCCTGACTGCCCAACATCAGTTTCAGCGCCTTCTTGGCTTCGGGCGGCTGGTCCTTGCCCATGAAGGCGTCCATGTTCATCGTCACCTTCAGGCCGGCCTTGCCGTCAATCTCCGTCTTCTCCACGCGGTAGTTGAACAACGGGCTGTTGGCGGCCTTGCCAATCTTGTTCAGCTCGTCGATCGTCCTCGCGTACTTGTCCAGATACTCTTGCGCGTTGTCGACGTGCATCACGAACACCGTGTCGCCGTAGAGCGGCAGGTCTGCCTTGCCCACCCCCATCATCATGGATATGGAACGTAGCCCCTTCAGCGACTTGGTCGAAACCTCCGCCAATTTGCGAGTCTGTTCGTCGGTAAGTTCCGCACCGCCGGGATACATCCTCATCATCTTGACGGAGACGCCCATCAGACGCTCCAGCCAGGCTTCTGGCAGGATCCCGCCGCCCGCGAAGACGAAGGGGCTCTGGGGCAGACTGGCCAGTAGGTCGCCCTGGATCGGCTTGGTTTCTTTGGCTGCCTGGAGCGTGACGCCGCCTTCGGCCAACAGCGTCCGGCTGACCACCTGGACACCGCCGTCCTGCCTCATCCGCACGCCGAGAGCGCAGTGCGTGATTTCCTTGTCCAACGACTTGAATAAGGTCTCATACATCTCCAGACCTGCCACCGCCACTTTCCCCTGTTCGCCTTGTTGGGCCAATTGGGCTTTGCCGATAGCCAGACCGATCAGCAATTGTTGCTGGGCAAACTGGATACCGCTGGGCATGGCCACCGCATAGAGATCGTTCTCCGCCCGCCAGCCGGTCAACACAGCGGTCGCCGCGGCGACGTGGCGGGTCTGGGCCAGCACCTTCTCCAGCGTCTTCCGGTCCGACGCGGCCGTGAGTACCGCGTAGCCGCCCTTCTTTGCGACCGCGAGTTGGTTGGTGCCGAGGGTAATCTTCGCGATCTTCGCGGTCGCGTCCTCAGGTTGAAACTGTTCGAGAAAGGCTTGGTAGTCCTTGATCGGAACGAACCACACGATGGTTGGCCGTTGGCCATCCGGATCCGGGACGACGGCGATTGCCAGCGCGCCCTGCGGGTCGATGTTGGGTTGCGCCTGAGTAGTCATTTGGGACGCGCGCAGCAACTCCGCGGCGGGCACTTGGAGTTGTTTGCCCAGCGTCTCGATCTTCTGTTGTGTCTCGCCGATCCGGTTCAGCACCGCGACCGCCAGAGCATCGTCCGGGACGACGCCCAAGACATCTTCTGCCGCACGAGCAGCCAAATTCATCAGGGTCACGCCGCAGAACGCGGCAATCGCTAGGGAAAGTCTGTGCCGTTTCATTGTGTTTGCCTCCAGAATCGAAGTGTTTCGGACGCAGCGGCATTATACGCAAAGGCCCGGCCGCTTGACATGCAGGAATCCGTGCATGACTACGAGCCGACTTCGACGGCGCGCCGGATGGCGTGCAGATTCTCGGCGGGGACCACGTGGGGATCGAACGTGCAGCCCGGGGCAAGAATGAAGGGGTGATCGCCGGCCTGGGTGATGGCGTCGGCCACCTGCTGCGCGCAGTCCTCCGGCGAACCGGTGACCAGTGTGCCCAAGTTGTCCAGTCCGGCGCAGAGGGCTGGTCGAGCCCAACCGACGACGTCGGCGATGGAGGGTCCGGCGTAACGATCGGCCCAACTGAGCACCTGGATCGGGTAGTTCGCGAACCGCCGGAAGTCCACCGCTTGGCCGCAGACATGTAGCATGTTGAAGCTTCCCTGCGCCGCGCCGCTCAGGATTTTCAGATCCGTGGGCCGGACGAGTCGGTCGTAGATTCCGGTCCCGTTTTCTGGGTTGTCCACCCAATCGTCGCGGACGGACAGATACACGCCGTCCGCACCGGCGGTGAGGCAATTGCGGGCGAAGTTCGCCAGCGACTCGGCGATGATATCCAGCGCGCGGGCCAGGGCTGCCGGCGCCTCGCGGAGGAACCGCGACATGGCCTCGTCGCGCGGGTCGATCGTCTGCCGGACCGAAGGCGGACCGTAGCTGCTGGCCGGAGACGTCGTCATCAGCCGCAACGTGCCCCAAGCGTTGAAGACGGTGGTGGCCATCAGCAACTGACTCCCGAAACGCTGAGCCAAAGCCTGGATGACTTGCAGCTGTCTTCCGAAGCTGTCCTCGTCACCGCTCAAGACGTGCAACTTGTCGAGGTCACGGACGTCGGCAATCACGCCGCCGGAAGTCGCGGAACGCGGGTAACGGTTGTCGTCCATGATCTTGAGGAAATCCAGATCGTAGGTCTCGACGTGTCGCGTGTGCACTTCGACCGCCCGCGGCCCCGCCACGCAATCGGGGCCGAAGTGATACCAGAACGAGACCGGCGGCCGATCTGGTTGGCGACCTTCCAGGACAGCTTTGACGCGTTCGATCTTGTTCATGGCAGTGGATTCCGGGGGGAAGTCATGCACGCACGGTGCGAGCATCTTAGTAGCATGGCTCTCCAAAGCCGTGACGGTTTTCCTGCACGGCTCTGGAGAGCCATGCTATTTTGGTCACGGCTTACCCCAGGAGACGAGTTGCTCGAGTGGCTTTCGCTCAGTCGTGTGCCGGTTCGGGTCCTTGCTTTCAGCAGGATAGCCGATTGGCACCAAGATCACGGGGGCTTGTTGATACGGCAGTTCCAGCACGGCGCCACACTGGTAGGCGTCGAAAGCGCAGATCCAGCAGGTGCCGAGGCCCACTTCCGCCGCCGCGAGCGCCAGATGATCCACCGCGATCGTGACGTCGATATCCGTGTGATCTTTGCCGTCCCGGCGGCGCCAGGCGTGGCGATGATCGCCGCAAGCCACAATCACCGCAGGCGCCTTCGACTCCGGCACCCAGTCGGGTGCGATCCGGCGGATCAGCGTCTTGTCCTCGATGACGATCATCCGCCAGGCCTGATAGTTGCAGGCCGACGGGGCCACGCGGGCGGCTTCCAGCACGTACAACAGTTTGTCCTTCTCGACCGGCCGGTCCTGGAACTGGCGAATCGAACAGCGCTGCCTCATGAGATCCAAAACGTTCATGGCGTTTGCTCCTTTCGTTCCGACAGTGTAATCGTCTGCGGCATTCGCGCATTGTAGAGACTCGACAAGCAAAGCCCAATCCGGAGTACCCACCCTGCCGCACAAATTCTCGATCGAGGCGGTCGCTCGCTGGTGGGCCGAGCACCGATCCGCGGAGCAGGCCCGACGTTGGTATGAAGGACTCGTCCAGACGCTGGCCTCGTTGGCTGACAATCCCCAGCGTTATGCCCGGACGCCAGAACGCGAGGCGTCCCCGCTGCCGTTGCGTCAGATCACGTACGGCCTGGGACGCAAGCCTTCGCGCCTCGCCGTGTTTGCGATTCGCTGCCTGCGGGTGGTCGTCTACGTCATCCGGCACGTCGCACAGCGAGACCTCCGCCCGGAAGACATTTAGCCGAAACAGGTATGGACGCCGCACCTCGTTGCGTCACCTCTCTGTGTCTCAATCACGCTGTGGACCAGGAGCTACCAGCGGATACGTCTGTCGCGTCTCGCACGCAATTTGGTCATCCACTAGTTGGCAAAGCCGGATCGGGACGCGAGAATAGCACCCGTGTTGTTCCGAAGACCTTCGCAGGGCACCGGAACCGTGCTCCCTGTTGGCAGAAGGCGGATTGTTTTCCATTCGAAGAGAAAGGGCTGCTTCATGAACGCTCCGGACACTCGTGCGACCTCGGCTTCTCGTCGTGACTTCCTCAAATGTTCCGGCACGGCTTTGGCAGGTGCGGCGCTGGCCAGTGCGGTGACCACGCGTGCCTTTGCGGGCGAAGACAACACGATCAAGGTGGCCTTGGTCGGCTGTGGCGGACGCGGCACCGGGGCCGCGCTCAACGCGTTGAACACCAAGGGACCCACCAAGCTCTGGGCGATGGCCGACGTCTTCGACAGCCGTCTCAAGGGCAGTCTGAAGGGTCTCGCCGACCGGTTTGGCGCCAAGGTCGAGGTGCCGCCGGAACGCCAGTTCATCGGCCTGGACGGATACAAGAAAGCCATCGACTGCCTGGATGCCGGGGATGTGGTGCTGTTGTGCACGCCGCCGGGTTTTCGCCCGATCCATCTGGAGTACGCCGTCGAGAAAGGCCGGAACGTATTCATGGAGAAATCGTTCGCCGTCGACGGGCCGGGCGTGCGCCGCGTCCTGCAGGCGGGCGAGGCGGCTCAGAAGAAGAATCTGAAGATTGCCGGTGGACTGATGAGCCGCCATTACAAACCACTGGAAGACTGCATCGAACAGATCCACAACGGGCTGATTGGCGACGTCATTACGGCTTGGGCCTACCGCGTTCACGGCTCCGTGGGGTTCGGTCCGAAAGCGGCCGGCGAAAGCGATTTGGCCCACCAGATCCGCAACTATTCCAACTTCACTTGGTTGAATGGAAGCTTCCTGCTGGATTGGCTGATCCATAACCTGGACGTGTGCTGCTGGGTCAAGAACGGCTGGCCCGTGTCGGCCCAAGGGCAAGGCGGGCGTCAGGTCCGCCAGGAGCCGGACCAGTTGTTCGACCACTACGCGGTCGAGTACACGTTTGCAGACGGGACGCGCTTGTTTGCCCAGGGGCGGCATCAGAACAGCACCTGGGGCTTCTTCGGTGACGTAATCCACGGCTCGAAAGGCTCGGCGGTCCTGGGAGAAGGGATCTCCAAGCCCCAGATCTTCAAGGGCTACCAGCAGACGAACGAAAACGTGTGCTGGGACTACAAAGGACCGGGGTGCGATCATTACCAACGGGAGCACGAGCTGCTCTTCGAGGCGATTCGCAAAAACCAGCCTTACAACGAGACCGAGCGGTGTGCGAAGGCCGCGATGGTCGGGATCCTGGGCCGCATGGCGGCCGAGTGCGGGCAGTTGGTGACCTGGGACCAAGCCCTGACCTCCAAATTGGAACTGGCCCCCGGCCTGGACCAGTTGACCTGGGACGGGAAAGCGCCGATCGCACCCGATGACAAGGGCCGCTATCCGGTCGCCATGCCTGGCATCACGAAGGTGTTGTAAGAACCTGCCGCTCCCGGCTCGGCAGGAGCTTCGCCCTCCCTAGCATTCGGGCGATTTGTCGGATAGTCTATCCCCGTCAGTCTTGCAGGCGTAAAACGGCTGCCGGGGCGGCTAGCCCGATGCACATCGCGGAGAGAAGCTGCTACAATTTGCCCTCGCGTGCCCTCCCACGGAGTCCTGTAAGTCCATGCGCGGCTGAGTTGGGGTCGATTCCACCCGCGCGCAGAATAGTCCGTAGCGGTTGAACTTTAGAATTTCCGATAAGCACGAGTACAAACATGAAGGCCAGACTGCAATTGCATAATGGGGAGGTGGAACTTCCCATCGTCGTGGGCACCGAGGACGAGCATGCCATTGATGTTTCCAAACTGCGCGACCAGACCGGCTACATCACGCTGGATGACGGGTACGGCAACACCGGTTCCTGCCGGTCGGCCATCACCTTCATCGACGGCGAGAAGGGCATCCTGCGTTACCGCGGCATCCCCATCCAGCAACTGGCGCAGCATTCGACGTTCATCGAAACGGCGATGCTTTTGATTTACGGCGAATTGCCAAAAGCCGATCATCTGCTTCGGTTCCGGGCCTTGCTCACCGAGCACGAAATGATCCACGAAGGCATGCGTCTGTCGTTTCAAGGGTTTCCGTCTTCGGGGCACCCCATGGCAATCCTGTCGTCCATGATCAACACGCTGTCCTGCTACCATGAGGACGTGATGCAGATCGAGGACGAGTCCACCTTTGAGAGTGCCGCCGCCCGGTTGATTTCCAAGATCCGCACCGTGGCCGCCGCGTCCTACCGGACCTCGTTTGGCCTGCCGATCATGTACCCTTCGCCGCAGTTGGACTACTGCCGCAACTTCCTGCACATGATGTTCTCGATCCCCAACAAGTGGTTCGAACCGGATCCGGAGGTGGTCCAGGCGCTGAATCTGTTCCTGATGTTGCATGCCGACCATGAGCAGAATTGCTCGACCTCGACGGTGCGCATGGTGGCCTCGTCGGGGGCCAATCTGTTTGCCTCCTGTGCCGCCGGGGTGTGTGCCTTGTGGGGACCGTTGCACGGCGGTGCCAATATGGCGGTTATTGAACAATTGGGACGCATTGCGAAAGCCGGCATGACGGTGACCCAGTTGGTGGAGAAGGTGAAGAAGAAGGAAGAGAAGCTGTTCGGCTTCGGGCATCGAGTCTACAAGAGCTACGATCCTCGGGCCCACATCCTGCGCGATCACACGGACAAAGTCCTGACCAAGCTGGGAATCAAGGATCCGTTGCTGGACATCGCCCGCGAGTTGGAGGAAGTCGCTCTGAAGGACGACTACTTCAAGAGCCGCGATCTCTACCCGAACGTCGACTTCTACTCCGGCATTCTGCTGCGGGCGATTCGCATCCCGGTCGACATGTACACGGTGATGTTCGCCATCGGGCGACTCCCCGGCTGGATCGCCCACTGGAAAGAAGTTCGCGACCAGGGGAGCCGCATCTATCGGCCCCGTCAGGTCTACGTCGGATCGCCGATTCGCGATTATGTACTCATGAATCAACGGTGAGTCACGGGTAGGGTGGGCTGCGCCCTCCCGCTATGGAAACTTCTGGTGGGCACAGCCCACCCTACAGAATACCAGCCATGAAGATCGGTCTCGTAGGTTACCAAGGTTCAGGCAAGAGCACCCTGTTTCAGTGGCTGACCGGCGTGGTTCCAAACCCGTCGCATGCGCACGAGGCGCAGGCGGCCATGGCGGCCGTCCCGGACCCGCGTGTCGCCCAGTTGTGCGAAATCTACCAACCCAAGAAGGTCACGGAGGCCAGCCTGGAAATCGTGGATACGCCGGGGCTCAGCCGGACCCACGAAGGCACCGCGGCAAAACTCGGCCAGATTCGGGAGGCGGGTTGTCTGGTGATGGTCGTGGCCGCCCATGGCGGCGCGGATGCGGTCGCGGATCTGCAGCGGTTCGACGAAGACCTGTTGATTGCCGACTTGGACATTGTCCAGGGCCGCATCGAGCGACTGCAAGACCAGGTCAAGAAGCCTCGGCCGAATCGTGAGGAACTACTGAAGGAACTGGACGCCTTGCTGCCGCTGCAGGCAACCTTGGACGCGGGCCAGTCCATCCGGAACCTGAAGTTGTCCGTCGAGCAAGATTTGGCGATTCGTTCCTTCCAGTTGTTCGGTCAGAAACCGCGATTGGCGATCGTCAACTTGGCCGACGATGACACGGCCCCCGAGCGGTTCCAAGTCCATGCGCCCCCCGGCACGGAATTGGTGGCGGTGTCGCTGAGCTTGCAGTTGGAACTGGGTCGCATGACGGAGGAGGAACGCCGCGAGTTCTGCCAGGAGATGGGCGTTCAGCCCTTCGATCGTGGCGAGTTGCTGCGCCAGATGCTGACCACGTCAGGTCAGATGTTGTTCTTCACGGCGGGGGAAAAGGAAGTCCGCACGTGGTTAATTCACCAAGGCGGCACGGCCGTCGAGGCCGCGGGCAATATCCACACGGATCTGGCGCGCGGCTTCATCCGGGCCGAGGTCATGACCTGCAGCGACCTCGTTCGTTTGGGCAGCGAACGCGAGGTGAAGGCCCACCATCTGATGCGCAAGGAACACAAGGATTACGTCATCCAGGACGATGACATTATCATGATCCAGCACAGCTCTTGACGCGGACTTAGCGGTCGGCCGAAAAATAACTTTCGCATTTGCCTCTCGGCCCCTCTCCCCGGAGTACCGGGGCGAGGGAGTCATTTTTCGGCCGGTCCTTAGCGGTCGATCCCGATCGACAGGCTCGGGCCGACCAGCGCCAGATCGCTGTGCAACGTGTTCAGCCCGGAGGCGTGCCAGACTTGGGCTTCGAACACCAGCCGCACGAACCAGCGGCCACCGGCGTTGCAAGGACGAAACCATTCGCCGCCCAACTGCAAGTCGAGCGTGTCCAGGAAGGCCTCTCGGCGATCGCCTGAGCCAGCGCGGCCGAATGCCAAATCGTGCTGGATCGTCCCCAGGAGCAGGCTGTAACGGATCTTGGCAATAGCTGCCAGTTCCGACGTCAGCGGCTTGCGCCCATCGACGAATAGCGTGGGGCCGACTCCTGTAAAACAGGCTTTGTCGAAGGGTTGCGACGCGTATTGCGTGTCGGTCAAGGTGCTATCGAGCACCCCCAACCGCACGCCGCCGCCAACCTTGAGACTCCACCGCCGGAAAGGAAATTCGTGGCCAAACTCGAGATCCGCGGCCTGTGCGGAAATCTTTGAATCCAAGGTATTCCCGGCTAACGTCACGATCGCGTTGGCCTGCTCGCTCCACCGCCAGTAGCGTAGTTCCACACTCCAGCAGTCGGGCCAGTCGTAGCCGAACCAAAGACGAAGGCCTGGCTCCAAATGAAATCGTGGCGAATCGCTGCTGACACCTTGCTGGGTGAATGGCGCCAAGTACGTCAATTCGCCGCCGACCAGCCAACCGCCCGCGCTCTCCGCGGTGTACCACCCCGCATGGTTTGCGGGACCTGACGGTGTGTCGTCATCGAACCAATCCAGCTGACTAGGCATCCCGCACGGTGTCGACGGCAGTTCCGCAAGTCCGCGCACTTCGGCCTCGACGGGGAGCATCGGTGTCTGGGGATGCTGCGCGCAAAGCGAACCGGCCAACGCCGCCACGCTACCGCACCAGACTGCGAGTCTCCAAAATCTCATGGATGCCGGCCTGAGGGGAGTAACCAAGACATCGGGACGGCGGCACTCTATCGGACACTGCGTGGGAACTCAAGTGAGGATTTGGCAAGCGACGATTCACAGGCAGGGAACCTTGCTCGTCAGGTTGCCAACCGCTGTCAGTGCTGTCAACGTGGAGCATGCGGGTTATTTTTCCGCGATGACCCGTTCGTACAGTTCCGCATGCCGGCTGATCATCTTCGCGACGGAGAACTCCGACAGCATGCGCTGCTTCGCGGACTGACCGAGACGCCGTGCTAGCTCTGCATCGTTCAGCAGCGCGAGTGTCCAGCGGGCGAAACCGGCTCGGTCGCCGATGGGCACCAGATAACCCGTTTCTCCGTGAACAACCAGATCTCGATTGCCGGGGATATCGGTGGCCACGACGGGAACGCCGGCCGCCATGGCTTCCATGATCGCGTTGGATTGCCCCTCGTACTCGCTTCCCAGCCACAGGCCATCCAAGTGCGGCAGCAACCGAGGCACGTCGTTGCGTTCGCCCAGGAAATGAACGCGATCACCAAGTTCGCACTGATCGCGGTAACGCTCCAGTCGCCAACGCTGCGGACCGTCGCCGACGATCAGTAAGTGGACATCGTCCCGTACGACCTTCAACAGATCGGCGGCCCAGATCAAGTCTTTGATACGCTTCTGAGGCCACAGACGGTTGACGGCGGCGAGCAGCCGGATATCGCTGGGCAGGCCCAACTCGGCGAGCAAGGCCGCCCGCGTCCCGCCGGTCGACGGTTCCCAGGGAAAAACGCCATTCGGGATGACCACGAACTTCTCCGCGGGGAGGCCCTGCCGCACATAGAACTCGCGCACGCCATTGCTGTTGGTGATGATTCGCTGGGTCCGCTGGGCCAAGTGCCGATCGATGGCCAACTCGTGCCAACGCTTCCACGGGTCAACGCAACGCTCGCCGGCCAACACGTGGCGAACGCCCGCACCGAAGGCCGCCCAGCGGCCGTAGGCATTGGCCGCAAAGATCCAGGTATGGACAATGTCTGGTGCCAGCCGACGGATGTGTTGTCGCAGTCGCCAATAGGCCGCCGGATCAATCTTGCGGCGTTTGCCGATCACCGTCAGCGGAATTCCAGCGGCGTCCAGCGATTCCGCCAGCGGACCAGTGCGGGTCAAGGCGCAGACCTGCACGTCGAATCGATCGCGCGGCAGACCGGTCGCCAACAGCGTCAGTTGTTTCTCAGCGCCGCAACGATCCAGGGTCGGAATGATCAGTAGGATGCGCATGGTTCACAGCACGGGCCCGACGATCCAGGGCACGAACTCCTCCTCGCCGAGGCCCTGCAACTCGCTCTTGGTTCTCTTGCCGCTGGCCACTGCCAAGATATCTTCGAAGATTTCGCGGCCCACTGCCTCGACGCTCCGGCCGCGCAGGATCTCCCCGGCGTTGAGGTCCATGTCGTCGATCATCCGCTCGTACATCGGCGTGTTGGTGGCGACCTTGATTGTCGGTACCGGCTGGCAGCCGAAACAACTACCGCGGCCGGTGGTAAAGACCACCACGTTGGCGCCTCCGGCGACGATACCCGTGACGCTGACCGGATCGAGTCCCGGGGTGTCCATGACGACCAGTCCCTTGGCCGTCACGGGCTCGGCATATTGGTACACGTCCACCAGGGCCGTCGAGCCGGCTTTGGCTACAGCTCCCAGGGATTTCTCCGCGATCGTGGTCAGACCGCCCTCTTTGTTGCCAACCGACGGATTGTTGTTCAGCTCCGCGCCGAAGACACCGGTGTACCACTTCCACCAGCGGATGCGGTCCAGGAGCTTTTCGGCCACGGCTGGCGAGACGGCACGGCGGGTCAGCAGGTGCTCGGCACCGAAAATCTCTGGCGTCTCGGCCAGCATCGAGGTGCCGCCGCAAGCCACGATCAGGTCACTGGCGACACCCAACGCTGGATTGGCCGTGATGCCGGAGTTCCCGTCCGAGCCGCCGCAATTGGTCCCCAGCACGATCTCGCTGGCCGGGATCGGCTCGCGCCGTACGGCATTCGCGCGGGGCAGAAGTTCGGCGACGTGGCGGACTGCCGCGGCCACCGTCTTGGCGGTGCCGCCGAGGTCCTGCATGACGAAGACCGGTGGACCGGCGGGTTGGCCGGCAGTTCCCGCGATTTGTACCAAGCGTTGGCTATCCAATAAATACTGCAGCGAGCCCTGCTCACAGCCCAACCCAATCAACAAGTAAGCGCCGATGTTGGGATGGCGCGCGATACCGGCCAAGACGCGATTCAGGATTTCGTGCCCCAACCCACCAAACGGCATGCCGCAGCCGGTGGCATGTTTGAAGGCCAGCACGCCGTCGACGTGCGGATAAGCCTGCAATAACGACGGATCGAACCGCTGGGTCACGTACTTGGCGACGGAAGCCGAACAGTTCACCGTCGAGATCACCGCGATGTAGTTCCGCGTGCCGGCCTTCCCGTCCGCCCGCCGATAGCCTTGGAAGGTGCGGCCCAGCAGGGGTTCCGGCGGCGCTGGAATCTCGCTGGCCGGCGCGTAGTCCAAGACGAGGTCACTGAGACGCACGTTGTGCGTGTGGACCCAATCCCCTGCCTGGACGGTCTGAGTTGTCAGGCCGATTGTCTGCCCGTACTTCAGTACGCGCTCGCCGAGCGAGATGGGACGCACGGCAATCTTGTGACCGGCTCGCACGGGTCCAGACAGTCGCACGCAGTCGCCGTTCGCGGCGATCTCCGTGCCGGCTTCCAGATCCCGCACGGCGACGCAGACATTGTCTTGAGGGTGCAGGCTGACAACATCGAAAGCGGGCTGGTGAGGCATGGGTCGGCTCCGCGGTTGGGCGTCGAGACTGCGAGAACAGCCTGATTCTATGGCACGAGTCGATCGTCGGCTATGGCGGAAGGACCAGCCAACGCCCGCTCACTTGAAGAGCGTTCCTGGGGGCGGGGCGGCGTCGGCGGACTTGGAAGCAGGCAGCATCGGCGGTGGAGCGTCGTCGGGGTTCACCGGGCCGCTGGCAGGTTCACCATTTGGCGCCGCCGTAGGGGCACTGACGGGAACCGTTGATTCGCCGTTGCCGGGCGGCATCGGTCCGGCGGGTTCGAACAGCGAGCCAACGCGTCCCGACGTCTCGTCGTCCCGCTGCCATTTTCCGCCGTAGGTCGAGTAGGTGTAGTCGAACGGGCTGCCGCACAACGCGCAACCCGTCGTGGCGGCCAGCAAAGCGAGTAGCGAGCACTTAAGTAGCGGATGTTTCATGGCAGCCTCACAGACATAGTCTCCACATTCGACAATGGTCGCACTATCTGAATCGGCATACAGAAGGCAGGTACTTTAGGAGAATTTTGACGGCTGTATCGCCTGTAATGTCGGCAGTGCGTGTGAT
This sequence comes from Planctomycetota bacterium, assembly GCA_026692885.1. The sequence continues at coordinate 6,085 of JAPLNJ010000486.1, read as the reverse complement.
GTGGCCTTGATCGGAATGTGGCGCAAGAATCTAGCAACAGGGGAGCAGGGTGGCTGGGGCAGAGTGCAGCGATGCCCCAGAAACCGGGTACTGGGGCTTCGCTTAGGCTCAGCCGCCAGCCACCCGGACCGTGCGATGTCGACGGTTGCCAGCACTGACTCGTGGGTTAGGAAACGGCGGTTGGATGGGGCAGTTCCGCGTTTCGCCGTCCGCCGTTTTCCTGGTCGGCTTGACAATCCGATCGGACCGTCACACCTCGGCTAGACGACGCAGGCCTCGCCGTTCAACGCCGCCATGCGTTCCCGCAAGGCCGGGTGCTCGTCCAGTAGCTTGGCAATCTGCTGCCATTCCATATTGTCCGGGCCCAAGGCGTCGAGGATCATCTGAATGTGGTCCCAGTCGTCTTCGCCGCTGATCGCCAAACGCAGGTCGTCCCGATCGAGTCGCTCCGGAAGCGGCAGCAGACGCAGGTGGAACAACTCCGGGTGCGAACGGACAAATCGCGACAGATCCCCTCGTTCATCGGGAAAACGAGCTTCCTGGTCGGCGAGTTGCACGGTAGCGGCCCGAAACCATTCCGCCACGACCCCCAGTTTCTTGAGCAAGGCCGACCCGCCGCGTGCGGAGCAGTAGCTGAGGTAGTCGCAATGCCGCTGGGACTCGGCCTTCGCGATCAGACGATCGACTAACGCCGGATCGACGAAGGCGTGGTCCACAGGAACTCGCACGATGGCATCGGCCCCGAATTCCCGGGCGGCACTCGCCAGCCGCGAGATCGGATCGGATGTCTCGTCGGCCGTGAACACGGCGGCGTTGGCGGGCACGATCCGGCGCATCCAGCGGGCGTGGTCCGGGCCGACGGCAATCATCGCCACCTGTTCCAGCAGCATGGCATCCGTCAGGCGGCGCACGATCCATTCCAACAGCGATTTGCCGCCCAGATTGCGGGCCGCCAGCGTATTGAGCGCCAGGTTGGCCGACGAGTCTTGGGGCGGTACATCCACGACACCAAGTGTTCTTAACATCCGCACACCTCACTTGGCAGAACTCGGAGAGAAGTTGCCCATCCGTTGACACGCGCAGTCTAGTCCTTTCTGCCGCAAGAGGTCAAGACACTGCTAGCAGTGAATCGTTTGGAACCTTGGGCCTTGTCTGGGGGCACGCGAGCCGCGTACCCTATGGGCCGTCGTCATCGCCAGGGGGCGGGAAGCCAAGCTGTTTGTCGACCAGGTTTAACAGGCGCCGGCCTGCCAGGTAACGCGTCAGATTCTTGCAGAAGAAGTTCGTGGTATCGTCGTAGCGGCGCGCCGCTTGGGCACCCACGTGCGGCGTGACGATCACGTTGGGCAGGTCCCACAGCGGGCTCGCTGGCGGCAGCGGCTCTAATTCCGTGACGTCCAAGGCGGCTCCGCTAAGGTGGCCAGACTGCAGGGCCGCCACGAGGTCCGCCTCCACGACGCACTGGCCCCGAGCCACATTGACTAGCACCGAACCCGGCTTCATCGCCGCGAAATGCTCGGCAGCGATCATCCCGGTGGTCTGCGCATTCAGCGGCACGCAGAGAATTAAGATGTCGACCAAGGGCAACAGGCTGCCCAACCGGTCGGCGGGCCATAACTGATCGACATGCGGTGGCTTGTTGCGGGGAAACAGGTCGGTCGCCAGAATCCGATTACGAAACGGAACCAAGACTTCTGCGATCCGCCGACCGTTGCCACCGAATCCGACGATGCCGACCGTCTTGCCATGCAGATCACCGGTCGGATGCCGTGCCCAGTGGTGGCGAGCGGCGTAGCGGAACGAAGTCGGTAGATTTCGCAGCAAGCCCATAAGCAAGGCCAACGTTTGCTCCGCGACCTGGTCCGCGAACAGGCCCGAAGAACTGGTCACGACGATGTCTGACTGAATGACCTCCGGGGTGAGGCAGTGGTCCAGTCCCGCTGCGGCCGAGTGAATCCAGCGCAGCCGACCCTGTTGCACCACGCGGTCCCACGGCACGGGGACTTTCGCGTGACCGCAAAAGACATCGGCGCGCAGGATTTCTCCAGCAATTCGTTCCTGGCCGGCATTGACCAACTCGACCTGCGGCGCAACGAGCGCCAGTTGGTCTAGGTGACGCGGTTCCAGGGGATAACACAGCACGATACGTATGGGGTGCATAGGGTGTTCCTCTCAATGGATAACCAAAGCGGTAACGGTAACCGAGCCAGCCCGACCTGAAAAGGGACTCCCGCCTTGCCGACTAGACCAAGCATCCTCCGGCGTGCAAAAATAGCAGACGGAAATCCGCGGCGGGCGCAGGAGGATCGATTTGGCCTTGATCGTAAGGTTGCCAACTGTTATCCGTGGGGTGCTTTCCCCTGTTCAACGCGGCCCGCCGCGATCCAAGGAGACTCCGACATGCTCCACGATCCAAGTCATTACGAACCGCCTCCGCTGGCCGAGGAGATCACGCTGAACGCGCGCGACACGGACGTGCTCCGCCGCTTGGCTGCGGACTTGGCCGAAATTGCTGCGCTGCCCGTGCACCAGCAGAAAGCTCGTCTCTGGCAGCAGTTGAACGACCTGGAGTCCGTGCGGCCGATGGTCTGGATCAACGAAATCTGCTGGCACGAGATGCCTGTTAACGACGAGTTGACGCTGGTCACCGAACAACCTTGGGCTCGGGACCAGGAACGTGATCTGCGGCGCGCGCTGTACCAATGGCGACACCTGCCGGGCGACATGATTGTGAGCGATTTTCTGGCCTGCCCGTTGGCCGTCCACAGTTCGGACTTCGGGATCATCGAGGACGTCGACGTCGTCAAGACCGATGCGACCAGCGACATCGTCTCGCGGCACTTCAAGATCCAAATCCGCGACTTCCCCGACCTGGAAAAGATCAAACTGCCGGTGGTCACGCACAACCCCGTGGCGACTGAGGCCCGATACCAGGCCATGTGCCGGGTGTACGACGGCATCTTGCCGGTGAAGAAACAGGGTCAGACGCACATTTGGTTTACGCCCTGGGACTACCTGATTCGCTGGTGGGGCATCGAGGAGGCGATGATCGACCTGGTCGAACGGCCCGACTTGGTGCACGCCGGCGTGGAACGTATGGTCGATGCCTGGCTGGTCGAGTTGGACCAGTTTGTAGCGTTGAACGCGCTGGCGTTGGACTGCGACAATACGCGGATCGGTTCGGGCGGCTACGGTTACACCCGCGAACTCCCCGGCGCGGACCACGACCCGAATTACGTCAAGCCGCACAATATGTGGGGCTGTTCCAACGCCCAGATTTTCTCCGAGGTCTCGCCGGAGATGCACTGGGAGTTCGCCGTCCGGCACGACCTGCGCTGGCTGACGCGGTGGGGCCTGACGTACTACGGCTGTTGCGAACCGCTGGACAGGAAGATCGACATCCTGCGGCAGATTCCCAACCTGCGCAAAATCTCGGTCAGTCCCTGGTGCAACACACAGCGGGTGATCGAGAACATCGGGGCCGATTACGTGATCAGTCGGAAACCGAGTCCCGCAATCCTGGCCGAGGACGATTGGCACCCGGAGCGAGCGCGGCAGGAGCTGCGCGACTTCCTGCAGGCGTCCGGCGGCGAGGGTCACATCGAACTGATCATGAAAGACATCTCCACGGTCCGTTATCACCCCCAACGCTTGTGGGAATGGGCGACGCTCGCGATGGAAGTGGCCGAGGAGTTCGCGAAGTAGAACCAACGAAAGCGTCTGAAGTGACACTCCAAGGCTGTGAAAAAATCAAATCGGCCGACGCTGCTTGCACTACCGCTTCACTGCTGCCTTGGGGGGTGCGCCAGAAGCCGGTTGGACGTAAGTGGCTTGCGCGGCGGTGGGTGTGGTGGTGGTCGAGGCTTTGCCGGACTGCGTGGTGCCGGCCAGGAAATTGTCGATCTGGGCAGACTCTTTCAGGCGATCGAACTCCTTGGCCATCGCCACGCGCAGTTTCTTCTCGTGGATGTCCTTGTATAACTCGTTCTTGACAGCATTGAAATCCTTGACCACCGGCTGAGTGCGGCCCAGGCAACGCACGATCAGGAACTTGTCGCCGATCGCCAGGATACCGGACAACTCGCCCGGTTTCAGCCGGAAGGCTTCCTTCTCCAGGATCGGCTGGCCACCGTGCAGGCGAACGGGTGGTACCTTGCCGTAATTGGCTTGCGAGGTCGGTTCGACCGAGTACTGATGAGCCAGTTCGCCGAAGAACTGATCGGTGGGATTGCCGCGGGCCATGTCCCACACGGTCTGGGCCTGGCGCTGGTTGCTCATCACGATCGCCAAGGCTTCCACGCGTTCGCCGAAGTTGGACTCAAAGCCCTTCTTCAGATCATCCTCGCCGACTTGGACTGACTCACCGACCAATTTCTTCAGTGCCACGGACGGCCACACGGCATCGCGCACGTACAGTGCGACCGAGGTGTTGTCGCCCTCGGTGACGGACTTCAGCCAGGCGTCCACGTCCGGCTTGCCGTCCTTTAGGTAGCCGTAGGCATCTGCCGCTCGGTTGACTTCCCGGTCGATATCCTGCTGCTGAACATCCTTCCCCTTACGCCGCAACTCCTGGAGCAGCAACTTGCGGTTGACCTCGCCATCCAACACTTCCTTCCCGTGTCGCAGGATGCATTCCTCGGACAATTGCTGCAGACTAATCTGCCGATCGTTGATGATCGCAGCCGTGCCCGGATACTGCGTCTGCAGCTGGGGGTTGTCGTAGACCTTGACGACTTTGGTCTGCGATTGCAGTTGCTGGAACACTTGTGACGCCTGGTTCCGCATTTTGTGGTCGCGGATCCGCTCCTTGAGCTGCTTCTCGATTTCCGGCAGTTGCTTAGGCGAGACGAACGTGCGCTCGATCTGTTTCTCGCATTGCAGGATGAGGTACTGGTTGCCCACCTGCACGACGGGAGAGATTTCCCCGTCTTTCAGCGAAAAGGCGATCTGCTCCAGATTCGGATCGCCCAGGTGCATGCGCAGCGGCGGGATCACGCCGTACGCGCTGGCGCTGTTCTTGTCCTCGGAGTAGTCTTTGGCCAACTTCGGAAAGTTACTCGGATTGGCTTTCGCCAGGGCCCAGACCTTTTCGGCTTTCGGCTTGCTGCTGACGGTGATCAAGCGAGCTCTGACCTTGGGGCCGAAGTCCGAATCGAACGCTTGCTGGTATTCGTCTTGCGTCACGGTGACCTGTTTCGCGGCCAAGCTCCGCAAGGCGAGCGTCGGCCAAATGATGTCCCGGCGGTACTGTTCGGCATCGACGTTCCGCTCGTTTTGAAGCAGGGCCAGCCAGCGGTCAACCGTAAGATTGAACTTAGTTGCGATATTGCGGATCTCGTCATTCACGTCTTTGTCCGTGATGGCGATCCCGCGCGTTTGACAGGCGGTGAGGATGAGCTGCTTGTTGACCAGCGTGTCCAGCACTTCTTGGCCGTGCCGCGTCCGGCATTCCGTGGCCAAGACGTCCCGCGTGATCTGCTCGCCGTTCACCACGGCCAGAATCTGCGGCATTGGGGCGGCTTTGTCGGACGGCTTCGCGGTCAGGGGTGCCTGGGCAGTGGCGGGAGTCGCAGCAGGCGTCGCAGCTTTCTGGGCCGTAGCGGGTGGGGCCGCCCAGCTGGCGTACCCGGCGGTCAAAGCTATGACCGGGCCAAGTCGGAGCAGCGCGCGAAAACGAGGGGGTGCCGAGGCGCGTAAGTGGGGCTTTCTGCTGCTAGCATCCTTGCTAACCATGTCCGCTTCTCCGTAAGCGAGTGAACGTTGAGTCCTGTGCCTGGCCCACAGAATGGACCTCAGAGAGCGTGGAAGTATAAGCCCGCAGACAAAAATGGGTCAAGAGCGAACAGCGCGAGATCAGTCCGTAGTTCCCAGTTCGGAATGGTGCTGAACTCGTGAGAGTTCAGGGGTTTGGCGAAAACACCTGAATTCTCACGAATTCAGCTACGTCAATTTGCCACGCCACTGCGAACTTGGAATACTGTTCGTGGAGTTGGTCGCAGGTCTTTCCTCGCCTGGTGCGTCTTCAAGGCTAAAAAGTGGGGTAAGCATCCTGCTTGCCTTTCGATTCATCGCGTCAAACGCAAGC
>JAPLNJ010000485.1 GCA_026692885.1 Planctomycetota bacterium | reverse complement strand
GGATGAACCGATTTGTTTCGCCCTTTCAGGGCTACCGTGCTGAATCGAACCCGTACCCAGGGCGTCGCTCTGCGGCTGTCGCCGCGACGCTCTGCCCTGGGCTGATTTGTTTTGCCCCTTTGGGGCGGAAGAGTAGCGGATAACGCCGGCCTCCACCGGGAAGCCTTCCCCAGCCCCAATCGCGGAATAGAAACGGGATCAAATCAATTGGTCTTGACGGGCACAGACTGAACACCTCACCCCCGGCCCCTCTCCCCGGGGTATCGGGGCACCGAGAGTTCGGCGGATCACGCGGCTTTCTCTGCCGACTGAGCTTCGCGGGCCTCGCGTTGGATCGCCTCGGCACTGATGTGGCCGTCTTCGCTGACGTCCTCGAAACGCACCGAGACGCGTTTCGAGACGCCCGACTCCTGCATGGTCACGCCGTACAACGTGGTGGCGGCCGTCATCGTCTTCTTGGAGTGCGACACAATCACGAACTTGGTCCAGTTCAAGAAGTCTTTCAGCACGTCGACGAATCTCCCGATGTTGGCTTCGTCGAACGGAGCATCCACCTCGTCCAGAATGCAGAAGGGACTGGGGCGGAACTGGAAGATCGAGAGCAGCAGGGCCACGGCCGTCAGCGCCTTTTCGCCTCCGCTCAGCAGGGAGTTGCTGACGGACGGCTTGCCCGGCGGCGTGGCCAGGATGTCGATTCCGCATTCCAAGACGTCGACACCTGCTTCCAGTACGATGTCCGCGCGGCCGCCGCCGAACGCCTTGCGGTACAACACCTGGAAGTTCAGGCGGATCGCTTCCAGCGTTTCCGTAAATAAGCGGCGGCTGTCGGTGTTCATCTTCTGGATAATCCGTTCCAACGACTCCTTGGCCTGCGTCAGGTCACGGTACTGGCCGGACAGCGATTCGTAGCGCGACGCCAAATCATCCAACTCTTCCAAGGCGTCCACGTTGACCGCCCCCACGCGATTGATCTTATTGCGGAGCTCATTGATCTCGGCCTCGACTTCCGTCCGCTGCTGCTCCTGTTCGGGGGTCTCGGCCTGATTGACTTGCGAGAGCTCGATGCCGTAGTCCTCGCGCAGCCGATCGGTCAGCGTGTTCCGCTCGTGGTGCAGTTCGCCCGCGGACAATTCCAGCCGGTGTTGCTGTTCCTCCAGCTGGCGTAGCCGGCGACGGACTTGTTCCTGCTGCGCGGCCAGGGCGGTCCGTTCGGCATGGACGGCCTGGCGGTGCGCCACTTGGCGGACGACGTCCTGCGACGAAGCTTCCTTACGCAAATAGAGCTCGGCCAGTTCCGACTCCAGCCGCAAGATGCTCAACTCCCCCTGTTCACGGCGGCGTAGCGTCTGTTCCAGTTGGTCCTGCACCTCGGCAATTGCCCGGCTGCGTTCCTGCTGGTCCGTCTCCAACTGCTGCCGTTGCGTGCGCAGGCCCTCCAGGCGTTGTTCGCTCTTGGCGAGTTCGACCTTGGCGGCGGTGGCTTGTCGCGTGTGCCCCTGGAGTCGTTTTTCCAGTTCGGCCGCCCGTTGCTCGCCGTCCCGCGTGTTGGCCTCCAAGCTGGCCAGCGAAGCTTCCAGGGCGGCCAACCGCGGCCGGGTTTCGTCCAATTGGCCGACGGCCGTGGCACAGGCCGTCTGGGCGGATTCGAGTTCGGCGGCCACGACCGCCCGTTGCTGCTGCAGTTGATCCTGCCGGTCCTGGAGCGTGCGGCTGCGGACCCGCTGGTCGCCCAAAGCCGAGCTCAGTCGCCGATAGCCGTCGCCCAACCGCTTCTGGTGACCGTCCTGCTGGTCGATGTTCTCCTGCAGGCGAATGACTTCCTGGGCCGACTCGGTGATTCGCCACTGCAGATCCAAGATGTCGCGGTGCAGCGCCCGCAACTGGCTGCGTCGCGAGACCAGTCCGACCGCCGCCTGCGGGGGGCCGACGATCAGCGTCCCGTCGTTCTCCAGCAGTTCGCCCTTGGTGGTCACGAAACGCAGACCGCGGCCTGCGGAGCGGCTCAGCCGCAGGGCGTCGCCCAGATGTTCCACAAACCAAGTGTCGCCCAGCAGGTGATTGGTCAGCGGCTGGTACTGGGTGTCGATCTGCACCAGCCGATCCGCGCGACCGATCACGCCGGGCCGGCCGGTCAATTCGCCACGGCCAGCGAACATCAACGGCGCGAAGGACAGGGGCGGCGTGGTCGCGAGGATATCCAATCGCACGAAGCCCACCCGCCCCGACAGCTTGAACTCGCCCGCCTCCAGACGCCGCACCAGCCGGTCGCCGGAGATCACGATGTGTTGAGCGGTTTCCGCCAAGGCCACGTCGATCAGGGATGCAACTTCCACCGGCGCTGTGATCAGATCCGCCACCATGCCGTGGATCTCGCCGCCGCTCTCGACGACGTTCTGGCGGGCGTAGTCCAGCACCTCTTGGACGCCGGAACTCAGGCCAGCGTGCTGCCGTTCCAGGTCTTCGAGCACGGCCGCCCGTTGCACCGCCCCGGCATGTTTGCCTTGCACGACGGCCAACTCTTCTTGCCGGCGGGCCAGCACACGGCGGTTCTCCGCCAGCTCGACTTCGGTGGCCTCCAAGGTCGCGGCTTGCTCGTTGACCTCGGCGGCCAACCGCAGTTCCTCGGCGTGGGCGCGGTCCAGTTCCTGAGCCTGGGTCACGCAGAGTTGATCGAGTTCCTTCAACCGTTCCAGAAATCGCTGGGCGGCAACGTGCGACGTGCTGAGCTGCGTTTCCAGGGTGCTGACTTGATGGCTCAGGGTCGTGGCGGCGCGTAGCTGTTCGACGTACAGCGCCCGCTGCGTCTCGTGTTCCTGGCGTAGCCGATCCAATTCCTCGGAGGCCCCGTGGGCCGCCCGGTCGTGAGTGCTCAGACGTTCGCGAATCGCGGCGAATTCCGTCTCGGCGCCAGCGGCGGCGGCCGCGACTTTACCCAGATGTTCCTGCAGGTCGCCGGCCCGGCCGGTCATCGCGCGCAGCTGTTGACGGTGGCGTTGGACCTCCTCGGCAAAGTCTCGGCCGCGGCGGCGTTCGTTCGCGATGGTCGACTCGCGCGCCGTGATCTGCTCGCGCTGACGGGCCACCTGGTTTTCGTGGCTGCGCAGGGCCTCCGCGGCTTCGTGGCTGGCCTGTTCCAAAGTCTGCAACCGGGCCTCCGTCGTCTCGGCCTCGGCCTGCACGCCGCTGGCCTGCTGCCGCAGTTCGGCCAGTTCGCTGTCCAGCGCGGCCAGTTTCTCGGACAGTCGCCGCCAATCGGCGAAGCCGACTTGCGTGCGGAGTTGTTGTAGACGGTCGCTGTACTCACGATAGCGCTGGGCTTTGGAGGCTTGCCCGCGCACGCTGCGGAGCCGGCTTTCCACCTCATCGACGATATCCGACAGCCGCAATAGGTTCTGTTCGACGCGTTCCAAGCGGCGTTGCGCTTCGATTTTCTTGGCCTTGAAGCGGCTGATGCCGGCGGCCTCTTCGAAGATCGCCCGCCGGTCCCTGGGGCTGGCTTGCAGCAGTTTGTCGACCTTGCCCTGCTCGATCAGACTGTAGGCGTCGACGCCCACGCCGGTACCGCGGCACATGTCTCGGATATCTTTCAGCCGGCAGGGCTTGCCGTTGATCAGATATTCACTCTCGCCGCTACGATAGACGCGGCGAGTGATGTGGACTTCCGGGGCATCGACGGGAAAGGAGCCGTGGGAATTATCGAAGACCAGGGTGGCTTCGGCCGAATTCATCGGCTTGCGACCGCCCTCCCCGGTGCCCTTGAAGATCACGTCCGACATTTCGACGCCGCGCAGGCTCTTGGCGCTTTGCTCGCCCAGTACCCACTTGATGCCGTCGACGATGTTGGACTTGCCCGATCCGTTCGGACCGACGACGACGGTGATGCCGGCGGGGAACTCAAAGCGCGTCTTGTCGGCGAAACTCTTGAAGCCGGTCAATTCGAGTGCTTTGAGCATAGGACGCGGCCGACACGGAAGGAGAGTCGCTGTGTTCCCACGCTCGACGCGGGAACACGTGGCAACAAGTTCATAATCCTAGAAGTCTGCTCAACCTGCCTTCAGCAGTTCGCCAAGTTTCCCGAAGACCCCTTTCGACTTCTTTTCATCGGGCAGCGTGTCGGGTTCTATGTCGTCGCTGGTCCGCGTATCGCTGTCAGCATCCGCACCCTTGCCGACGGGCCGATAGTTGAACAGTTCCGGCAGGGGACTGCGGACTTTACGGGCCGCCGGATCCACGGCGGGTTCCTCGCTCTCGTCCTGGTCGCGGCGATACACGCGGCCCGACCGCGGCAAAGCATCGATCACGACGCGTCCGTCCAGGTACTGCCGTTGTTTGGCTTCCTGAAGGGCTTCCAGCACGTCGGCGTATCCACCGCCGACTTTGGCGATCGTGCGGATGACGTCCGACAGTTTCGTCGAACAGGTCTCACGCTTATCCTCCTGTTTCGGAGCGAATCGCGTGACGCGGATCCGATCCGCTCCCTCGCCCTTGACGATGATCGACTTGCCCGCGTTCAAACCGGCCGGCGGCCGCATGCGTTGGTCGTCGCCGAAGAGGACGATTTCGTTATATCGAGTGCGCGAGAAATGGATCAGCGGGGGACCGCTGGTGCTGATCGTATGCAGGGTGAACAGCTCGGTCAGATGTTCGCCCTTGACCAAGGGATCTTGCGGGTTCCGCGTCCGCAACGCGCGGAAGGCGGCGTAGCGGGTTTCGGCACTGGACACATGCAGCAACTCGGACAGGGCGTCATAGGCGCTCACGTTTTCCATCGCACACAGGGCCGCGATGGCGTGCCAGCGGAAGGCGGGCTGCTCACGGGCGGCTTGGGCCAGCGGCTCGGCGGCCCGCGCATCGTCCAAGTAGGCCAGGGCCTCGACCGCATAGAACCGCGTCTCCGGATCCTCCGCGCGGAGGGCCTTTTCCAACACCGGGATGGCCTCCTTGCCAATGGCTTCCAACTGCAGCGCCGCGGCTGCGGCGGTCGACGATTCGAACAGTTTCCGCTCCAGGATCACCAACCGCTGCAACCGATCGGTCGGCGTATCGGTGAGGGCGATGTTCTTGACGACTTCCAGGTAGCGGGAGATGTTGTGTTTATAGCGGGCATGCACTTCGAGTTCGACGAAGTTGTCGCGTTTGGGCGTCGCGACGCCCCGCTTGATGCCCTGATCGTAGGTGTGGAACCGAGCGTTGATGGCGGTCCCCACTTGCGTGCTGGTCTTGATCGAGTGATTCTCGCTGCGGACCATCAAGCCCAACGTGCGGGAAGTCAGGGCGACCCCACCACCGATGGCCCGGCCGCGAATCTCGCTGACCTGATCCGTGGCACCTTCGAAAGCCGCGTCCACGATGACTTGGCCCTCGGCCATCGCGTCGACGCGTCCCGTATGCAAGGCCTGGTCATCCAACACGGCCACTTCGCGCAGCCGCGTACTCATCAGCCAGCCGTCGCGCAGGCTGGTGGTTTCGGAGCGGGCGGGCACGCGCACCTCGACGTCAAACCGGTCTCCCTTGCGCATGCCCGGCGGCAAGAAGGCCCGCACCACCACCAGCGACACGTTCGGCGACGCCAGCACCTGGTTGGGATTCTTGACCTCGTGAGTCTGCATATCGCTCATCAGGGACGAGCGTTGCGGCGAGGGCGGCGGGTCGCTGCCGGTGCCGTGGAGCCCGGTGACCAAGCCCACGCTTTCGATCTTCAGGTAGTTCATCCCCCACGGGCTGACGACTTCCTTGAGCAGGGTCGTGCCCGTGTCCAACGGCAAGTCCAGCTGCGTGACCTCCGGCGGAGTTTCCGCCGGGTTGGGGAGGATCACCGACGAAGTGCAGCCCGCCAGACCGGCCAAAGCGGCCCCTAGCAGACACCCACCAGTCCACACGCAGCGATTCGACGGAAGACGAGGCCTCATGCCCGGTTCGCTCCCCACAAATTTACAATGGGTCTGCCTTGCTAGCACACGTCCTTGTGCGCGATATCCCGGCAAACTCTCCGGCGTGGGGACGATAGACCGTTGTCGTGCTGGCGTCAAGGTCGCTTGAAAGCCGGCCTTGATCGTTCCCAACACGGCTACTCGGGGCTATCCGTTTTGCGGATTTCCCGCCCCAGCTTGACGACCTCCGCGAACTCGGGGTAATCCTTCATGGTGCCAATCATTTTTTCGAACCACGGACGCTGGCGGTCGCCACCCAAGACGTGGTCCTTCAGTTCGGCCAAATCCCGTTCGACGGCCGTCAAGCGTTCTTCGAGTGCCACATCTTCCGACATCACTAGTCACCTCCTCGTGAGCCTCCAGATGGGGTCGTTATCGCCGAAGACGGACGTCCGTGGAAGGTGCCGGAGGGCCAGGCTGGGACCGCCCCTGGCCGCGGCCGAATCGCGCAACTGTCTGAGGTTGTAGCCGGTTTAACCCCACTGCTGTGAACCTCTTCACGCCTCTCTCGTTCCCACGCTCCGCGTGGGAACGCAAGTGTTTTGACGCTCCGCGTCGTCTGCCCAAGGACGCAGAGCGTCCGTGGCTTCCGTTCCGACGCAGAGCGTCGGAACGAGAAAAATTGAGGACTTGGACAACCGCAAGATGTTCACAGCAGTGCGGTTTAACCCACCCGAACGGCCGCAACCCGCTGCCCTCGCCCAGCGGTCGCGACGTGTGATGATATTGCACAACGTCGCAAAGCCCGGGATTACCGGCCGGTCCGGATTCGCCACTGCTGGATTCCCTGTTGGATCGCCTCGGCGTCGTGGCGACAGCGGTCCAGGCAGCGATTCACGGTTTCCCCCATCTCGACGCACATCATGGCGGTAAGGGGATAAAACGTGCTTCGTCGCTGCCCAAAGCGGGGCTGACGACGAGTCGTCCAGCCAGCGCAATGTACTCTTCGCCGGTCAGGCCTTAGGATCCACCGAAAGCCTGAGCCGCTGTGCACGTTCCGGGATCAGCTCGCGGACCTGTTCATGCCATTGCATCCGCCGGTTGACGATCTCCACAAGAGTTCCCTCGGCGGTGACGTTGAACACCAGGTACGAAGCGTCCGCAAGCTCCGGATCTTCTTCGACTTCAACGCGAACTTGGCCGGGAAACAACGACTGAGTGAGGCGAATGGCCTGAGACATCGTGTCGATCCCACCGGCGGCGAATTGGCCGGGAGGCACGTCCGCCACCGAGGAGGCAACATCGTGAGCCATATTTGCACCACCGAAAGATCCAGAGTGAAACCGATCACGCAATTCCAGTCTTGAGAATAGGTCATTCCGCGAACCAGGACAAGATCCCCCGGCCGGATCGCACGATCTGCTAAGGTTGTAACCGGTTTAACCCGAGGGTATATGCCGCCGGATTCTCCCGCACTTCTGCGGCCAGGAACATCACGTCCGCGGTGCATTCGATCTGGTCAAGCAGGTTTGCCTCGACTCTCGGACTTGTGGTACGATGGCCAGGGCGTGGAGTGGAGTGCATTCGTCAAATTGGTGGGGAACGAATATGTCGCGTCTCGATCTCGCAAAACGGGTCGCAACGCTCGAGTCGCAGGTCACGGAACTTCAGGAGCAACTGCGATCGGTTCAGCCTCGAGCGCCGAAAGACTGGCGTCGGGCGGTGGAGAAATACGCCGGTGACGCTGACTTGCAGAGCGTATTTGCCGAAGCCCTGAAACTCCGCGATGCGGACCGCAAGGGTGCGCGACGCAAGCCAGCCACGGCGAAAACCCGATGATTTTGCTCGATACGGATCATCTGTCGGTGCTGACTGATCCTCGGCATGCCTTGCGGGTTCGTCTGCTGGACCGCTTGCAGGCGTACGACGACTTGGTGGCTCTACCGCTCCCGACGGTCGAAGAGCAATTACGCGGCTGGCTGGCGCTGATTCATCGCGTGACGGACGTGCACCGGCAGATCGTCCCTTATCGGCGTCTGGCGAAGCTCATGGACTTCCTGAGCGACTGGACAATCATCCCTTGGGACGAACCAGCCGCGGATACCTTCCGCCGCCTGCGTGCCAGCCGGGTGCGGATCGGGACGCAAGATCTTAAGATTGCGTCCACGGCGATTGTTCACGATGCCCTGCTGCTGTCCGCCAATCTACGAGACTATGAACAGGTGCCCGGACTGCAGGTCGAGGACTGGCTGTACGGCCGATGATCGCTCTGTGGCGGGAGCACCGGCCCGCCGTGATTCCCTCAACCTGCTGATGTTGTAGCCGATTTAACCCCTGCCCCACCGCCTCGCACCTTCAGGCTGATGCGGATGCCGACTGGCAGTCGCGACAAGACTCTTGCCTCCCTGAATGTTCTGGGGCGGTCGGCCGTGGTAAAATTCGCCGCCATCGTGCACAGCTAAAACATCAGTCAGGAGATGACTGTGATTGCCAATCTACTATGCTTGTTCATGCTCACAGGAGCGTCGGCAGGAGATCTGGACGTTGCTCTTCCGGAGCGAGTCAGCGTGATGCCTGTATTCTTCATTCCCAAGGGGGAAATAGCGCCGACGAAGGAACAGAAGCTGCGGTTCACAGCACACCTGAAATGGACGCAGAAGCGATACCGGGAATTGCTCGGCGACCGGGATACGTTTCAAATTGCCAAGGAAGTCCCCGATCTGTGCCAAGGGAAGAAGCCGCAGAAATTCTACCGAGAACAACCAGAGGACGGTGCCCCGGAGATGGTCGGTGAGCTCCTGGATCACTACAAGCTGAACCGTTTCAATTGCCCCTACGTATTCGCGATCATCGTCATGAATCCGCAGGGAGACTGGCCCCAAAAGCCCGGCGGGCGCCCTTGTAATGGCGGCTTCAACAGGGGCTGTGGCATCGTCCTCGTTACATCCCGTTTTCTTGATCAGGTCCCCTATTTTCAGTCCACGTTACAGCATGAGCTTGGACACGCCTTCGGCCTGCGCCACGTGGACGACTATGGCTATGACCAGCAGACAAGTCTTTCCATCATGTCCTATAACCACGCCCTAGGGACCAATAGCTTTCAGCCCAGTACGACACCGGGGATATTGATTCCCGAAGACCTGCGTAGCCTGGCCCTGAATCGGCGTTGTTTCCCCACACTGCGATTCGACTCGGAACGCGACGTACCGGACGGATATAAGCTCCACCGTGTGATCTGGTTGGTGCCGATGAAGATCGTCGGTCATCCACCTTATGAGATCGAAGTGACGACCTCATCCGGTTCAACCTTCGGTAGTAAGCCCAGCAATGTCGTCCAATGCGAAATCCTTCCCAGCAGTGGGCCGGGCGTCACGTACGATGCCTCTAGAATGTGGACGTCCGACGCCGCTCCATCGGGCTGGGTCTCGCTCGACGTGACCTTCCCCGTGGTGGTCACGCTAAACGCCATGAGGATCTACACCGAACATAGTGGGCAATACCATCGGGCACACCGGGCAAGAATCCAGGTCCAAAAAGGAAACGAGTTTGAAGATGTCGTCGAGCGAGACCTAGAGGCCGCGGATGCGACGGTTTCCATGAGTCCCACTCGTGGGCAAACCTGGCGGGTGCACCTTCTCGCCGGTCCCAGCAAGATAGTCGTGGTGCGCGGCCTGCGATTCGCCAGTTCGTCCGGGGAGATCTTCCCGCCTGCAGTGCCTTGCAGCAACAACTGAATTGGCCGCACCGTCGGGGTTAAACCGGCCTAGGCTGGATGGTAGGACCGAACGTCGATGTTGCGATTCTCCCACCCTTCCCTGTTCCCATGTAAACCCGACCCCCTCTCCACGGCCATCCCGTCCGCCACGCATGGCTGCCACCGATGACGCTCGCAAAGAGCCAAACACCACCACGGGCGAACAGATCCGCAGGGATGCAGCGGCCAACTGCTCACAACGTGCAACCGTGTGACATAGCCTTGCCCGATTTCCGCTCGGTCTGCCCGTGCTTGGCAGCATACTCCCGCCACAGCCGGTCGATGATGGGACGTACAAACCGCCAGCCGGCTTTCCGCCGCTCGTCACGCACAAGTTCCCGCCCGGTGGCAAGGCTGCCCGGCGGCACCACGTCCAAGGTTGCCCCAGTCCGGTGGTGGATACGGTAGAATCGGCCCTCCTTGGACATGCGGCGTTCCGTTACGTGCTCCAAGAAACCGCTGAACCCCTCTGGATACTCCAAGCTGGCTTCGTCAAAAACGGCCTCAGTCTTTTCCGCAAGATTCTCGGTGCGATCCGCTCCGCGGGCAACGCATTTCAGTCTCCCATCGGCCGTCATCTAGCTCCTCGTTTTCGCAGGCTGGCAGTCATTCTGCCTTTGCGGCGAATCCTCCGGGAAGAGCCGCTGGGGCCTGCTGCTGAAGCACCTGCTGAACCCAGTCTATCTTCTCCCGACTCAGGGGCGGGACGATTCGAACTGGGGCGTACGCGACTCGGCGGCGGTAGGGACCGGTGTCGTAGCAGCGGGTGAATACGGCTTGGAGATCCAGGCAGACTTCGCCGTCGCCAGGCAGCAAGGGGCTGCCGATGACGGGCAGCGGGTCGGCCAGTTGCCACGGATAAATGTAGAAACGGCCCGGTTGATCGAAACGATGAACCGAGACATGGTAGTCGAACGGGCCAGCCTTGCTTCGCAACCGGTCCAGGAGCATCGGCGTGGTGTGCTCGCCGCCACGGAGCAGATCGATTTCCATCAAGTGAACCTCGCTGCCCAGGATTTCCGCCTGCTTCTGCAGGTAAAGTTCACGGCCTTGATCGCCAGGCTTCTTGTTGCTCAGGCTGAGCACTTCGATCGCGGTCACGACCCGCTCGCCACCGTCCGCCAACCGCGTGCGGATCTCCACATACGATTCGCTCCGCTCGTCATGGACCAGCTCGAAGACCAGGGGCCGAGCCCGCGTTGGCGTCGCCACCTCAGCCACGGTGCCCGACTCCGCCACACTCCAATCTCCGTGCAGCACGGCCGTATCAGGCTCGATGTAGCGGGCCGACGTCTCGACCCACAGCCGCTCGTTGATCACCGCGAAATACGGCGGCGGAAGCGAACGCTGCAAGGCTTCACGGATGTAGACGTGCAGGCTGCCGTGCAGATCCGGAAAGAAGTCGGGATGTTCCAGGAACGGGTCCATGCCTGGAAATGGCGAGGGCATCGGGGTGCCTCCCAAGCTCCGCGGCGGCCGCAGAAGCAGCTTGTCACACCTAGGGGCGCAATTCGTCCGATGTCGATTCTACCAAGGGAGCCAGCTTCGGAACACCCGACCGGCGACCCTGGGACGTGCTCAGCACGGGCGGCTCAAATGACACCTACGACGATCATTTCCTGGACGTCCGCGGCCGAGAGATGACCAAGCGGGCGATCAGCATCGCCGTCGCCGAATCGTACGATCTGTCTTGGTAGCCCACGGCAAACAGATCCGCTCGATGAACTGGCGTAGGTAGGCGACACATCGCATCCGCAGTTCCGGGTTGTCCTCGGCAAAGATCTGGGGCATCGGTATCGCCCCCATCGTCAGTTAGTGGTAGAACTACGGTATGGCTCCACGACTCTCCGATGAACTCCACCAGGAAATCGCTCGCCAGGGCGACAGACCAATGCAGGTCGTCCACCCGGGGACGCGCAAGGTTTACGTACTGGTCACCGCCGAAACTTTCGAGCGGCTCAAGCCATTTCTTGACGACGATTTCGATGTGCGCGACACGTATGCCGCTCAGGATGCGGCCCTCGCCAAAGTGTGGGACGATTCGGAACTCGACGCCTACGCAGACTACGATCATCACCGATCCCAACCATGACTCTGCAACGCGGTGAAGTCGTGATCGTCCGCTTCCCCTTTGCCTCCGGTACGGGAGCCAAAGTGCGTCCGGCCCTGGTTGTGCAGAACAACCGGAACAACGCTCGGCTCACCAACGTCATCCTCGTCGCGATCACAACCACGACATACCGGAACGCCGAGCCAACACAACTCTTCGTGGATGTGACCACGCCCGCTGGTCGGCAGTCCGGGCTTCTGAAGGACTCCGTCGTGAGCTGTGAAAACCTCGCGACCGTGGAGCAGTGCCTGATTCAACGCACGATAGGCTCGCTCCCACCAAATGTCATGGCTCAGGTGGACGCTTGCCTCAAGACGTCGTTCGGCCTGCCGTGAGCCGGCTGACTGTTACTTGTCGGCGGCATGTTCGCATCCTGTCGACACGGTCAACAAGGGACCATCCGGGGCCTTGATCTTAACCTTGCGAAGTGTGCTAGCTGTGGGGTGGCTGGGGCAGAGTGCAGCGATGCCCCAGAAACCGCGGACTGGGGCTTCGCTTAGGCTCAGCCACCAGCCACCCGGCCCGTTGCCAGCACCAACAGCCGTTGGCAAGGTTATGATTGAGGCCACCCTCCGGCGATTCTCCGCACAGGATGTGAGGCAAGTAAACGGGACGCACCCTTTTCTGTGCCTCAATCGACCTTGGCCTGGCCCACGCCGCTCAGGTGCTCCATCAAGAACGCGATCAAGTCGCCCTTGCGCAAATCCGCTACCGTGCGGAATCTGAGCCGGATCAGATCGCGGTCGGGGCGGGTGTCGTCAAACTCGCGATCCCAGGCGAGGTCGGTGACGCGGCCGAAGCCGACAAGGTTCTTCGGTCCGCTGAGGACCAACTCCAGAGCGTTCGGTTTTTTGGTGAGCAGACTGGCCCACGGTTCGCGGTGGCCCTTGGGAATAAAGTGCACCAGGATCTGGTTGTTCCACAGGAATTGGCCGCCGGGGGCGACTTGTTCCAGCAGCCGGCACAGCTCCTCCAAGGCAGCCGTCTCCCAGTAGATGCGTTTGCCGGGTGGAAAACCTTTTCGCATCAAGTGCCAACGCTGGCCGAGTTTCTTCCACGGCATCGCGTCTTCGGGATCAGTGGTCTTGGTCAGCTGCTGGAAACTGCGAACCGCGGTCTCCAGGAATGTCCAGAACTCGGGCTTATCGATCTCGTCCAGGGAATGTACGCGCAGTTCGATCTCCTGCCAGGGTACGCGTAACGAACGGGACTTGACGCGCGGTTCGTTGCTGTAGACCGGCAACTCGTCCATTTGATTCAGCGTCTTCAGGCCCAGTTGGTCGTTCAAGTCCTCCGCCTGCACCGCCTGGCGAGACAGGCGGAACTTGAGCTTCAGCAGCCACGTCTCGCCCGTGATGGCGTGCAAGAAGTGACCGTCGCTTTTCTTTTTCGCAGCGATCTCGACCACGCTGCGTTCATTCCAGTTCGTGTCACTGAAGTCGCCTAGCTCCTGGATGCGGTCTACGACACGTTCCAACACCTGGCCATCCCAGCGGCACGGCCCGCCCTTGCGGTCCACACGGTCGCGAGTGTGCCAACTGCGGCCGTCCACCTCCCACGGCATTTGGGCCGTGCGGCCGACCTCGGTGATGTCCAGATCACCTTGCCGTTGCTCCTCGATAGCCGCCGGGTTGTAGAGGGGACGCTCGACGTACGGACCAGCGGCAAGGACCGGGGCCAGGGCCAGGGCGGTATGGGAGATCGGCTGCGTGGCGGACGCGGAGTCGTGAGATCCCGGGACATTGGCCGCTCGGCCAGATGCTGCGGAGAGAGATGCCGGGAGCCCCTCACCCCCGGCCCCTCTCCCCGGAGTACCAGGGCGAGGGGAGATGTCAGCGACGACATCCTCCGGCGTGCCTACGGCGACAACCGTGCCGCCGGCTTCGCCAGCCTCCGGTCCCAGGTCGATGATCCAGTCGGCTTGCTTGATCACGTCCAGATTGTGTTCGATCAGGACGACCGTGTTGCCCAGATCGACCAGACGATGCAGCACCTCCAGCAACTTGGCCAAATCCTCAAAGTGCAGCCCGGTGGTGGGTTCGTCCAGCAGGTACAACGTCCGGCCCGTGTCCGGCCGCGAGAGTTCCGCCGCCAACTTGACCCGCTGGGCCTCGCCGCCGGACAGCGTGGGCGCGGGCTGGCCTAGCGTCAGGTAGTTCAAGCCCACGTCGCACAGCGTTTGCAGGACGCGGCGGATCTTGGGGATGTGCTCGAATAGCTTCACGGCTTCGCCGCAGGTCATGTCCAGCACGTCGCTGATCGAGCGGCCGTGGTACGTGACGGCCAGCGTCTCCGGGTTGTAACGCTGCCCTTTGCAGACGTCGCACTCGACCCACACGTCGGGCAGGAAGTGCATCTCGATGCACTTCTGACCGTTGCCTTCGCACGCCTCGCACCGTCCGCCGGGCACGTTGAAACTGAACCGCCGCGAGTTGTACCCGCGGAGTTTGGCTTCCGGCAACTGGGCGAACAGCAAGCGGACCAATTCGAATACGCCGGTGTACGTGGCGGGATTCGAGGTCGGCGAATTCCCCAACGCCTGCTGGTCCACACGGATCACTTTGTTGATGTGCTCCAGACCGCGGATCTCGTCGTGCGCGCCGGGCACCGTCTGCGCCCGGTGCAGGCGTCGGGCGACGGCGGCGTACAGCACGTCGTCGACCAACGAACTCTTGCCACCGCCGCTCACCCCGGTGACCGCGGTCAGGGTGCCCAGCGGAATCCGCACGTGGATGTTCTTCAGGTTGTTGTGGCGGGCACCGAGGATCTCCAGCCATACGAGCGACTCGCCCCTCACCCCCGGCCCCTCTCCCCGGAGTACCGGGGCGAGGGGAGTGGGACGCGAGGACCCTCCCCGGAGTTCCGGGGCGAGCAGAGCACGAGCGACGTATCGCGTGCCGTCAGCAGATCGCGTGATCCTCCGATTGGCAGGGATCGCGATCGTCTTCTCGCCGCTCAGATAGGGACCGGTCACCGACTGGCGACAACCGGCCACTTGAGACGGCGTCCCCTGCGCCACAATCTGCCCGCCGAACTTACCGGCTCCGGGGCCGAAATCGCACAGGTAGTCGCTGCCCGCAATCACCTCCCGATCGTGTTCGACTACGATCAGCGTGTTGCCCAGGTCACGAAGTTTGTGCAACGCCGACAGCAACCGCCGATTGTCGCGCGGATGCAGGCCGATCGTCGGCTCGTCGAGCACGTACAAGACGCCGCACAAGCCGCTGCCCAGTTGGCTGGCCAAGCGAATCCGCTGGGCTTCGCCATTGGAAAGTGTCGCAGCGTTGCGAGCCAGCGTCAGGTAATCCAAGCCGACGTCCAGCAGGAACTGGACGCGGTTCCTGATTTCGCGGAGCAGTTCCCCCGCAATCTTGCGTTCGCGCGCGGTCAGTTTCCAGCCTTCAAACACATCGCGGAACCGGCCCAGCGGCAGGCGAGACAGCTCGTCGATTGCGTGGCTGCGGAACCGGACGGCTGCCGCATCGTCCCGCAGGCGACTGCCACTGCAGGCCGAGCATTCGACCTCGCCGACCAGATGCTCCAGCCGCGCGCGGAAGGCGGGCGACAAGCGTGAGGCTTCCTCCAACGCCGGATACAGTCCCTTGAACTGGAAGCGGAACAGGCAGCGGGACGTTGGCTTCGTACGACCCGCGTTCCCGCTGGTCTGGACCAGCGGGGACGCAGGCCCGACGACGTCGAACCACTGCTCCCCCGTGCCATGCATGATGATCCGGCGTTGGCGGCTGTTCAGTTCTGTGAATGGCACGTCCAGCGGCACGCCGGTGCCGGCCGACAGGGACTGCAGCATCGCGCGCGAGACATGGTGGTCGAGATTCGGCCACAGGGCCAACGCTCCTGCACTCAGCGACAGCTTGGCATCGTGCAACAGGGCCGCCGGATTGGCCCCGACTTGGACGCCCAGTCCCTCGCACGATGGGCACCAGCCCAACTGGCTGTTGAAGGAAAAACTGTGCGGCGTCAGCGGCTCGAAACTGCGGCCACACTTGGTGCAGGCCAAGTGCTGGCTGTGGACCACAACTGACCAACGCGGTTCCGGCACCGTCTCCTGGACGTGCGCCACGTGGATCACGCCCCGGCCCAAGGCCAAGGCGTTTTCCACGCTATCGGCCAGGCGGCTGCGACCCTTGCGCTGCACCACGATGCGATCGATCACGACTTCCACCTGGTGCTTACGGCGGCGATCGATGTCGGGCGGTTGGTCGATCGGATACGTCGTGCCATCGACGCGGATGCGGGCATAGCCGGCGGCGCGGATCTCGTCCCAGAGTTTCTCGTACGCCTCGCCCACCTCAATCTCCATGGGCGCCATCAGGTACAGTCGCGTGCCGTCCGGCTCGGATAGCAGTTTGTCGATCACCTCGTCGGCCGACTGGGTGCCGACCGGCAGATCGCAGTCCGGGCAGTGGGGTTGGCCGAGTCGGGCCATGAGGATGCGCAGGTAGTCGTAGACTTCCGTCACCGTGCCCACGGTCGAGCGGGGCGTGTTGCCCAGGTTCTTTTGCTCGATGGCCACGGCGGGCGACAGGCCTTCGATGTGGTCCACCTTGGGCTTCTGCATCTGGCCCACGAACTGGCGGGCGTACGCGCTCAGACTCTCCACGTACCGCCGCTGGCCCTCGGCGTAGATGGTGTCCATGGCCAGCGAACTCTTGCCCGATCCGCTCGGCCCGCAGAACACGGTCAGCTTGTCGCGTTGGATGCGGGCGTCAACGCTCTTCAGATTGTGCTGGGCCGCACCCTGGACCACGATTTCCGTGGACAACTGGGCGCGATCGGGGGGTTGGCTGCGCCCCACGGCTCGGCGGGAGCCTCGCCATCCCGAATCACCGCGACCGGCCAAGTCTCCTCGCCCTACCAAACCGTCTCGCTTTCGCCGACCGCCGAGTACCGCTTTCAGCGCTTGGCCGGTGTACGAATCCTCGCAGGCGGCAACTTCCTCTGGCGTGCCGACGGCCACGATGCGGCCGCCCGCGTCGCCGCCTTCCGGGCCCAGATCGATGACCCAGTCGGCCGTCTTAATCACGTCCAAGTTGTGCTCGACGACCAAGACCGTGTTGCCGGCGTCGGCGAAGTTGTGAAGGACCTTCAGCAGCAGCTTGATGTCGGCGAAGTGCAGACCCGTGGTCGGCTCGTCCAACAGGTACAGCGTGCGGCCGGTACTCTTCTTGACCAGTTCCCGGGCCAGCTTGATGCGTTGCGCCTCGCCGCCGGACAGGGTCGGCGAGGGCTGGCCGAGCTTCAGGTAGTCCAGGCCGACGTCGTGGAGTGTCTGGAGCTTATGCCGGACGTGCGGAATGTTTTCGAATAGTTGCAGTCCCTGTTGCACGTCCAGTTCCAGCACCTCGGCGATCGACTTGTCCTTGAATTTGACCTGCAGGGTCTCGCGGCTGTACCGGTGGCCTTCGCAGACGGGGCAGGTGACCCAAACATCGGCCAGGAAGTCCATTTCCAGGCGGTTCGAGCCATTGCCTTCGCAGGCCTCACACCGCCCGCCCGTCACATTGAAGCTGAACCGCCCCGGTTTGTAGCCCCGGCGGCGGGATTCGGGCAACTGGGCGTAAAGATCGCGGATGTCGTCGAAGACCTTGATATACGTGCCCGGATTGGACCGCGGCGTGCGGCCGATCGGCGATTGGTCGATGGCGATCAATTTGTCCAGGTGTTCCAGACCCTCGATGGCCCGGTGCGTGCCCGGCTCACCCTCGCCCTTGTTCAGATCGCGGCGTAAGGCTTCGACCAGGATGTCGTTCACCAGCGAACTCTTGCCGGATCCCGACACGCCCGTCACGCAGACGAACACACCCAGCGGGATCTCCGCGTCGACGTCCTGCAGATTGTTGTGCGCGGCGCCGAGCACCCGCAGTCGGGCCGGACCGAGCGGCCGGCGCTGTCGCGGTACGTCGATGGTCAGCAGGCCGGACAAGTACTGCCCGGTGACGCTGCGCGGCTCCGCCAGCACCTTGTCGATCGGACCGGCCGCCACCACTTCGCCGCCGCGCACGCCCGGACCGGGGCCGAAGTCGATGATGTGATCGGCCGCCCGCATCGTCTCCTCGTCGTGCTCGACCACGACCACCGTGTTGCCCATGTCGCGCAGCCGATGCAGCGTGTCCAGCAATCGCCGGTTGTCGCGAGGGTGCAGACCGATCGATGGCTCATCCAGGATGTACAGCACGCCAACGAGTCCCGAACCGATTTGGCCCGCCAAACGGATCCGCTGCGACTCGCCACCGGACAGCGTCGGCGCGGTGCGGTCCAGTGTCAGGTAGTCGAGTCCCACGTTGACCAGGAAACCCAGCCGTCCGCGGATCTCCTTCAGCACCTCGGCGGCGATCAAGGTGCGGGTGTCGTCCAATTCCAACTGCTGAAAGAACTCGGCCGCGTCGCGAATCGACAGCGCGGAAACCTCCGGCAACGAGCGTGTGGGGGCGTCCTGAAACATCCGCTGGGCCGTGGTGACTTTGACAGACCTCGCTTGGGGGTTGAGCCGTTGCCCGTGGCAAGCGGTGCATGGCGTGGTGCACATGTATTTTTCGAGTTGCCGCAGATACAGCGGGTTCTTGCCGTTCCGGTATCGCGAGAGCAGGTCGGGGAGGATCCCTTCGAACCGACCTCCGTACTTGACGGGCGAGGCACCGCCGCGCCAGGTGAACGTGATGTGCTCGTCGCCCGTACCCTCCAGCCACAATTTCTGCAGCGGCGTGTCGAGGTCTTCCCACGGGGTCTCCAGCATGGTCCCGGCCGGCAACCCCAGTTTACGTTCCAAGGTCTCAGCCACGCCGTTGAACAGGTGACGTCGCCAGCGGCCGAGTTCCTTCCATACGCCGAGCAACTCGAAGCAGCCCTGCTTGAAAGACCGACTGCGATTTGCTGGCGGGACCAGCAAGTCGGGGTCGAAGGTGAACCGTGCGCCCAGGCCGTCGCACTCCAGGCACATGCCTTGGGGACTGTTGAAGCTGAACAGCTGTGGGCTGGGCGGCTCGAAACTGACACCGCATTGGACGCAGGCGTAGTCCACCGAGAAAATCAGATCGCCCGGACGAGTGCCGGTGCGGTTGCGACCTGGCTTCGCGGGGGCAGCCGGTTCGGATTCCTCGTCCTCCGTTTGGGAAGCGGGGGGCGTTAGCCGCTGGATGCCCCGGCTCGGCGGGGTGCCCTTTGGGCCCCTCGCCCTCCCAGCACGGGCCGTCCCCCCGGTCATCCCGCTGGACGGCGCAGCGGCCGCCTCCGCGGCTTCTGTCGCGACGATCAAGCTCCCTTTCCCGGTCTTCAACGCCAGATCCAGCGCCTCCGCCAAACGCGGACGCACGGAGGGCTGGGCCACCAGCCGGTCGACGACCACTTCGATGTCATGCCGCATCTGGCGGTCGAGTTGCAGATTATCACTCAGCGACACCACCTCGCCGTCCACGCGAGCCCGGACGAAGCCCTGCTTCAACAGATCCTCGAACAGGTCGCGGTATTCGCCCTTCTGCCCGCGTACCAACGGGGCCAGCACGGAAAATCGTGTGCCTGCGGGCAGTTGCAGGATGCGGGCCAGGATCTGCTCGCGCGATTGAGCCGTGATCGGACGGGTGCATTTCGGGCAGTAGCCCTGGCCGATGCGAGCGAACAGGACTCGCAAATAGTCGCTGATCTCCGTGATCGTACCGACGGTCGAGCGCGGGTTGTGGCCGGTCGACTTCTGCGAGATGGAGATCGACGGGCTTAAGCCATCGATTGCATCCACGTCCGGCTTGGGCATTTGGCCCAGGAACTGGCGGGCGAAACTGGAGAGGCTTTGGACGTAGCGCCGCTGGCCTTCCGCGTAGAGGGTATCGAACGCCAGCGAACTCTTGCCGGAACCGCTGACGCC
>JAPLNJ010000484.1 GCA_026692885.1 Planctomycetota bacterium | reverse complement strand
ATGCGGTGCTATCCTTGCTCGCACTCATGGCCAGACTCCTTTCTGACGCGTGTCAGATGTATGGGGGAGTCTGGCCTATTTCATTTTCCAGCTATCCTGAAAAGCCCAATTTACCGAAAAAGAATCCTTAACGGCGTTGGGCGAGGGAGTTGTCTTTCGGCCGAGCCTTAGCGGTGATTGTATCCGGGCACAGCGATTTGCCTACGGTGGGTCGGCTCGTGTTCGGCGGTAAGGACAGGCGTATCAATAACTGTCCCAAACATAGTAGTCGTCCTGCCCCCAACGCTACCGCCAGCAGGCTGACGGAGGTAGAATCAGCGAGTTGAACGTGGTGTCGGCGTTGGCATCACTCGCAGGGAATTGCCGCGGAGAGATTCACACCCGATAGGTTGACCCAGCCGATGGCCAAGACACGCATCCAGCAGATCCTGGACGACGCCGGTTCGATCGCTCTGCCCGGCATCTACGACACCTTGTCGGCCAAGCTGGCCGAGCGGGCCGGTTTTCCCCTGGGCTTCGTCTCCGGTTACTCGGTGGCGGCCACGTTCATCGGCGAACCGGATTTGGGGCTACTGACTCAAACCGAAATGCTCGAACGGGCTCGGCAGATCTGTGGCAGCGTTCGCATTCCCATCCTCGTCGACGCGGACACGGGTTACGGCAATCCGTTGAATGTGCACCGCACGGTCCAACAGTTGATCGCCGCGGGGGCCGCCGGCTGTTTCCTGGAGGATCAGGTGTGGCCCAAACGCTGCGGGCACATGCGGGGCAAGCGGCTCGTGGAACGCAACGAGTATCTGCACAAGATCCGAGCCGCCGTAGACGCTCGTGCCGGACGGGATTTCTTCCTGGTCGCCCGTACCGATGCGCTGGCAGTCGCCGGCATGGACGAAGCGGTGGCCCGTGTCCAGGCGGCTCGCGAGGCGGGTGCCGACGCCAGTTTCATCGAGGCGCCCGACTCGCTGGAGCAGCTCCAAGTCATCGGCCGCCGTTCACCGGCCCCCAACGTCGCCAACATGATCGACGGCGGCAAGACGCCCGTGCTGCCCGCGGAACAACTTGCGGAACTCGGTTTCCAGTTGATTCTCTATCCACTGGCCGGTCTGTTCGCCGCGGCACGCGCCCTGGATTGTGTCTACACCAAACTGCGGGCCGACGGGACCACCCTCGGAACCGAAGTGCCGACGATGGGGTTCTCTGAGTTCAATACGCTGATCGGCGTCGAGGAGAAATGCGGGTTAGCGGAGCGCTTCGGCGTGTGACTTGACGCGGCGGCAGGCCTGCGGTTCTGCTCCGAGCAAGGAACGCTGCTGCGGGCGATTCACGTCACGTAAGGCCTGGGGTGGTCCTCAGATTGACCACTGCCAGCTCGCGACGCTACGGAGCCGCCTTGATCGTCGCGGTGGTCACACATTCCACAGCCAAACCGCCGCCGAGGTCGGTCTCGATCTTGATGGTCGGGCTGATCTTCCCCGGCTCATTGCCCGCGGCGTACTCCAGCGACACAAAGTGCAGGGTCTTGGCTGGGCCTGGGGACTCTTCGAATTTGAAGCCGGGGTCATCCGACTTGACGCTCACGATCCGGAAGGGCTTGTTGCCACGCACCACCAGTCGTTTCTTCACTGTTTCGCCCGGCTTGAGTACGCCCAGAACCAGCGACGCCGGACTGACGCTCAGCGGCGACACGACCTGGCCCTCGACCGGCAACGACAGACTCTTGGCGTCGGACTCATCGGTCACCAGCGCCAACTGGTCTTGCAGGTAGCCCGCGGGCGCGCCGCGTTTCAGCCGCACGTCCATCCGATAGTTCACGCGTCCGCCGCCTCGCGCTGTTTCCGCTAACTCGACTTCGAGGTTCTGATTCGCACTCCGGACATCGGTGATTTTCCAATCATCGCGGCCGACATAGGCCACGTCGATTTTGGTTTCCGCTCCCGCACCAACTTCGACCGATCCGAAATCCACCACGCCGGGCGTGAACACCACGTCGCTGCGGATGTAACCGCTGGCGGACAGCTGCAACTCGGCGTAGAACGGCTTGTCGATGGTCACCGTCACCGTCGCGCTCTTGTAGCCGAGGAACGATTTGGTGTTGAAAACTGCGATAATCTCGCTGGTCTCGTAGGTCTTCAGCGAGTCTTTGGTAACCGACGGCGTGGTGCATCCGCAACTCGACCGCACGCTGGCCACGTGCACGTCTTCTTTGTACAGGTTGGTGAATTCAAAGGCGTATTCCTGCTTCGAGCCACGAGCCACCGTACCAAAGTCGTGACTGGTAGTCTTGAACATCTTTCGTGCCCACTCCTGAGCCGGCGCGTTGGGAACGACGGCCAGCAGCAGGGGTAACGCCAGTGCCAGGATGCGCGTCACGGTTTAAGTCCTCCCTCCACCTCTTCTCGGGGATGCTAGCGCGCAAGGCTCACAAAACCTGGCGCTTAATCCGAATATATCGGTAGTAGGCCGTTACGCACATAGCCCTTTTTCCGACGAGCAGCCGGTTTCACCTGGTCTTTCCCCGGCCTCCGGGATTTGGGCCTGATGTCATATCGCCGCTAGCACCTGGTCAAAACGGCCAATCCGGAGGGCCCGATCCAGGTCTCGTCGAGAGATTTGAAAAGAATGGAGAAGCCCGCCGCGACTTTCAACTTTGCTCTGTCGGCGTAACGAACAGGGAAAGCGGCGGTCCATCTTTCACTCAGCTACGACTACTGTCAGGAAGGTGGGGAAGGGTTGCGCACGATCGGCAGGGGCCTCGAAACGATGCCGGTGAAAATCGCGCCAAACACATCGGACTCTGTCGTCACTATACGACGCAAGGTTATTTCCTAAAACGACTTGCGCGTTACTTCTTATTGCCAGCGAGCAGGCGAGCGGTGGGCGTAAGCCCCCTGGAAAAAAAGCTCGCAGCCCCACCTGACATCCAGCCAAAACTGCGACTCTGCGTGAGATCTTTCGACGCCCACTCCCGGCTGAGGATCCACCGTCCAGCGCCGACCGCGCGTCTGAGTTTCGCTGGCGAAGCAGAAAACATTGCCATCTCGGAAATCCACGGGCATTTACAAGGAAACCGGATTTCCGCTAAATTGTGAGATTCCATCGACCGTTCTATCCCGGTACGGGCACGAACGGGGACGGTCGAAGCATGCCCTGTTGAAGGCTGGCAGTGAAAGTCTGCCAACACACTGCGGATCCACGTATGTTCGAAACACTCCAAGACAGCCTGAAGTCGGCGATGAAGACCTTGCGAGGCAAGGGCAAGCTGACCGAGGCCAATATGCGCGACGGTCTGGGTCTGGTCGAGCAGTCACTGCTCGAAGCCGACGTCAGCTATTCGGTCGTCAAGGAGTTTATGGCCCACGTGACGGAGAAGGCGTTGGGGGAAAAGGTCCTCCTGTCGCTGGACCCGGATCAGCAGTTGGTGGGCATCGTCCATCAGGAACTGATCCAGCTGTTGGGACCTGTCGATCCATCGCTGCACCTGGGGGCCGAGACCACGGTCATCATGCTGTGCGGGCTGCAGGGTTCCGGCAAGACCACGACCTGCGGCAAGCTCGCGCGGTTGCTGCTGGACAACAAGGTGAAGCCCTTGCTCGTGGCAGCCGACCTGCAACGTCCCGCGGCGATTGAACAACTGCATGTGATCGGTCAGCAACTGGGTGTAGCGGTGTATTCCGAGTCGGGCGCCCAGGACCCGGTCAAGGTCTGTCAGGATGCCGTCCGCAAGGCGAAAGCGGAAGAAATCCGGGTTGTGATCCTGGACACGGCCGGCCGGCTGGCAATCGATCAAGTCCTGATGCAGCAACTGCAGCGAATCGACGCGCGCGTCCAGCCGGACCAGGTGTATCTGGTGGTGGACGGCATGACTGGCCAAGACGCCGTGAACAGCGCCAAGGCGTTCAACGAAGCGTTGGAACTGGACGGCGTGATCATGACGAAGCTGGACGGCGACACGCGCGGCGGCGCGTTGCTGTCCGTCAAACACGTCACCGGGGTCCCGATCAAGTACCTCGGCACCGGCGAGCATCTCGACGCCCTGGAACCCTTCCGGCCGGAGGGCATGGCCAGCCGTATCTTGGGGATGGGCGACATGCTGGCCCTGGTCAGCGAAGTCCAAAAGGTCGTCGACGCCAAGGAACAGGCGGCCCTCGAAGAGAAGATGCGGGCCGGCGAGTTCACCTTGGATGACTTCAAGGTGCAGCTCGAAAAGATGGCCAAGCCCGGCCTGATGCAGAAGATGATGGGCCTGATGCCGGGGATGGGCGACCTCCAGAAATTGATCGAGGGGGAGGACACCGAGGGCGGCATGCGCCAGACGGTGGGCATCATCAATGCGATGACCACGGCGGAACGGCGAAATCCGAAGATCATCGATCCCAGCCGCCGTAACCGGATCGCGAAAGGCGCCGGCGTCCAACCGCAGGACGTGAACCAGTTGGTCAAGCAGTACGACATGATGTCCCCGATCATGAAGGCCATGGCTGGTAAAGGCATCGGCCAGCGGATGAGCGCGCTGCGTGAATTGCAGCAGGCCGGCCTGTTCAATCCCGGCAGCAAGGGCGTGCGGGTCAAGCAAGGCACAGGCAAGCGGCTGACGCCCAAGGAGAAAGCCAAATTGAAGAAGCAGCGCGAACGGGAGTTGCGCCGCAAGAAGCGTAAGGAGACGTAAGGAGAACAGTTAGGCAGAAACGTACGGTGGGCGCCGCCTACCCGATTCCCTCTAACCCAATCCGTGTCGGGTGGGCGATGCCCACTAAGGAAACTAAGGCGGTGGGCATGGCTCACCCTACTTGTCCCAACCCAAGAGGAGTTCAAGTCAGTGGCAGTTCGTATTCGACTCAAAAGAATGGGGCGGATTCATCGGCCGTTCTATCGCATCTGTGCGATGGACGGACGGGCGCCTCGCGACGGCAAAGTAATCGAGGAACTGGGGTTCTATGACCCGCTCGTCAAAGAGACCGACGCCCGCGCGGTCCTGAACGGCGAGCGGATCGCTTATTGGATCGGCGTCGGGGCGCAACCGAGTGACAAGGTGCAGGTCCTGATCAAGAAATACGGGGTCAAGGGCACGCACCTGGAGCAGCAGCGTCAGGCTCTGGAACGCGTGAAGCTCACGAAGCCGAAGCCGCCGCCGCCAATGATCGTGCCGCGGAAGAAGGCGGACGAGCCGGCTCCCGTGGCGGAAAGCCAATCGGCTCCCGGCGAAGAGCCGCAGGCCCCCGCCCCCGAAGCGGCGCCCCAGGAAAGCGGCGAGTAAGGCATGCGGTTTGACGTCCTGACCCTGTTTCCGGGGCTGTTCTCCGGTTATTTGGGGCAGAGCCTGTTGAGCAAGGCGCTGCAGCGCGGCTTGGTGCAGGTTCACCTGCACGACATCCGCGACTGGTCGACGGACAAGCACCATAAAGTCGATGATCGCCCCTTTGGCGGCGGTCCCGGCATGGTGCTGCGGGTCGAACCGGTGGTGGAGGGCGTCGAGGCGGTACAGGGGCAAGGCGAACAACCCGGACGGGTTGTGTTGCTGAGCCCGCAAGGCCGCCGCTTGACGCAAACGATCGTGGAAGAGTTGGCGGGAGCAGGGCGGTTGTTGCTGATCTGCGGCCGGTACGAAGGCTTCGACCAGCGTGTGATCGATATCCTGCAACCCGACGAAATTTCCCTGGGCGACTATATCCTCAACGGCGGAGAAGTCGCGGCGATGGTGGTGATCGACGCCGTGATGCGGCTGGTTCCAGGCGTGCTGGGACATGCCGACAGCAACGTCGATGATTCCTTCTCGCCGGGCAACCGGCTGCTGGAATTCCCGCAGTACACGCGGCCTCGCGAGTACCGCGGCCAGGAGGTGCCGGAGATCTTGCTGACGGGCCATCATGCCGAGGTGGCCCAGTGGCGGCGAGAACAGAGTTACTTGCGAACCAAGCAACGTCGGGCGGATTTGCTGGACGATTCCGGTGACCGCGACGAGCAACGAAAAAAGGAAGGTGAACGATGAGCCAGCAGATCCTGAATGCGGTCGAAGCGAAGTACCTGAAGACCGAGAAGCCCACGTTTGCGGTCGGGGACACCGTCGACGTGCATACCAAGATTCTGGAAGGCGTTAAGGAACGCATCCAAATCTTTACCGGCACCGTGATCGCCCGCAGCGGCAGCGGCAGCCGGGAGATGTTCACGGTCCGCCGGATCGTGGCCGGCGAAGGCGTCGAACGCAAGTTCCCGCTGCACTCGCCGCGCATCGACAAGGTGGATGTCAAGCGGTCCGGCGTGACCCGCCGCGCCAAGCTGTACTTCCTGCGCGACCGCGTGGGCAAGTCGGTCCGCCTGAAAGAACGCCGGGTGTAGTCCTCCGGCCATGTGGCTCCGCGATAAGTTCTCACGGTTCGTCAACCGCTTCCGGCCTGTCCGGACGCTGGGCCAGCGCGGGGAAATTGCGGCAGCGAAGTACCTGAAGAAGCGGGGCTACGTGATCGTGGCCCGTTCGGATCGCGGGCGACTCGGCGAGCTCGACCTGGTCGCCGTCGAGAGCCGTACGGTCGTCTTCGTCGAAGTCAAGACGCGGCGTTCCCACGCTGCCGGGCATCCGGAGGACGCAGTCGATCAGGACAAACAGCGGCGGCTGACGCGGCTGGCCGTGACCTTTCTCAAACGCCACGCACTCCTGGAACATGCCGCCCGCTTCGACGTCGTGGCGGTGACTTGGCCAGCCGATGACGGCCCCCCGACCATCGAGCACTTTCCTAACGCCTTTGAACCCGTCGGCCGCTGGCAGATGTTCCGCTGAATGATGTGCGCCCCTGCGGGGCAAGCAGCGAAACAGGCTCTCGCCCTACCCGCAGCCTGGCCAAGCGTCAGATCCCGTAGGATCGCAGCAGGTAGCGCAGGACGGCCGCGGGCGCCGGATCGGGTTGGATGCAATCGACCAGCGGGAAACGATCCGCACCCGCATGCAGCGCCGTCAGACGCCCGCCGACGCGCGGCAACTCGGCGTTCGTCAGGGCCCCGTAGGCGGAGGTCTTGTACCGCAACGGCCCGGTGCGCCCGCTGACTTTGACCGCCGCCTGCGGGTCCAGTATCTTCACGCCGGTGTGGAACACGCACTGAAAGAACAAGGATTGGCTGAGGCCGCCGGTCAGCACGTACGTTTCGACGGCGGGCACTTTGGCCGCCTTAACCTCACCCAGCATCCGCTTGACGCGCAACAGCAGTTCCAGCCCGATCGACAACTGCGTGCCGGCCACCTTGATGCCCAGCGGGGCGTTCGCCCAGGACGGTGGAAATTCCTCGGTGTGCGACACATCGTCGTGCAACACGCGGCGCAGCGACGCCAACTCGACGGACAGCGTCAACGAGTTCAGCTCCGCCAGCATCTGCTGCAGTTCGGGGGCAAACTGCGCGACGAACCGATTGTACCAGGCGCCGCAGTCGGCCAGCATCAACAGCAGCAACAGGCTGTCCTCGTAGAACTCGAACCGACAGGCCTCGCCGTCCTCCGGCAGACTCGCAGATTTCGGGCACGACAGATTGATGGTCCCGCTGGTGCCGCCCGACACCACGAGCTTCTGGTAGTCGTCGGTCATGCCACAACCGACGGCGGAGGCGTGATTGTCGCCCAGTCCCGCGACGAACTGCCAGCCCCGGAGTGTCTGGCGCAGCGGCTCCCAAGCATCGTCAGCGCTCCCGTCCGTCGGCGTCACGGGGCCCACCACCGTGCCGCTCTGCGCAGTGGCGGGAAACCACCCGACGTCGAACTCGGCCGTCTTGATCACCTTATCGGCGCGCTTGCGAGTCCGCTGATCGAGCAATCCGTTGCTAAGTGCGTCGGACGTGCTGAGCGAACGTTTCCCGGTCAACTGCTGCGTGATCCAGTCGCCGGTCATGAACACAGTGGCCAGTTGCTCGCGCAGGGCGGGCTGCCGATGCAGTACGCAGGCGAGTTTCGGCAGTACAAACCGCGGTTCGATTTTGCCGACGCTCTTCTCGACGCCTCGCTGTTGCAAGTCGGCCACTTCGGCGGTCGCCGCATTGCACTGCCAGCTGAGGGCCGGCAGCAGCGGCCGATTCGCCTGATCCAGCAGCACCATGTCATGCTGGCGGCAAGCGATGGAAACGTGACCTGGATCCGCTTCGCCGGACCGATCGAAACTCCAGCCGCGCGCCTGCAGACTCGCCAGGAGATCGCGCAACATACCCGGCACCTGGGCCAATTCGAAGGCCGGAAAGGCGGGATCGTTCTGCCAGTGCGTCGCGCCGCGCATCGGCACGACCGCATAGTCTTCGTGGCCTTGATCGTCGCGCACAGCCAAGGCAAATTCGGTGGTCGTAACGTCCAATGCCAACAGATCCGCTGTTCCTTCCGCCATCGCTTGCATCCTTTCTCACGTGTAAACTGTCGGTTGTGTAGATTCAGAAATACAATCCTGGCATTGCCACTTGGCATGTCTGTGGCAACTGGCAATACTCGCAACGACCTCGGGCCCGTTCCACGACTCGCTGCCGTACTTCGGCCGAGATTGGCGTCACAACGGCGGCCTCGCCAGCTTCGGGAACACCTGACCGATCCTCTGCAACGCGGCTTGCGACTGCAGCTTCTCGACCGTCTTTTCGTCGGTCAGCTCCACGAGTGCCAACAGTTCCCGACGTTCCGTCTCGGTCAGCAACTCTTTGTTTTCCGAGAGCCACAACAGCCGCTGATCGAGGGCCGCCGGCAGCCGATACTCTGCCAATCGCCGCAAGGTCGCAGCACAATCCACGATCACCGATTCGACTGTCCCTAAGTCTGTTGCTACCATGCTCGACATGGCTGTCTCCTGGCGAAAGTCTAACGTTTGCAGAATTCTAGCGAAATTGAGAGCCAGCAACAATGACCGGCACCCCACCGCCGCATTCATTCAGCGGACCGTGTCAGCGATGCGGGCAGTACGACATCGCCGCGGCGGGAGGGCGGATCGACGATCAGTTTCTGGATCTGGCCGTCGCGGTAGACGCACTCGACCGTCGTCCGGTACGGCGCGTGCAATTTGAAACGCACGTCCCACTCTGCCGGCCAAGCCGGCAGCAGGTAGATCTTGCCGCCATCGCCGGCGGCCAGCTTGGGATCGGTCTGCAGGGCCATGGCCTGTAAGGCCTTCATCAACACGCCGCCGTGGGTCTGATCCGGCGTCCAGTCGTAGTTCGGTCCCCAGAAGGCTGGGAATCGGCAGTTCGCATCCTTGTGCCGCGCCCGGCCGACCAGGTACTGACGAGCCTCGTCTGTCAGGCCGAGATAGGCCATGAAAATATCGTCCTGCCGCCAGCCGAAATCGCCCCGGTCCCCGCGCCGCTTCAAGGCTTCGATCGCCAGGCTTGCGTCGCCGCGTTGGGCCGTGATTCGACGGAACGGAAAGACTGCGTACAGTTCCGGGTTCTCGACATTCCGCTTCATGTCGAACTTCGCGGCCGGCGCCAGCAGCCGCTGGCCATCCACCTCGTGGGTCGGTAACTCCGGCAGCTTGCTCTGCAGCCGCAGCCAGAACCCGCGCTGCTCGGCGGTCGCCAGCCGCTCCGGCAGCGCGAGCAACCGCTGCGTTACGGCGTGGAGCCCCGCCAACTCCGGCATCGGATTCGTGCATTCCCACCAGGTCTCCAATGCCTGCGAAGGATGCATGACAAGTTTGCCCTGCTCGTCGACCGGGTACTGCTGATCGAAGAAAGTGAGTACCGCCTGGGCCGTCGGCAGGACTCTGGCGTGGAAGAATGCTTCGTCTTGGGTATGGTCGTAGCAATCCAGCAGCAGGCAGACCAGTTCGGGGCCGGCGACCCACTCCCACTTATGCCAGCGGCTGCTCTGCAGCTTGTCCTCGCCGCGCTGCTCGAACGGGGTCCAGCCGTAGGTCTCGCTGAACATGGCGCCCCAGAAGTAGATGCACTCCGGAATGTACGCGCCGTCGTGCTGCAGGTACCGCCGGGTGCGCTGGAGGCCGAGCGGCAGCAGGTCGTCCACGTACATTTGGAATAGCGGTTGCATCAGATCGAAATCCCCTGCCGCACACGCGCCGAAATAGGCGGAGCGGGTGTTCTGCCACCAGTACCCCGGTCCCCAGCGGCGATAATCGCCATCGCCGGGAGCGCCGGGCCAGGGCATCGTGAAGGTCGAGCCGTTGTACTTGATCGGGTAGCGGCCGCGGCCCGCGCAGGCCGTGATGAAGCGTTGCAGGGCATAGCCTCGCGACACGACCAGCCCTTCGTCGCCGTCCAGTGAGTCGGCTCCCGCCACCTGCTTGCCGTCCAGGTACAGCGTCAGGGCCGCGCGCCGCCCGTCCGCCACCGCCACGACGTGATGCCACTGGCCGGGCGTCAAGCCGTCGGCGTGCCGTGCGATCTGCGCACCGACGATGAACCGCAGACTGTTGCCCGGACAGGTGTCCAGCAGGAACCCGTCGCTGCCGCCCGGAGTGATCCGGTCCACGAGGCGGGCCCCGCCGGGCGGCAGTGGCTCCGGTTTGACCCAGGTCTCGATGGTTAGCGTGCGGGTCAGGTCGCGGTCGGCGAGATCCAACGCGGCGTTGGGGAAGTCCTGCCACGAGCCGAGCAGGCCTGCCGCGGCGGGCAGTGTTTGCGCGGGTTCGCTGTGGGCGAGTTCGGCCACCTGCTTGTCCGTCAACGCCCGGTCGAACAGACTCACGCGGCCAAGCGTGCCTTGGAAGCGATTGCCGCCGGCTTGATCCACACCCACTTTGACCGGAAGGGCGTTCGTCGGAATGAACGAGCGGACCGGGCCATCGCCGCGGCTGGTGACCTGGATCCAACTCCGGTTCCAGAAATCGTTCCACCATTGTTCGTGAGCGCGGCGGCGTTCGGCGAAGGGTGTCTGGTCGACTTCCGCCAGACGTTTCTCCAACGCGGCAAGCCACTGTTCGGCCGTTGCCGGATGACTGGTGGCCACGGCGATACTGAAGCGGTGGGAGGTGGCCGGCGCGGAACGTAGCGTCGTGTCATCCAGGCGTTGCCCGTGTTCCGCTTTGACCAGGGCCCCAAACGTCCGGTGCAGCAGGGGATCCGTCGTCAGCAGATCCGCGATCCCCTGGACACGCATCGTCAGCTCCGGGCCGACGGACTTGACATTGTGGTGATACCAGCCGATGCGATCGGCCTGATTCGTCAGCACGGTATCTGGCTCGACGATCGTCGGCACAGGCTGGCCACCCTCTGGCGGTCGGCCGTTGTTCACGTCGCTGCATTCCAGGCTGGGCAATGCGTACGGCGCGGTGCGCCAGATTTCCACCAGGGCCGTGGCGGCGACCGGTTGTTGGCTCTCGGCCGTGACGTGGATCACCGGCTGCTGGGCGTCGACCCAGACCTGGACGACGACCGCCGTGGCCTCGTGGCCATAGCGCACCTCCAGCGTGCCGTCGCGCAGGCGGAGCGTCTGCCGGAACTTGCCGGTCTCGATCTGGGGCGTCGGCTCGAACCGGAACCGCAGGCGACCTATCTTGAGCAGCCGTCCGTTGTCGTCCCAGCTGTCCGTCTTGCCGATGTAAAACAACAAGTCGCCGCCTGGTTCCACCCAGGCGTTCAAGCTGATGTCGCCATTGCCCAGCGGCATGGACCCGCGGGCATCGTCGCTAGGCGAGTCCCACACGACGTTGTAAGGATCCGGCTGTTCAGCCCACCCCGGCGTGGCCGCCCACAGCACGACCCACAGCGTCGCCCACGTCGCCCAGCGTAACCCTCGTTGACCTGGCATGATTTGCTCCTTTCGAAAAGGGGTTGGGAATCTGTGTTTGCTCCCCAGGTCGGATGCTAGTCCCACTTCCAGTTCGTTAGTTTCGCACTCTGCATGGCAAGGTGGACGATCTGGCAGGGAGGGCGAGGCTCCTGCCGAGCCGCCTTCGGCGAAGCCGAATACATCACGGCTCCGCGGGAGCGTCGCCCTCCCGAAATGTTTGCCGGCGGAAATTGCGAACGGGATCCGGGCTAGAGCGTCTGGAGATACTCTTCCCAAAGCTCGTCCACCGTCTTGCCGGTGTACGTTTTCCAAAGTTCTGGAGTGTACGTGTTCGCGCGCAACGCGGCATGGAACTGCGGCACCAACTGTTTGTCGTGCTGCTCCACCACGTAATTCAGGAACGCCGCGGTCGTGCGATAGCTATCCGTGTACTTGGCCCGTGCGGGATTGGGATGCGGGCGCAAGGCCGGCGGCTCGAACTGGAACCAACGGATGTAGTCTGCCACGCCCTCGACCAGCCATCCCGGATTGCGATCGACGCCCCGGGCGCGTCCATATTGTTGCACCACGTGGACCAGCTCGTGCACCACCGCGCCGATCGCCTCGCCTTCCAGGTTCTGTTGGAACCAGCGGCCCGCGCAGGCAATCTGCTTCCCGGAGGTGGACGCTACGCCCTGCATGTCCTTCCGGAACGTGACGGTGAAGCGTCGGGGAGGTCGATACCCGTCACAGGCCAGCAGCTCGATGATTTTGGGATACCACTGTTCGCACACCGGCCGCAGTCGGGACTTGACCCAGTCCGTGAGTTCGGGCGTTTCGGCGGTGTCGAAGACGATTTCGTACTGCGCGGGAGCGGCTGGCGGCGCGGCATGTTCCCGGCCGTCGCTGACGTCGATCTCGCTGAAGAAAGTGTTGCCGAAGTGGTCCTGGTCGGCGGTGCGAGAGACCTCGAACAACAGATAGCGGATGTGGCCCAGCGCGGCGCTGCCCGAGTCGGAAATGCAGACGCCATATTGACCGCCCAGGGGGCCTGTTTTCGGCCGCGTGTCGACCGACGTGACCAGTTTCCAACCCGCCTGCCCCAAATCGGTCAGCCGAGTGGGCTGCGCAGCGAAATCCTGTGCCGAGCCGTCGCTGGCGTACAGACGATACACCTGCGGTCCGCGGGTGCCGCGGTGCCACGAGTAGGTGCAGACCTGCTTGACCTCCGTCACGGCCCCCAGGTCCACCAGCACCCGGCCACCGTCGGTCCCGGCAGCAAAGAAGAAATTCGCCTCCGGCTGATCGTCGTCGGTCGGCACCAGGCCGTCCCCAAGCACGTCGACGTCGCCGCCGTTGGGATCGCTCTGTCCAACCAGGATCGTGAACCTTGCGCTGACAGCCGCGTCGGTCTTCGACGGCGCGGGAATATGCGGGAACTTGAATTCCGCTGTCGCGGCAGGACCTTCGTTCCGTTCCCAAACCGTCGTAACCTCGGCTCGGGATTCGGCGGCCGCCAGCAGTCCCAGGAGAGTGGCCAAAGCGAATGCGAAGAGCTGGCTCATGGAGTTTTCCTTCACAAAAGAGCGTGGGAGGTCAGGAACACGGTCATTGAGTTGCCGCAGCCTTTGAAGTTGCGCATTTCGGTTCCGACGACTGCCCCACCGACCCCGC
>JAPLNJ010000483.1 GCA_026692885.1 Planctomycetota bacterium | reverse complement strand
GGAAACACTGCAACGGTGGGTGGCGATGACGGCCGTACAGTTCGTTCTGTTCGAGCCGGTGGACTGGGTGGCTGGAAACGACGAGATCAGGGCCGTTGGGGAGAATCTGCTCCGCCTGATGTCCACCCAGGTAAGGTCACTCGGGAACAAGCCGACACGGGAGTGAGTCGGTCTGCCAACCGCAGGTGCGACTGGCGGGCAAGCCACAGTGCGCCCGTCGTCAGACCCTCGCCGTCCGGTTGTCGGGAAGGGCCCAGGTTTGTCCTTCGCAGGGGATGGACTCGGCCTCTTCGGGATACTGGGGGTCAATGTCTTCGGCGGGCTTCACCGTGACCTCAATGACGCTCGGCCCGTACTTCTCCGCGAGAAATCGCTCCCGGTACAAGTAGCGGGCCGCGTCACAGACCTTGGCCGTGAAGTACGCATTGAAACCGCCACCGATTGCGGCTCCCGCCACCGGCAGCACCTGGGCCAACTTCGCCTTGGTCAGTCGGATGCCAAGTGCCTTGGCGATCTGCTGGATTACCTGGACGAACGTATGCTGTTCCAGTTCTTTCCAGGTCCGCTTCATGGCCACGTCTTGGGCGATGCGGACCAACTGAGCCATTGCCAGGCACTTGGACGCATCGGTCGGGGATGACGCCAAGCCAAGGACATTCAAGATGAACAGCCGCTCTTCCTGAGACGACACGTCGAAACCGTAGTAGGTGGCGTATTCGCCCACGGCCCGGAGGTTGAGTGTAATGAGGGCGACAACATCTGGGGGAATACCCAACAGGCCCACGAATCCCGTCCCGGCCCCCTCCACGAGAGCGATTCCCTTGTACTTCGCGTCCAACCAGCTGACCACCCGGTCCACTTGCTCCAGGGGCAGATTGATGACATCCGCGGGCTTGCGGACTTCCGAGTGACCCGCCTTCCGGAACTCCTCACAGATGGATTCCGGCCGGACGGTCCACTGGGCAAGGTCGTTGCAGACGGATGTCATGCCCTGGATGGAACGTCTGATAACGTCACCGAGTCCGGGAGTCGCCAGGAACAGGTCGCCGGCCTTGTCCAGGGGCCAGTTCACCAGCTTCATCGCTTGGCCAAACCAGCCGATATCGGGATTCTTCCACGCGTGAATCTCGCGGATCGCCCTGTCGTCATATTCCAGCAGGGATTGGGGACGCTGCGTCACGGCCGATGTCTCTGGTCTGTCCATACCTACCTCGACGAATCCTGTCGGTTTCCTGAATTATCACCGCTTCGCAGCCCCGCCCTCCACCACCAGAGTTTCCAGCACCTCGTAGGGCTGGGCCCCCGCCACGCCGTCATCTCCGACAACGAAGGTTGGCACGGCAGTGATACCCAAGTTCCTGCACCGCCGCCAGTCCGCATCGACCGCGTCCCGGAACCGTCGCGACGCCAATGCCTCGCGTGCCTCACTCTCCGGCAGGCCAAGCTGCCGTATGACCGTCATCAGATTCTCGACCAGGGCGATGTTCAATCCATCGACGAAGTACGCCCGGTACATCGCGTCGTGGATTCCGGCCCCGCCGCCCTGCGTCTCCGCCCACTTCGCCAGTTCCTGGGCCAAGCGGCTGTTATAGGTCATTGTCCGCTGGCTGAATGGCAGTCCCTCTTCAGCCATCATGCGGGCCAGCCTTGCCTGGGCCGCTTTGATGTCGAAAGACCGGCCGGCGAACAGCTGTTCGAGCGACATGCCTTCGTCTGGCGTGTCGGGATGTAACGGGAACAGCGTGTACCGGAACTCGATCTGGTATTCAGCCCGCAGTCGGTCTGTACGCACGGTACAGAGGTAGCACCACGGTCAGATGTAGTCCGTGAAGATTTCCAGGACGACTGGCTTCATGTCTGGGTTCCTTGGGAATTGCGTGTCTGCGTCTGTCAAACCTCCGCCGCATGGATCTCCCGAATCCGATCCAGCCGGTAGGTCTTTTCCAACTTAGCCACGTGGCAGTAGGCGATCAGGTACTGCCGGCCGTTGGATTGCAGCATTGCTCGGGGTGTGATTCTACGCTCTGCGGCTCCCCGCGTGCCACCGTCGTAGGCGATCACCACCGTGCGGTGTTCCGATATCGCGACGGCCAGATCCTCGAAACCGGCCGGCGGGTCGATTACGAACGTCCTCGCATCGTTCACCGTCACCGGCGGCGAAAGCCGGAACAAGTCCTCGACCGTGCGAAGCCGCTCCATGCGACCCGCCAGGTGCGTGAAGAGCGCCAACACCAACCGTGAATCCGACAACGCCCGATGGTCTTCCGACTCCGCCAAGCCCAGATGCACGACCAAATCCTCCAGCCGAAAACTCGGGGCACCGCGGACGGAGGTGCGTGCCAGGTCCAGCGTGTCGATGACCGGGCTTGCGGGGAGCGTCAGGCCCGTCTTGGCTGCCGCGAAGTTCAGGAAGCCCAAGTCGAACGTGGCGTTGTGAGCCAGTAAGATCGCCTCGGTACTGCCCAGGAAATCCAGGAAGCCTGGCAGTGCCTGCGCCACAGTCGGCTGTCCCCGAACCATCGCGTCCGTGATGCCGTGAATGTCCGTCACGCCCGGTGGAATCAAGCACTTCGGATCGACCAACTGCTCCCAGGTGCCCAGCTCGCAGCCGTCGAGCCGAAACCGCACGGCCCCGAACTCCACGATCCGGTTGACGACAGGAAACAGCCCCGTCGTCTCCAGGTCGAAGGCAACGAATTCGACTTCCGAAAGTGGCCGGTCATAGGGAAGCATAGGCAGACTTCAGATTTCCTTGCCCACCGCGAAGGCGTGTCCCAACGAGGCCCCCACACCGTAATACTCCCGGTTGCCGGGCGAGAAGATGATGGGCAGGACCTTCAGGATGTCGGCCATCCCCGACTCGTCCAGCACCTC
Source organism: Planctomycetota bacterium (assembly GCA_026692885.1). The sequence goes on along the minus strand of JAPLNJ010000483.1, from coordinate 1,180 downwards.
TTCGTCTGCCTTCACGTCGACGCTCAGACCAGCAGCAATGGCGATCGGAGCCAAGCGTCGAAGATGTCGCGCGTCTCGAACACCTCGCCGTCCCACCGGCCAAAGCCTTGTTCGTTGACCGTGACTTCGTCACACAGCTGCCAACCGCGTACTTCGGCTTCCAGCACATGGTCCAAGGGCGAGGCCGCCTCGATCTCGACCTGCTTGTCGCAGGTCCACTGGAACGCCATGACGGCGGCCTGCTCGGCGGCGTCGGCATCAAAGATCAGTCGGATGGGGCCGGATTCGACGTAAAACTTCGGCATCGTGATTCCTTTCGTGATTCTGGGTAGTCCCTTGTTGTTCTCTTGATGTTAATTAGATCGCCAGCCCCGTGACACGTGCGGTCCTCCGCGGAAATAATTCTGGGCTGGCCGCGGGTGGTACAATTTGCCAACACGCTGTGCAATACGCCAGAAACCCTGGAGCAACCATGCCCCGCACCATTGCCATCGGTGATATTCACGGCTGCGCCATCGCCTTGGCGAAGCTGATCGAAGCCGTCGCACCGCAGCCGGACGACACCGTCGTCCCGTTGGGTGACTACGTGGACCGGGGGATCGACAGCCGGGGCGTGATCGACCAGCTGATTTCGCTGGCTGATCACTGCCGGCTCGTTCCGATCCTGGGCAACCACGAAGAGATGCTGTTGGGGGCCAGGGAAGGACGGTCCGATTTTCGATTCTGGATGAACTGCGGAGGCATCACTTGCCTGGACTCGTACGGCTCGACCGGGCGCATGGATCTGATCCCGGCCGAGCACTTGGCGTTCCTGCGATCATGCCGCGCGTACTTCGAGACGAAGCGGCACTTCTTCGTCCACGCCAACTACGAGCCGGCTGTCCCGCTGGATCGACAGAAGCTCCACACGCTCCGCTGGCTTTCGCTGCGGGACTACGTTCCGCCGACGCCGCACTGCTCCGGCAAGGTCGCCATCGTCGGCCACACGCCGCAACCCGAAGTCCTGGACCTGGGCTACCTGAAGTGCCTCGATACCGGATGCTGTTTCGGTGGGTGGTTGACGGCGATGGACCTGGACAGTCGGCAGGTCTGGCAGGTAAACGAAAGGGGCGAGTTGCGGGGTTGAGTTGGCTCACTGCGGCCCGGATGGTAGGTTGTGGAAACCAACGTCTGTCGCGAT
>JAPLNJ010000482.1 GCA_026692885.1 Planctomycetota bacterium | reverse complement strand
GCGTGTTGCTGCGGGCCCGGGCCCGCACGAAGGTATTGAGAATCGACGGATCGTTTAGCAGTCGATCCATGCTCTCGAGGGCGAAGATGATTTCGACCAGCCGCGCGTAGTGGTAATGAAAGCTGCTGGCCACCGGCTTGGATTCCTGCAACGTACGGAATTCGGCCAACGCCACGTCGGCAAACGGAGTGCCACACGTGTCGCAGTTATTCAGCCGGGCCAGCGGTCCTACGCGGTAGATCCCGTTGGGATACCCACGCGGTTTGAAATACGGAAACTTCATGTACGAAAACGGTTCGACCGCCTCGCCGATAATGGATGCGTATTCGCTGGTCGGCACCATGTCTTCCACGATTTTGCCGTTGGAGTCCTTGATCCGTAGGAATCCGTCGTAGTGCTCCAGTCGTCCCTGGGGCGAGACCAGGCTCAAAAACATCGTGGCGAAGTTACCGAAATGCTTGGCTTCGTCCTTGAACTTGGGAACCACGTCATCCTTGTAGAATTCGTAGGTCCGCTTGGCGATGTCGAGCCCTTCATCGACCAGCCCCAGCATCACGTCACGTTTCTCTTCGGTGAGCGGTTCGCTCACGCCTCCTGGGACGACCCAGGTGGGATGGACTTTCTTGCCCCCCAACATCTCGATTATCGTCTGTCCGATCTGACGGAGCCGAATCCCTTCGCGCGCGAGCTGCGGATGCCGAAACATCACGCCAAACACATTACGCTCGGCGGGATCGCAATCCCAACCCAGCAACAGGTCCGGGGAGGAGAGATGGAAGAACGACAGCGCGTGCGACTGGGTCAGCTGGGCCAGGTTCATCAGCCGCCGCAGTTCCATGGCCACTTCGGGGATCCGCACACACAGCAGCGCATCACAAGCTTTGGAGGATGCCAGTAAGTGACTCACGGGGCAGATGCCGCAGGTGCGGGCGGTCAACGCCGGCATCTCGCGGTACGGCCGCCCTTCGCAGAACTTTTCGAAGCCCCGAAACTGGGTCAGGTGGAATTTGGCGTCCTGCACCTTGCCGTCATCATCCAACTCGAGCGTGATCCGCGCATGGCCTTCGATACGGGTGACCGGTTCGATCGCAATCGTTTGACTCACGACGGGTGCTCCTTACTTTCCGAAGCGGGTGAGCTTCATCGGCTCGGGGGTGCGTCCTGCAATCAGTTCACTCAACACATGCCAGATGACGTCGGCCGGTGGTGGGCAGCCTTGCACGAACAAATCCACATTGACGACACCATGCACCGGCTGGACCGTGGTCAAGAGCGTCGGCACGCCCTCGGTCGGGATCTGAGGATTCTTCTGCACGTTCTCCAGGTAGGCCCGCTCGAGCACGTCCTGCAACGGAAAGAAGTTTCGCATGGCCGGCACGTTACCGCAGACTGCACAGTCCCCCAAGCTGATCAGGAACTTGCAGTGCCGGCGAAATTCTTGGGCTTTCTTGACATCTTCTTCCGTGCTGACCGAACCCTCCAAAATCCCGACGTCGACCGATTCGGGCAGCGTCTTGGTATCCACCAGCGGCCCGTAGATGATGTCGACTTTCTTGACCAGCGTGAACAGGCGTTCGTCGATATCCAGCAATGACATGTGGCAACCGGAGCAGCCATCCAGCCAGGCCGTGGCCATCGTAATGCGTTTTGACTCCATCATTCCGAGTGCCTCATTCGCGACAAATACGGGAGGAAGTCCCGACCTTTTTCCATTTCACCCGCGGACGTGCCATGCTTGACCAGAGCGCCCGTGGGGCAGACCTGGACGCACTTGCCGCAACCGGTACACGACTTGCTATCGCCCCAAGGCTTATTCAGATCGGTGATCGTCTGGCAGTTAATCCCGCGCCCCATCAGATCCCACGTATGGGCTCCTTCGATTTCGTCGCACACACGCACGCACCGCGTGCAGAGCACACAGCGATTGTGATCGACCCGAAACCAGTCGTGCGACGCGTCGACGTGATAGACGGCGGTCCGATACGGTACCCGCACGTGGTCGACGCCGCATTGCTGCGCCAGATTCTGCAGTTCACACCGTCCATTGGAAACACACACGGCACACACATGATTGCGTTCCGCAAACAGCAACTCCACAATCATCCGCCGGTAGCGCCGCAGTCGCTCGGTGTCGGTCAGCACCTCCATCCGTTCGGTCACACGCGTGGAACAAGCGGCCAACAGTCGGTGGTCACCCTTGAGTTCGATCATGCAGAGGCGGCAGGCGCCCCACACGCTAAGCCCTTCCAAGTAACAAAGCGACGGAATCCAGATCCCGTTCTCGCGCGCGACCTGCAGGATTGTCTCGTCCTCCCGCGCGCTTACGTCGCGGTCGTTGATTTTGAAAGTCACCACGCGGATTTGCGACGGGGCAGCTGGCTTCAGCATGAGGCGACCTCCGTGGGTTCGCTAGTCGCAGCACCCGACCACTCGCCATCCGGCGGTTCGCGGCCCTGCAGTTTGGTTAAATATTCGTCACGGAAATGGCGGAGCGTGCTGAGCACCGGGTTGGGCGCGGTCTGACCCAGGCCGCACAGGCTCATGGCCTTCACGACCTCGCACAGCTCCTCCAGCAGCGCCAGGTCTTTGTCGGTCCCTTTCCCCTTCGCGATTTTGTCCAGCAAGCCGTGCATCTGGTGCGTGCCGGCCCGGCAGGGGATGCACTTTCCGCACGACTCGTCCGTACAGAATTCCATGAAATAGCGAGCCACATCGACCATCGACGACGTATGGTCCATGACAATCATGCCGCCCGAGCCCATGATCGAGCCGGCCTCGCGGAGCGTGTCGTAGTCGACGGGCAAATCGAGGAACTGTTCCGGTAGGCAGCCGCCGGATGGCCCGCCCGTTTGCACTGCCTTGAAGCGACTCCCTTCCGGCACGCCGCCGCCGATCGTGAAGATGATGTCGCGGAGCGTGATCCCCATGGGGACTTCGATCAATCCCGTGTTGCGAATCCGCCCGGCCAGCGCGAAGACTTTTGTGCCCTTGGATTTTTCCGTGCCGATGGAGGCAAACCAGGCACTACCGCGACGAATGATGGGGGGAATGTTGGCCAACGTTTCCACATTATTGATCAACGTCGGATAGCCCCACAGGCCGGACTGGGCGGGGTACGGGGGACGCGGACGCGGTTGTCCGCGTTTGCCCTCGATCGAGGCCATCAACGCGGTCTCTTCGCCGCATACGAAAGCGCCGGCTCCCAGACGCAGCTCGATATCGAAACTATAACGAGTCTCGCAGATGTTCTGCCCCAGCAATTCCTTCTTCGTCGCCTGGCGAATCGCCGTTGTCAGCCGTTCGATCGCCAGCGGGTATTCGGCCCGCACGTAGACGAACCCATGGCTGGCACCCACGGCGTATCCGGCCAACACCATGCCCTCGAGCACGCGATGCGGATCGGACTCCAGCACGGCGCGATCCATGAATGCGCCCGGATCCCCTTCGTCCGCATTGCAAACCACGAACTTTTCATTGCCCGGCATCTTGGCCACGGTCGACCACTTGAGTCCGGCCGGATATCCACCGCCACCCCGGCCTCGCAACCCGCTCGCATCCACCTCTCGCAGTACCTCGGCGGGCGTCATCTCGGTCAGCGCCAAGACCAGCGCCCGGTAGCCAGCGGCCGCAATGTACTGGTCGATGTCTTCAGGATCGATGATACCGGAGTTTTCCAACACGATTTTCTGCTGGCTGGCGAAGAACGGAACGTTGGTGGGGCAATGCAGTCGCGAGATCGGCTGCCCGCCCAGGCTGCTGACCAGTTCCGCCGTGTCCGCCGCCGTCACCTTCTGATACATGACGGGCGCAGCGCAGCCCCGGGAGGTGACTTCCACGAGTGGGCCCGCCGCACAGAGCCCCATGCAGCCAACGCCTTTCACCCCGATCTGTTCCGAGTCGCCGATGGATTCTTGGAGCGCGCTGAGCACTTGGCTCGCACCCGATGACTGACACCCCGCCGCCATGCAAACGCGGACGCAGTGCTCACACTTATGCTCCGCCGCGCGGACCTCCTCCGCCAGTTCTGTCAAATCGTCAAGTTGCATCGTGCTTCACCTTTGCAATCTTGGCCAATAGCTGGTCGACCGCTTGATTCCCCAAGACCTCGCCGTCCACCACCGCCGCAGGCGCCAAACTACAAGCGCCGATGCAACGCGCGCCAACCACGGATAGTTCCTGATCGGCCGTGGTGCCGCCCGGTTCGACACCGAACTTCTGACGCACGCCTTCGACCAATTCCCCGGATCCCTTGATGTAGCAGGCTGTGCCCGTGCAGATCACACACGTGTGTTTGCCCTGGGGTTTGAGCGAGAAGAGGTGATAGAACGTGGCCACCCCGTACACCTTGCTCAACGGAAGTCCCAAAGACTCTGCCACGAAGTGCATCGCCGTCTCGTCCAGGTAGCCGAACAGTCCCTGGACTCGGTGCAGCGTCTCGATCAAAGCGTGGCTGACGTAACCACTGCGCCGCATCGTCACTTCGACCATCTTCCAGCGTTTGTCGTCACTCGGTGGCGCCGGTTTGGCGACCTGTAGCGTCATGGCGGATACTCCTGGCATGCTTGCCTTGGTGTGCGAGAAGACTGCACGCGGCACCCCGCGATCGTTTCCATCCCGATCAGGTCCGGCGGCGCCGACCAGCATCGCGCCGTCGCCAAGCTCGTTGCAGCATGCCGCTGGATAATCGGCAGGCGGCCAGCCAAAGTCATCACGAATGTGGAACTAAAAGCCGCCTTTCAGAATCGCGCCCTCCTGAAATCTCCTAGATCCGTACGCAGGATCTTACCGCACGCCGCGTTTTATGGAAACCCCTTTTGGTGCATTCGCGTCGCCTGCCGCAAGTCCAATGGTCCGTTGGGTGACGCAGTTCCCAGGGCAGCTGCGGCTACTTATCGGCCGTTCCTGGCTTACCCCATGCCGCTTGGGCGAAGGCTTCCAGGTGCTGGAAGTTGCCCTGCCAGGTGGTGTACATCGCCCCGCGCACGCCGGACGAGTCGCCGCCGATACGCAGCCACTCGGCGATGCTGGCCGGATCGCCGTCGTAGTAGCCGGCCAGCACCTGTGAGTGACCTCGACTGCCGAACCACGGCAGACTCTTCTCGGCGTGCCCCTGGTTCCAGTTCACAATCAACGCATCCTTCGGCAAGCCTTCCCAAGCACCGGCCCAATCACCGTTAACCAGGTAGTACCCGTCCACGGCGTTATGAGTGGGATCGAACATGTCCGACCAGAAGCAGAGTCGGGCCTCCGGATTGATGCGTCGCACGATCTTCTCGCATTGGCGGACATTTTCCGCCAGCAGTCCCCCGGGCGCCCGCCCGGGGCGCAGGCAAGAACCGCACCAATTGGCGACACGGATCTCGTCGTGCGACAGCAGATACGTCTTCGGCTTCAGGAGTTGCTCGACCAGCCGCACCTGATTCTCGACGATCCGAAATATGTCGTGATGGGACAAGCAGCAGGCGACTTGGCCCTCGTGGACCGTGACGGCGTGATAGAAACTGACGCGGAGTGGGTCACCTTCGCGGATTCTTGAGCCCGGCAGAATTTTCAATTGCGGCGGCTCGTGGTACACGTCGTAGGAACCCGGCCCGCGGACATGGCCCAGCTTCGGATCGATCAGTCGCTCGTAGTCCTGGCCTTCCTTGAACGACTGGCCAGCGGCATTGGCGACCGTCAAAGGGCACCCGTCTCGGCGGAGCAGGTTGACGAAGGCAACCTCTTCCAATCGCGAGTCATCCATCCACAGCTTGCCCTGCCGGCCGCCCCAGGCACCGCAATAGAACAGCACCTGGTTGTTGTCCAGACTGTTGAAGACGATCTGGTGCTCCGTCCAGTCCTGTGTCGGCTTCACGCCCAGGTACGAATGCGACAGCACGCGGCTGTCTTTGCCGATGGCGAACATGCGCACGTCGGCGGCCGCGTTGAAGTCCTCGGTCTTGATCCAGATCGAGGCGCGATACTGCCGCAACGGCGAGACGGAGACGGTGCGGTTGACGCGGCCGTTACCGGCCGCCTTCTGGGCCGCCTGGGCCAAGTTCTCGAACCGTAGTGAACTGTGGCCCGAGTGTTTGACTTCGGTGTCGATGAAGCTGCCCGTGCCGGGAAAGTCCTGGTACGACCAGCCCGTCGCCGCCTGCCGCTTGTGCTCTTCGAATCCGCCCCCGGGCAACAGATTCTGGCCGGCGGAAACCAGCCGCGCAACACCGTCCCGCACGACGAACGCCGCATCGACAACCGGGATGCCTTCGGCCAGATCGGGCGCGTGCGTCAGGATCCCCTCACTGTAGCCAAACGGCATAACGGCCGGGATGATCTCCAGCTTCAGCTGCTCGGCCAACGTTTTGATCTTCTCCAAATTCTTGAAGTAGTCGCCCGGAACGCGGTTCAACACGTTCAGCTTGTAGTCGGCCAGCACGAAACCGTTGTAGCCGGCCGCCGCCGCACGTCTCAGGATCGCTTCCGTCCGCGTGACTTCCTCGTTCCGCTGCAGGTTCACCTGCAGGAAGACCCAGCGATGCTCCAAAGGTGTTGCACACCGCGCCGGGGAACTGACCGAGGCCACGATGGCCACCAGCCCCAACAGGAGACACCGACCCCAGTTGCGTCGATCCGGCAAGTGCATCTATACGCTCCCCCCATGGTCCAGCCCAGTTCCGCCCCGCAATCTTCATAACAGATGGAGCCGGCGTTGGGAAGGGAATCGCGGTCCGAGTCACGGCCGCTTCGTTCAGACGCACAACGGGGCTTGACGCGATCGCGTCCTACCATCCCCCGGGCCAGCCAGGGGTATTCGTAAAATGCCAAAGCAAATACCGACAACCTGAAGAACCCTATGGTGCTAGCACCAAACGGCTTTTTGCGGTGGGAGTGGCAAGAATGAGGTTTAATGTTGCTCAGACGTACAGAATTCAAAATTGGCGGTTTGGCGACTTTGCCAAGTCAGAGTGGTTTGTCCGCCAATTTTGAATTCTGTACGTCTGAGCCCTGCCTGGGGCCCGGCACTGCGGAACCGTAAAATCTCATTCTTTACGCGGCAGGACCAAGAAACCGTTTGGTGCTCGCAGCACACAGTGGTAACGCGATGTGCTAAAATCAGTGGCCACATGCCGCGCGCGGTATAGCATGTGCCATCCTCGTCCGCGAGCGGTGTTCTTCGATCCAATTCCCTCTGCTTGGTAAAGGGTGTCTGATGTCGCCAGGTTCGTTCCAGAACTATCATGTGTCCGCAGCGGAAGACCAGCAGACGCTGACGGCGGCCCTACGGCTTTTCTTGGCAGGGCAATCCTGGGGTGAGGTGCAACACTTGGTCCGCAAACGGCACGTGCAGGTCAACGGCAACCTCTGCCTGGATGAGGCCCGACGGCTCGCGACGGGCGACGTGGTCAAAGTCTGGACGCATCCGTTGGCTAAGCCGGTCGAAGAAGACGATGTGCGGATTGTCTATCTGGACGCGCACGTCGTGGTCGTCGAGAAGCCGGCCGGGGTCACGACGCTCCGGCACAACGAGGAGCGAACTTGGTCACCGCAACGCAAACAGGTCCAACCCACGCTCGACGAGATCGTCGCGCGAATCCTAGCCAAACGCCATCGCAGCGGAGGCCGCACCGGACGCAGGTCGCCCGGCGTGCGAGCCGTCCACCGCCTGGACCGCGACACCAGCGGCCTGATGGTGTTTGCCCGGACGGTGCCGGCTGAGCGTTTGCTGGTCCAGCAATTCGCCAAGCATACGATTCTCCGCAAGTACCTTGCGGTGGTCCACGGCGACTGCCAGGCAGAGACCATCGAGTTGCCGTTGGTCCGTGATCGCGGCGACGGGCTACGGGGCTGCACGCCTGGGGCGGGCGACAGCCAGCGGGCGGTGACTCACGTCAAACCGTTGGAACGGCTGGGGGCGTACACCGTCGTGGAGTGCACCTTGGAAACCGGACGGACCCATCAGATTCGCATCCATCTTTCGGAACGCGGCCACGTCGTCTGCGGCGATAAGGTCTACGGGAAGCCGCTGCGCAGTAAGCCGCTGGAGGACACGAGCGGCGCACCGCGACAAGCACTCCACGCCGCCGAACTCGGTTTCCAACATCCGCTGACAGGTGAGCAACTGTTCTTTCGCATGCGGCTGCCCGAGGATCTGCAGGAGTTCCTGACCCGCCTGCGGCAGGAGTGCGGACGCAGCCGTCGTCAAGACGCGGCGGCGGAAGCCGATCCCGTCTCCGAGACCGCCCCCACCCGCCCGCCCGCACCGGGACGCCGGCCTCCCGCCCCGCGGAAAACGGAGCAGCGCAAACGGCGGGGCCGATCCGGGTAAGTGGCTGGAAAAGAACAAGTCCGCAGCTTGACCGTAGGACGGATTGGCACTTCGGCCCGATGTTTCGGGGGCGAAGTGCCAATCCGTCCTACCACCGATTCGCCAGGTTATTTCTTTACAGTCCCTACCGGGCCTTCTGTTCCAGCATGGTTTGACGCCACTGTTGCTCGAACTTCCCCAAGGGCAGGCCCGTCAACCGCGCAAATCGCGCGGCGGGCCCGTAGCTGTCCTGATTGACGACGTAGGGGTCCAAAGACTGACTTCGCAGCAGATTCCGGTGGAACGTCAGATCATATACCAAGCCCCAGGAGACCAAGTAGCGCCGCTCCGAGGCGGCACTGTCGCGGACCGCCAGGAAATCGCTTTCCGTCGCCGTCAGCACCTCCCCCAGTCCCCACGACTGCGGCGTTTTCAAGTCCGCCTGCAGACGCTTCAACCGCTCCGGATCCGGCGCATCAATGCGCAGGGCGTCACCCTCCAGTTGGCCGTTTTCGAAGATCTGTGCCAGCCCTTCATTCAGCCACCGCGGCAGCGCTCCTTGGCGTTGGGGATAGACGTAGTTCTCCACGTAGGCATGCAGGGCCTCGTGGTACAACCGGGCAAACATGTGCCGCGTTACGCCAGCGAAACTGGCCTCGTTCTGTTGCTCCAGCCGGTCTAGACGCGCCATTTCGGTCTCGTACTCGCGCTGCCAGATCGCCGTGCGCAGTTTGACTTCCCGGTCGATTTCCGCCGCGCTGAAGCCTTTCTGTTGCAGCTCCTTCGTCAAGCTTTCTAGACGCTTGGGGAAACTCGCTTTGAGCGTTTCGTACTGTTGGCGGACCTGCGCGTTTTTGGCCCGAGCCTGCGCCAGCCGGCGTGCGAAAGGTTCCATGTCGCTGCCCGCCACCAGTAGGTTCTGGCCGGGCACAAAGAAGCCCGGGGTCTCGATCTGAAGTCCCAACTGGTCCACGTAAGCCCGATAATCCTCCCTGGCCCCAAATAACAACACTCGCAGGGGCGCCGCCGGCTGCACTCGCGGCGGCAACAGTTGGCGATAGGCCCGGAACACTTGCTCGATCCGCACCACGCAGCGCCGGGTCAGCGCTTCATCCGCGTGGCTTTCCAGAACAAACCAGTCGCCGGCATAGACCCAACAACGCACGCGGTCCCGCGTCCCCTGACTCAGGGTCACATCGTCCATGCGACCCGCTTCGATCCGCGCGCGGTTTCGGAAGTCCTGAAACCGCTCCACCAGTTGGTTGTGCTCGGCGCTGTCCAAGCGAACGATTTTGGCGACCAGCCGCGGCTCGACCGGCCGCACCACGCCAAACAGCGGCTTGCCCGGCGGCAGGGAAATCTCTACAAACTCGATTTCGTGCGGGCGTGTGGCCTGGACGAGACCCGTGTAGACCGTTCCGTCCTTGAGTTCCAGCGTTTCGAATTTCCAGTCGTGGGCGGATTCGCGAGTCTCGGACGTGGCCTTGGCTGGAGGCGTTTGAGGATTCGCGGAGGCCTGCCCCGCGAGCGATTGGACCGACGACCCGAGCAGGATGCAGAGCGCTGTTACCACACGCCAAACGCTCCCCATGTTCCAGTTTCCTGGCCTTGATCGCAACCTTGCGAAATGCTAGCAGCACGGTGGCTGGTGGCTGAGCCTGAGCGAAGCCCCAGCAACGGTGGACTGGTGCTTCGCTTAGGCTCAGCCACCAGCCACCCTCATTGTTGCCAGCCATACATCGCCGCGGACGCCTGGCTGCCGCACAAGCCGCAGACTCCGACCTGCCTTCCGGCGACTACTTGCCGACGAGCGGCTCTTTCTTCTCGGTGATGACGGGGCACTGGGACGCCATTTCAGCGTTCAGGGCCTTGAATTCCTTCCATTCCTCCGGCAGGTTGTCCTCATGGAAAATCGCTTCCACGGGGCATTCGGGCACACAGGCTTCGCAGTCGATACATTCCTCCGGATGGATGTACAGCATCTGCTCGCCTTCGTAGAAACACTCGACCGGGCAAACCACGACGCAGTCCGTGTATTTGCAGGCGAAACAGGGTTGAGCGACAACGTGGGCCATAGGGATAACTCTCCTTTTCGTAAGCCACCGACAAAAACGGAATCCTCGACGAGAGCGTTGGAATAAACTCTTACGGCCGAACCATTTGCACTGCACTAATCCAGGGAATCTGACGAATGTTAGTGATGCCGCGCGACGGTGTCAAGTGTCGAGACGCGAGACCAGCGTCCGGCTTGCCTCCCCTTCGCGGGCGACATAGAATCAAGCGCGTTGAGCTTTCGTGATCGACCAACTCGCGGTCACGCTATCGGTGAGTTGTAGGTCGTTGTGAGGAATTCGAGCAGTGGCACTGTCGGACATTGACCGGAAGTTGCTGCAGCGGTGTCTGACCCACAAGCCGCGGGCTTGGGACGACTTCGTCGAACGTTTTCTGGGCTTGGTGCTACACGTCATCCGACACACGGCCAAGACGCGTTCCCTGCGTCTCACCCCGCAGGACGAAGAGGATCTGGCAGCCGACTTCTTCCTTGCCGTCGTCAGCGACGACATGGCGTTGCTCCGCCGATTCCGCGGCGAGAGCAGTCTGGCCACCTACCTGACCGTGGTCGCGCGGCGCGTGGTGGTGCGGGAGTTGCCCAAACACAAGGCCGCGGCAGGGCTCCAGGAGTCTGCCGAAGCGGTGGCAACCGACGCGAACGCGTCGGCCGAAGAACGTATCAGTAACCGAGAGGAAGTGGAACGGCTCCTGTTGGGATTGACCACTCCAGAGGCCGATGTGGTGCGCATGTACCACCTGGAAGGCAAGACCTACCGCGAGATCAGCTCCGCGGTCGGCATGGCCGAAAACAGCATCGGTCCCACGCTCAGCCGGGCCCGCGCCAAATTGCGCCGAACCGTCGCCGACCATCCGGCATAGCGGGCGGTTGTCTCAACGTAGGGTGGGCCCACCGGCGGCTGTAGAACCCTCGTTCCCAGGCTCTGCCTGGGAACGCACTGCCTTGCCGGCTCCGCCGGCCTGCTTGCGAGGCGGAGCCTCGCGTCCAGTGGGTTACGAGGCAGAGCCTCGTAACCAGAGCTCGTCATTCCCCGGCCTGCGTTCTTGCCGCGGCCAGCGTGTTGTACAGCAGCATGGTGACCGTCAGCGGTCCCACGCCTCCCGGCACGGGAGTAATGGCCCCCGCCACTTCTTGGACGTGATCGAAATCGACGTCACCCACCAAGCCTTGCTCGGTCCGGTTGATGCCTACATCAATAACTACCGCCCCCGGCTTGACCATGTCCGCCGTGATAAACCGGGCGCGGCCGATGGCTGCGATCAGGATGTCGGCCTGGCGAGTGATGGCGGGCAAGTCGGGGGTCAGGCTGTGGCAAACCGTCACGGTCGCATTGGCTCCGGTGGGACCGGTCGTGGCATTTCGGTTCATCAGGATCAGGGCCATCGGCTTGCCCACGATATCGCTGCGGCCCACGATGACGGCATGTTTCCCCCGGGCTTCCAGGCCACTCCGGTGCAGCAGTTGTTGAATACCGTGGGGCGTGCAAGGCAAGTATCGGGGGCGCCCCTGGGAAAGCAGCCCGACGTTTTCCGGATGAAACGCGTCGACATCTTTCAGCGGATGAATCGCGTCCAGGATCCGCGGCTCGTGAATGTGACGCGGCAGCGGCAGTTGCACCAGAATCCCGTGGACCAGCGGGTCGGTATTGAGCTGAGCGATGAGGGCCAGTAACTCGTCTTCGGGCGTGTCCGCCGGCAAGCGGTGCAGGCGGCTATCCATCCCCAGCCGTTCACAACCCCGGCTCTTGTTCCGCACGTAGACTTGGCTCGCGGGGTCAGCTCCGACCAGCACCGCCGCCAGACACGGCTTGATCTTCGTCCGGGCGACGAACGCAGCCACCTGGTGAGTCAATTCCGCTTGAATTTGATTCGCGATCGCTTTGCCGTCCAAGAGGTTTGCGGGCACAGCAGCAGTTCCTTATGGGGTTGAGGATGGCACCTGGCGTTGATTGATCACTGGCATGTCGCATTTGTGGGTCTTCGTTTAACCCCATTTTCCGCAATTTGGTCTATGTTGCAACGGTGCATCTGCCAGGGGCTATCATTCTTGGCTCGGAGCGCGCGGGAGAATTCGGCTGAGGAGCCAGGCCGGACCCATTGCACAGCGGTTCGCGAGGGACCGAAAGCAAGTGGGGATCCCTAGACACAACTCCTCCGCCCCAACGGGGCATTAACAAATCAGCCCAGGGCAGAGCGGAGCGGCGTTCGCCGCGTAGCGCCGCCCTGGGTTAGGAGAGAATAGAGAACACTAGCCCTGAAGGGGCGAAACAAGCCTTGGTCACGTCTGACGATGCGAGTGAGAGGAACCGCCTTGTTTCGCCCTTTCAGGGCTACCAGGTTGCTTCGAACCCGTACCCAGGGCGTCGCTCTGCGGCTGTCGCCGCGACGCTGTGCCCTGGGCTGATTTGTGGCTGCCCCTTTGGGGCGAGAAGAACCTGCACAATTTCAGTGTCCATGTTCCAAGGGTTCAGTCGAGCCGCGAAAAACCGACTGGGTTATAGTTGCAGGAATGGCTCATAGTCAAGTTTCGCGACCAGGTTCAGCAACTGCCGGCGCAGCTCCGGATCGGCGACCTGCTGCAGCGTCTGACGCAGTTGCTCCTGGCGGCCACACAGGGCAGCCGTATGGAGTTGTGCACGAAGCTCTGCGGGAAGACTGTTCAGCCGCTCCCGGGTCAGGGCTGACGACTCTGCGGCGGTCGCCCGGTCCGGTTGTTCCACCGAGGCTTGAACATCGTCCAGCCCCGACGGGACCTGGGACCCTTCGAGCTGGGTCGCCACCATCGACTCAGTCGCCGACTGAGCATGGACCTCCATCCGGAAGACACTGCCCTGGCCGACTTCACTGGTGACAGTCAGGTCGCCACCCATCAGCTGCGCCAACTGGCGGCTAATGGCCAGTCCCAAACCGATACCGGAACGACTGTGGCGGCCTGCCGTAGCTTGCTCAAAGGCCGCGAACAGCCGGCTGAGGTCTTCCGCCCTAATGCCCGGGCCGCTATCTCCGACCAGGACCACCAGACACCAGCCTGCCGTCCCACCCGCTATATTCTCCAGCGGTGCGGCCGAGGCGCGCACCCAAACCTCGCCGGTGGCCGTGAACTTGATGGCATTGCCGAGCAAATTGATGAGGATCTGCCGCAGTTTCCCGGCATCGGCGACAAGGTACGGCTCCACGTCGTCCAGCCCATCCAGACGCAGGGTCAGTTGCTTGGCGTCGGCCTGCGGGCGGAACATCGTCGCCAGATCGCGCAGCAGGGCCGGCAGGTCGAAGGCGGTCAACACCAGGGGCTGCTTGCCGGCCTGGATTTTCGAGAGCTCCAGAATCTCGTTGAGCAGGGTCAGCAGGTGCTGCCCGTTGCGGTTGATCGTCGCCACCCACTGTTGGTGATCGAGCGCGAGTTTCGGATCGCGCTGCAGCAATTGGGCAAATCCGAGCACAGCGTTCAACGGCGTGCGAATCTCGTGGCTCATGGCGGCCAGGAAGCGGCCCTTGGCTTCGTTGGCCGCCTCGGCCTGCACGGCCAGCTCCTGGCGAGGGTCACAGCGGCTGCCAGTTGGCAATTGGCCTCCCGCAGCTTTTGCTCCGTCTGTTTGCTCTCGGTACTGTATTTCTTCTCGCTTTCCAGCAACACCGCTTGCTCGCGTTGGCTGGCCACGCTTTCCCTCAGCTCCGCCTCCACCCGCCTGCGCTCGGTGATGTCGCTCAGCACGATGCGCGACACAAGCTGGCCACCTTCCTCCTGCGTAACGGTGGCTTCCAGACGCGTCCAGAACGCCGTGCCGTCCTGTTTCACCAACCGTAATTCGTAGGCCTGCGGCGTTCCCGTTTTCAGGAGTTGCTTGCGGTTCAGGTAGTGAATGTCCTGGTCCTCAGGCAGGATGAACCGGGACAAAGGCTGCTTGACCATGTCGCCCTTGACCACCCCCAGCAGGTCTGCGGCAGTCAGGTTGACATCCTGGATTAGCCCCTGTTCGCTGACGATACAATAGCCCACCGGCGCCAGGTCATAGAGGTCGAAGTAGCGTGCCCGCACGGTGTCCAGGGCCAACTGTGCAGTGCACAGTTCCTCGTTCTGCATCTGCAGTTCGGTCTGATGCAGCTGCAAATTCTCCAGCATCGCCTCGCGTTGGGACACCACCTGCAGCAGCGCCGTGTTCGCGTCTTGCAGCGACTCTTCTATCCGCTTCCGCTCGCCAATCTCCACGCGCAGCCGTTCCGTGGCATGGGCCAGCTCCTGGGCCTGAGTGGCGGCCTCCATGCGCAGTTTGGCTTGCTGCATTTGGGAGGCATAATTGCGAAGTTGGTTGAGCTGTTTCTCCAGCAGGGCAGACCTGAACTCCTGTTCCCGGGGCTCCACCGGTGGGCCGGATCGATCACCGCCGGCCAGCGTGTCCGCCAAATACGCCCGGTAGTCCGTTTCCAGCGAGCGCACCTTGGCCACAGCACCCCAGCGGTCATAACAAACATAAGCCTGCTGCCAGTAAACCTGCGCCAGACGCGCGTTCCCGCGTTCCCGCGTTCCAGCCAAAAGCCGTACGCCCGTTCATTGGCCAGTCCCTCCCACTGGAGAAAGTCGCCGGCTTGTGCGGCTTCCACAGCCTGGTCATAAAGCCGCATGGCGGCCACCGGCCGGCCATCCAGCCGGGCCAGTTCCGCAGCAGCCAGCCAGTATTTATGTTGGAAGTTATCCGGGCAGTTGTCGGCCCAGATGCGCAGCCGGTGCAGCAGCCGGTCCAGTTCCGGGCGCCAGTGGGCTTGCCGCTCGTCATCCGCCTTGGCGTACAGTGCGGTGAGAATCAGCAGACGTGCGAAGACATGTTCGGGCCAGGGCAAAAGCCCTTGAGTTCCCACGGTATAAATCAGCGATTCCGCTTCGTCGGACAGCTGCAACGCGCGATCGTAACTGCCCAGCACCAGCAAGGAGCAGGTCTTGAGGACTTTGTAAATGCAGGTGACTTGGAGATTGTGATGCTCCTCGACCCGCCGCAGATACTCCTCCGACCAGGCGTCGGGCTCAGACAACGCAGGACTCTCGCTCGACAAGGCGTGGAAGATACTCAGCCCGCCCTCCAACAGATCGATAGCCCATTGATTAAGACGTGTTCGGCTGAAGTCCAGCGAACGCTGCGACTCCTGGATCAGAGTCGCCAGCGGAGCACCCTGGTAGAAGCGGCAGTACATGTTGTGTCCGAAGGCATACGCGGCGTACTGCAGATTACTCGACCGCAACCCGATTTCGCAGGCATCCGTATAATCCTGCGTGCTGCACTTGAGGTGCTGGAACCAGTGCCGAATCGAGCTGCCAAGCATCAGATAGAAGACGCTTTGGTCGGACGGGGCAGATCTACCAGCAACTGCCCCAGGTTGCCCAGGGCCTGGAGGATCTTGCCTTGCCAGCGTTGGCGTCGTGGCTGATCCGCCGACTGCAATTCCCGGCAGAGTTCCGTCAGCGCCTGTCGAAAGGCGAAATAGGGGATACTTTGTTGGTATTGATCGAACTTGCCCCGGATGAAGAAGCCGTTCCGCGCCAGGACCGGCCGCCGCAGCTCCTGTACCAGCGCCGTCTTGCCCACCCCGGAAGACCCCGCTACCAGCAGGATTTCGCCCTGACCGCGGCCGATGCGCTCAAAGGTTTCGAGCAGCGTGGTCAAATCTCGATCGCGGCCATACAGCCGGTTCGGAATCGTCAGTTGCGTCAGCGTGTAGCCTTGGTTCGTCACGGGGTGCGTTCCTCGTTCGTGCGATCCCAACCAGATCGCCCACTCTGCCATGCTTCAGGGTATTCAGTTTGCGTCATAAAGATTGTGAAATGACAGGTTGACACCGTTCGGTTTTGTTCTCGCCCGACCCCCACGAGCTTGCCTTGTGGGTGAAGAAGATTGACAGGCTAATCGGTCACTGTTTCCCCGCCTCGTCCCTCTAGGCCGCGCCAAAGTTGATCTTGCGGGGCAAACGTGATCGGTGAGGTATTGTTTATGCTTACTTAGTTGGACAGCGCCACTTGGATGCTAGGAATGAGGCGTAATCGATGGTGTTGGAACGAGTCAGGCCCCCGCCGAGCTTGCCTCGAATGGTACGAGGTTAAGCGTTGAGGTACGGGTTTCAGTCATGGATCGTCCGTCCTCCCACCGCGGAGCTGGCCTCCGTGGAGGAGTGTTTAGAACCAGATTGGCGCTGCAATCCTGATCCTTCGCCACCACGCGGCTTGCCCGGAATGGCACGAGGTTAAGCGTAACCTCCGATCCCCACTGGGCTTGCCCCAGTGGAAAAGAGGTTTGAAAACCAAGGCCGCGTACCGCAACCACATCCCGTCCCCTTCGCCGCATTCACCGCCGCCTGCGGCGGCGGTGAAT
>JAPLNJ010000481.1 GCA_026692885.1 Planctomycetota bacterium | reverse complement strand
CCGGAGGCGGCGGGCAGCCGACGAGTCGGGAGAACTCGGTGAGGCGCCGCGGTATTAGGAGTTGGCGGGACTGCTCTCACCGACTTACGTCGGGAGCTTCTTGGACGGGACCAGCTAGCAGTGACGCCATTCTGGCAAACCGAGCCTCTGGAGCAAGCTTGAATCGTGCGGATTCACTCCGGGTTTTCCCGCACCAAGATGCTTAGCGGTGTGCCAAACCGGCAGCCGCTCGAAGCAAGGCCTTGCGGGTCGAGACTTCGGGGTAATCCGCCGCGAGTTTAAGGATCGCGTCGACGTGTGCAGGATCGCCGAGTTGCTCCAAGGCTTCGGCCGCCGCGTGGCGGGTGTCGGGGGCGTTGGCCAAGTCGCCAATGACGGCGAGCAGTACCGGTGCCGATCGCCGATCGCCGATGCGTCCCAACGCCCAGGCTGCCGCGGCGCGGTGGCAGGGGGTCAGCTCGTTGTGCAGGAACAGGACCCCCGGCTCGCAAGGATCGGGGCGGCCGCTGGCAGCTTCCTGCTGATCCTGCTCAAGTACCGCGAGCACCGCGTCCACGGAACGTGGATCGGCCAAGTTACCCAGGGTCCGCAGGAGGAAGAAGCACACCCAGTTCTTGACGGGCAGACTTTTCGGCAGGCCGCCGCCGGCAAAGACCCGCACCAGCTCACCCGCCGGCAGTTCTCGATACCGCTTTAGGGCGGCCCGAATGCGCGGCTCATATTGCCGGTCCCGACAGACCAGAGACAGAATCTGCGCCGCGCGGTTCTGGGGATCCGGCTTGCCGGCCCAAGCCTGGTAGGTCTTGCAGACAGCCTCCTCAAGCTCTTTGGTCGGCTTGGCCTGCGGATCGCCGAGCAGGGCCAGACAGGTTTCGACCACCGCCGCCTCGGCGCCGTTGCGGCGAATCACCCGGCCGACCAGCGTCTCGCAGTCATCGTTGCCTAACAGCAACGCGCGATCGGGATCAGTGGGCACCGAGCGGATCAGGTGCGGCAGGATGCCGGTCGCTCGTTGGGAACCCAGGGCGTCCAACGATTCGGTGATGAAGTAATGCACAGGCGAGGCGTGACAGGCATACAATGCGCTGTGATCGCCATACCAGAACACGTAGTAGTAGTAATCCTGTAAGTCCGACATGGCCTTGATCAACGCCTCTTCGGCGGCCGGAGTTCCCATTCGCCCCAACGCTTCCACCGCGGCTTCGGCGAGGAACAAATTGGCCGTCCGAGGATCACTGTGGCGGCTGATCGTCTCGGCCAACATCGGCACCGCGGTCGCGTCTTGCAGATATCCCAACGCCCGCGTGGCGGCCTGGAGCATCCGCGGATTCACCTCGGACAGTGAATTGAACCGCGTCCCGTCGCCGCGGTGACTCTTCATCCATTCCGGGTAAGGATTGTCTTCCCGTGCTCGTGTGACGAAGTTCTGCAGCGCCCGGCGAGCGGGATCTCCGCCCACGTGTCCCAGGGCCACCGCGGCTCGCCGCACAACATCGCGGTCGGCATGTTCCAGACGCTCGACGAGATCCCGTTCGATCGCCGCCCAGTTCGTGTTGCGGAACCAGGTCTCCCATTGCTGAGCTTGATGCGCCCGCTGTTGGGCTTCAACGAACCCGTTGAAGGTTGCTGTATGTCCCGTCAGGTTCTCGATTGCCACCGCTGCGGCTTGCGCGACGAGCGGATCCGGATCGGACAACGCGGTCAGCAGCGGCGGTAGCGACTCCCGCGTGCCACAGGTGGCCAGCGCCATGGCTGCCGCCACACGCACCTCGCGGGTATCGTCCCGCAATCGTTCGGCCAAGGGGCTGGCGGCAGTTCGATCGCGAAAGATCGACAACCGCTGCGCCGCCGAAAGCTTCAGCCCGGCATCGTCGTCGTTCAATTGGGAGATTAACTCGGCGACTTCTTGGGCCCCCGTGGACAACGGCTCGGCAGTCTCGCTGTGTCGCCGGATGCCTGCCACTTCGCGATACCGGTCGATCTGCAACTCCATCAGTCCTGTGACGGCTGCATTGTTGCCGCGGAATTGGTGGGGCCGCCCTTGCCCCAGCAGCTTCAAGGGACGCCCGCGAAGCGCCTGGGCCAACGTGGCCGGTGGGGGCGGCGCCGACTGTCGCGGTTGATGGCAGCCCAGGCAGGACCGTTGCTCGCCCGGTCGCACGTAGATCCAGGACATCTCGTTCAGCTCGGAGCGTCCCTCGGCGTCCACGGCCTGGAACGCGATCGCCGTATCGGCCGGAACTTCCACGAAGAACGAGCCGTCCGGAGCCAACGGCACTGTGCCCAGTTCGGTCACCTGGCTGCCGGCGTGCACGATGTAGGCGTGCGACGAGCGCGTGGTCAAGCCCTGGCCGGCCAGCACGCGAATCGCTCTGACATGCGACCAGCCCGCGGTGGTGTGCTTCGTAAACCGCGCGTTCTGGCAGAACAGGAAGCCCGTCGCCCGGACATCGTCCAACTTCTCCCGAGCCACCTTCTCGGATAAGACCGGCGGTCGCTGACGAGGTCCCAGATAGACCGGCGAGTGAATCGGCGCGCCGGCCGAGTCGGCCAGGATGATCTGCTGCACCAGCTTGTTCTGCAGATCCAGAATGGCGATCTTCTCGTAGCTGTAATCGTACGCCGTCCGCTGCTGCTTCTGCACCGTGACTTCGTACGGAATCATCCGCGGCAGCGTGCACAGCAGACGGCCATCTGGCAACGCGGCGACGTCGCCGGCATCGATCCGGATGTTCTGCTGGTCCTTCTGCGCGCTGCCGGGACGAGCGACGGTGATGCCCGGCCCGGAAACGAACGCCAGCCGCCCATCGGTCAGCGGCGCGGGACTGCCGCACGGAAACGCCCGCAACCGGCCGCCGTACTCCGGCCCGTTGTCCAGCCCGAATTCCGTGTAGCCCTCGGTGCCGTCGGGATGCACCGCGTGCAAGAGCGTCTCGACCTTACCCCGCCCGAAAAAGTTGTCCGACCGAATGAACACAATCCGTCCATCCGCCAGCACCTCCGGCTCGTTGTCGAAGACGAAGGTGTGGGTCAGCGGATGGATGTCGCTGCCGTCGGGCTGCATAGCAAATAGGGCCCGTGACGGCGGCAGGTGATACTCCTCGAACGTCCCGATTCGGGTCGAGGTAAATACGATCCGTCCATCCGGGAGTTCCGCGGGGTCGATGTCGTGAAAAGGCCCGTCGGTCAGCCGTTGCGGCTCGCCGCCGTCCGCGGGCAAGCGGTAAATGTGAAAGAACGACTCGCCGTCGCGCGCCATGGACACGTAGACCCAGCGGCCGTCGAACGAAACACTCGGCGAACCAATTCCGCCCTGGCCAGCGTCCAGCAACACGCTCGGCTCGACACCCGGTCTTGCTGGTTTCAGCAAGTACAGCTTGCGGCCAACTTTGATCGGTGCGGGCAGATCGTGCTCCGGAAAAGCTCGCGATTTCCGCGCCGTGAAGACCGTGACGTTCAAGCTGGCATGACTGGTGGGTGTGGGTTTCAGCGGCCGGTACAGGCTGCAGTCGTCGCCCAGGAAGACGATCGCCGACGGCCACGGGTAGTCCGCAGGGGGCGTGACTTCCACGATGCCGCTCGCCTCAGGCGTAGCCGGATTCTTTCGCTTGGACTCCTTCGCCAGGACTTGTTGCCAGTTCACCAAGGGACGCCCACCCTGTCCGGGCTGTTCCGACTTGAGGCTGGCCAAATCGCGAGCGAACTTACCCCAGGGCCGCGCACCATACTCGCCCACGACCTGCGCCGTCCGCCAGGATCGGTCGTCGAAGGTGGCCAGGTGCCAATTCGATTCTTCCCGGTCGTTGCCCTTCCAGGTGGCATCGCTGGCCAATACGAGTTGCTGCCCGTCCTCCAGTTGCCCCACAAGCTTTAGCAACAGGCCAGCCGGGCCGGGAACCGTGTTGACTGCCTCCACGGCTACCACGTTGCGTCCCGGAAAGAGCAGGCCGGTCACGTCAAACCGCTTGGGCTGATTCCAGGCGTTCGGATTGGTCTCGCTCTGGCCCACGAGTTTGTCGTTCAGGTACAGCGTGAACAGATTGTCGGCGGTGACGAAGACTTCAGCTGACGTGAGCTGCGTTTTCTCCGACAGATCTACGCCACTGCGAAGGTAGCAGATGCCGGCAGGAGCCCGCGGCGGAATTTGGTTGGTGCCGGTCGAGTACCAAATCCACTTTGTCCCCTCCCAGCCGATGTTCGTGGGCTGGGCCATCGCCGCGGGACACGCCGTCAACACACTGATCGCCACCAGCGCGAGTCGCATCGCGTAAATCATTCAGCGGATCCTTTCTCAACGGATAGACGCAGGTGGAAACTCTACTCGCGCTGGCCCACCAAGAACACGGCGTGGCAGGGTTCCAGTTGCAGCCGTGTCGTGGTTACCGCCTGCCCCGCCTTGTCTTGATGCGAAAAGTCCGTTTTGGCTTGGTTCCCCGAGTGCGGATCCCATTGCTCCAGACTCAGCCGGCCGCGGAGTGTCACGGTGGTGTCCACCGGTGTGTTGCTCGAATTGGCCAGAAAATAGACCTCCCGGTCCGTCCGCGCCAAGTGCAGGTAGGAGAAATTTCCGTCCTTCACATCCGGGAGGGGATCGAACGATACGTCGTAGACGGCCTGAGCCTCGTCCAAGACGGCCCGGAGGGTCGCGGCGTCGGGAGTGCGGAGGAAGTAGGCTTTTCCACCAGCGGCATTTGTGTTGCTCACGACACCCGGCGGCGCATCCGACGCTCGATCGGGAGCATCGTCGGCGTCGAATTCTTGGATCGACAGACAGTTGGTTTCGTAGGCGTGAATTACCAGCCGCAGTTGCGAAGTCTGCACCGGCGAAATTCGGTAATCCTTCCGCTCACCGATGGTGTCGCCCCGCGCGCACTCCACCCAAGCGGACGTAGCTTCGTTCCAGTACTGGATGCTGTGATCGCGTACACGGCCAAAGGCCTCACGGATCGAAATGCGCGTGATGCGCTGCTTCTCCGGTAGGCTCAATTCCAACCATTGTTCGTCGGCCGATTGATCCGAACTATTCCACCGCGTGGACAGCAGGCCGTCCACAGCCCGCTCCGGTTCGTAACCCGGGCCGAAAACGCTGGAAGCCCGGGCTTGTTTCCTTGGCGCCATCGTCGGTTCGATGCCGAAGATGCGTTTGACTTCCTGCCGAACTTGCTCATCCTGGCCGAACTCGGCCGCCCGCAGCGGCAATTGCGTCGTGGCAATCACGGTACCGCCGGCGTCGAAAAACTGTCGGGCCTGAGCCAAGTTGCTGGCGTAGGCGGTCGCGGCTCCAGGCAGGATTAAAACGCGGTACGATTCGGGCCGCACGGCGTTTTTCAGGTGCAGGAGGTTGCCGGCGACGGTACACCGTCCGTCCAGCACCTCCGGATGCAAGTAGGTGAAGTCGCGGCGTACGTCGAGCGAGAGCAGTTCGCCGAGCTGCATGTAGTCCGCTTCGGGCACCGTCGGTCCGCCATCGTACGGCTTGCCCACGTCGAATTGCGAGCCGGC
The DNA here is from genome assembly GCA_026692885.1 of Planctomycetota bacterium. The sequence goes on along the minus strand of JAPLNJ010000481.1, from coordinate 2,057 downwards.
TTGCAGCGCCGCCACCGGGTACAGCACCGCGATGTCGGCCACGTGCCGCCCGCCTTGGAGCAGCAGATTGAGCCGGCCGATCCAGCGATTGTACTACGGCAGGGCCGGCCCGTAGGTCGCATCGCGCCAGGACAGTTCCGGCGGAAAGACGATGTGCTTCGAGTCGGACCAAACTGCATGCGGGACCATCAGGTTGATGCCCTTGGCGTAGAGATCCATCCCCATGCGGTACAGCAGCGACACGGGCATGTGGCTGATCCCGCCGTACGTTTCCGACATGACCAAGCCGTGGTCCCAGTTGGTGGCCGCAGAGCTGATCAGCTTGTAGGCCCGTTCGGTCCGCCGGTAGGCGAAAACTTCATCCACGCCGGGGATCGACTGGTGCTGGAAGGCCTTCAGCAGGTCGCCGGAGATCAGGGTCACGTTCTCGATTTGCTCCTGGTCCATGTGGCCGGTCAGGCTGACGTGGTGCTCGCGGCACCAGTGGTCCATCACGCCGATGTACTCGGTGGCAAACAACTCGGCTCGCAATCCGAACAGGGCCACGCGGGCCGCCGCCGTGTCGGGCCCGATGTCCAGCCACAACGCCGGGTAGAGCGTCACGGGACTGCGACCGAACTTCTTTTCAAACTTGGCGTTGAACGTCTCGGTCCAGGCTCGCCCTTGATTGCGGTACAGCGTCGGCTCGTCATAAAAAACGCTGTCGATCGTGGTGCCAAAGTGTTTGGCAAACCGCTTGTAATACTCTTCGTGCGTGAGCTGGAGGAACTTTTCCGTCGCCTCGCGATTCATGTAATCCATGATCGGGCCTTCGGGCACGCAGCTGAAGACCATGATCTTCCACCGCCCGGCAGGCACGTCCCAAACCAGCTTCCCGTCTGCGGCAGACGGCGTGATGTCCAGCCGTGCCAAGGTCTGCAGGTTCATCGCAGCGGCTCCCATCAGCGAGCCGGGCGGCAACTGGGCGGCATGCCGTGTGGGCCCCTGCACATCCACCGCTTGCAGGTCCAGCCGTTTCATCACCAAGTGCGGAAACCGCTTGGCAAATTGGCCCCCGACCGAGCCGCTGGGAAACCAATATTCGTCGTACAGGCACATCTTCAATCCCAATTTAGCCGCTGCCTCCAGGGCCACGCCGTACAACGCGAAGTAATCGTCGCTCAGGTACTTGTCCTGCTCCACCGCCGGCAGGATGCCGAACCCGTAGTAGCCGGATTGGTCTCGGCACTGGGTCATGATTTCGCGGATCTCGTCCGGCGTCGCGCCCGCCTTGTTCCAGAACCACAGCGGCCGAGATTTGCATTCCAGAGGCGGATCGGAAAACTTGGTCCCGTCGACGGCCGTGATTTGTGCCTGGGCCGCAGTTGCGGCAAACAGCCAAGCCCACGGAAGAACACACGACAGCAGCCAGCGAAGCACGAGCATCATTTTCCCCTTTCACGTTATGGCGGAACTTCTCGCCCGGATGATTCACGGAGTTTCCGCTCGTCGAGTGCCTCGAGCCAGCGATTTGCCTGGTACAGCGGCGTTCGTCAAGCGTTGGCCCCAGGTGGCACGCGGGGAATCGCCGCTTGCCGCTGGCGACAATACACCGAAGACTTGGACGAGCTGGATGGTCCCTCCACGAAATAAGCCGGGCTAGACCGCGCGGTGCGGCGGCCATCAGGATACGCTCGGCGTGGAAGAAAGTCGAGTCACTGTGCGGCCGATGGCAGTGGGGTTGATAACAGTAGGGTTTTGGCCGTGTGACACGACGCTGCCAGGCTGTGGGCCTTGATCGGAACGTTGCGCAAAACTCTAGCAGCGGATCATTGTAACCCGACGCGTTAGCGAGGAAAACACCGCTCTTCCTCGCTGACGCTTCGTGATTACGATGCGCAACGTTACGATCAAAGCCCAGGCTGTGAAACGGACTGTCGTTGCCACCGGCTTTCACTGCCACAACTTTCGCTGCCACAACGCTTGACGTATGCGATTGGGTAGACTCTCTTGGGCTATGTTCAGCTGCTTGGGACCGTCGCATCAATAACTGTCGGAACTATTCAAAGCAGGCACAC
>JAPLNJ010000480.1 GCA_026692885.1 Planctomycetota bacterium | reverse complement strand
CGGCAGGGATATGTGCTGGGTTTTGATGTCGGGCGTCGGATGCCCGCTTGGGTCGCCTACCACGTCAAGCCGGACTATCTGCTCGACGCAGAACGTTACCGCGAACGGGAGTTGGTGGACGACCCGGAGATCCGTGAGGCCCGCTCGAAACAGGATTTCGAGCGCGAACTGACGGCGGAGTGCCTGGCCGTGCGACTGGCACCGATCGAAGTCATGGGCGGTAGCCGCGCGGACGCCGTCGACCAGGCGAGCTATCTGTCGAACGTGGTACCCATGCAGCGGGGACTCGCGGGCGAGACCGGCCTCTGGCGACAACTGGAAAAGTGGGTCTGCCAGGACTTGGTGCGAGACCGCGGGCTGGAGGTGTGGGTCGTGGCCGGCTGCGTGTTCCAGCGAGGCGATCCGCGAGCGGACGCGACACAGGCCCCCATGTTCTTCCAGCTTGTCGCCGTGCCCGGCGGTACGGACGACGATCTGCAAGTCATCGCGTTCCTGATTCCGCATCAACGCGAACCGCGGGGCCGTCTGGCGGATTTCGTCGTGCCGGTCGATGTGATCGAAGCCCTGACCGGCCTGGACTTCTTCCCCGAACTGGATCAGGAGCTGCAAACGCGGCTGGAAAGCGGTGATGCCCAGCAGACCTGGAACTTGGCAATGCCCAACGACGAACCCGCAGCGGCCGCCCGCAGTGTCCAAGCCCCGGATGTTCCCTCCGAGACAAAGTCCATGCCGCCGGACGCGGCGCAATCGCTCGCAAAGGAACAGAAGAACGTCGTGCGGGTCTTCTACGGGACCGATCGGGCTCGGGATCCCGACGCCGGCGGGCCCAACGATTTCTACGGCACGGACCGAGGCCCGCTGGAATATGGCGTGTGCGAAGTGAGCGTCCCGCCGGGCCACCAGTCGGGCGAACTGGAACGACCCGCGTGGTGGAAACTCGAATTCCGTGAGGATCCTGCGCTGCACGTGGTCCTGCTGCGCGTCGCGCCCAGCCGGGATCAGGCGGAGTTCTTCACGGACCTGCACGACAGCGTTGGCGGCCGCGACACGTTCATCTTTGTCCACGGCTACAATAATTCGTTTATGTACGCCGCGCATCGCACGGCCCAATTGGCCGTGGATCTGCAAATGAAGTACGCGCCCATCATGTACTCCTGGCCGTCGCAGGGAAGTCTGGAGGGGTACGGCGAGGACGAACGCCAGGTGCAAGAGTCCGTACAGAATTTCCAGACCTTCCTGCGCGAGGTGGCCACGCAATCCGGAGCCAGCCGCATCCACTTGATCGCCCACAGCATGGGCACGCGATTGCTGGCGGGTGCCTTGGAGGAACTGAAGTCGGAGAAGGCCACACAGTTCAACGAGATCATTCTGGCCGCCCCGGACATCCGGGCCGCGGATTTCCGCAACGAAATCGCGCCGCGCATCCATGGACTCGGCTCCCGGATCACCGTGTACGCCTCGCAACGTGACAAGGCGCTGCTGGCTTCGAAGTACTTTCACGAATTGCAAGGACTTGTGGATGACGCCACCCGCTTGGGCGCCGGCCTGATCGACTTGAGCCTCTTCCAACGCATCGAGCAGGTGGACGCCAGCCACGTCGACACCAGTGTGCTGGGGCACGCCTACTACGGGGATGAATCACCCCTGTTGAAGGACATCAGCCGCGTGTTGCAGGGCGAGCGGCCACCGGCCCGGCGGTTGTTGACGACCCGCTACGGTTACCTGATCCCCGACGCCCTGGACCTCCCGTCTACCGCTTGGTCGCTCGAACGCTGGACGCTGGTGGCCGTCCTGGTCAGCGTCGCCGGGGGGTGGATCTGGAGGCGACGACGCGTCACCTGGAGCGGTGCTCCTCATTCACCGTGAAAGCGGAAGGGCTTCTCCAACGCATAGGGAAAATCCTCGTTCTTCAATCCCAAGACGTCGTCCCGCCATTGGACTTCCAGCGGCAGGACGCTCTGGGCGATCAGCTCCGCCAGCGGCGCGGGCAGCGGACCTTTGTCCGCCGGACGGTCCATGCGAAAGATCTTTCCGCCGTGTTGGTCGTCGTACAGGATCGCGCAACCCGACTGGCGTTTATCCTCCGGGAAGTGGAACATCAGCACGGTCTTGTCCACCAGTTCGCCGTAGTACTCGTTCGTCTTGGCGAACGCCAGATAATCCAGCGCCTCGTCCAGATCCTTCGGCTCCGGGATGGCCAGCCAAGCGACCAGCGCGGCGTCATAGTAATGCCGGCGGTAGGCGAGCGAGGCGGGATGCGAGAAGCCGCGGTTACTCTTGGGGACCAGATCGAACAGTTGCTTGGCATTCCGTGCCGTGGCGGCCGGATCGTGGGCCTGCTGCCGAATCAACTCGCGAGCTGCCAACAGGTACAGATCCAGCTGATCGCGATCGAATTTGGCATTCGCATTGTCGTCGCAGACCTTTTCGAGCACTCCGCGCAGCTCCTGAGCCGCCTGATCGCCTTGCGGCTCGGACAGCTTCACCAGGATTCCTGCGATGTTCCGCAAGGCGTCGAGTCGCGGGAAACGTCGGCTCTTGAACAGCCGATCGAATTCGGCCAACTCCTCCGCGGCCTCCCCGGACTGGCCCTCCCAGCCCAGCGCGAGGGCCCGCTTGCAGAGCAGCGAGCCCTGATCCTCCAACGTGCGGGACCTGGTCAGGCCCTCGTTCTCCAGCTTCGCCGACCGCAGGTCATCGACGGCTCGAACATCGCGCAACTGCAGGCGGCAATCCGCCAGGCGTTCCAGGGTATTCACCAGCCGCTCGCGCAAAGCCGGTTGGTCCTTGTCGTCGGACCACTGGGGCACCTCATGCTCCATGTCCCGCCGCAGTTGCTCGTACTGGTGAATCGCCGACGGGAGATCGCCCGAGTAGCGGTCCGCCATCGCCAGGCCATGCCGATTGTGGAAGACATTCACGATGCGGGCCAGGCTGCGGTCTTCGGGATGCTCGACGTGGTAAGCGTCCAGCAACTGCATAGTCAGCCCAAACGCTTCCCGCGCCTCACGGATCCGCCACTGATCCATGTAGGACCAGGCCCGCGATTTGTGAAGAAAGATGCCTAACGGATGGGAACTCGGCAGCCGTTCGCTGGACAGCCGTTGGGCCTCCTGGAGACAGGCCGCCACCTGGTCCCAGTCGCACAGTTTGCGGCGTGCATTGGCCTCCTGGCACAGGCCAGCCACATGAAACAAGGGGGCTGCTGTTTCCGCCACCCGAGTCCGCGCCAAAGCGAAGTTCTCCGCCCCGTCCCGGTGCCGCCCGTTGTCGCTGAGGGCTTGGCCATAATCCGCCAAGCATAAGGCGAACAGTCCGGCCGGACGCCCGCCGCGGCCCTCGTAGGCCCGGATGGCTTCCTCGTAGGCGTGAAACACCTCCTCCCAGGGCAGCTTGCGGGCGATCGCCAAACGGTGATCGCCGACGGCGGCCGAGTGCAATCCCACGGGGTCTTGCTGGCTGAATAGGGACGCTCCGTATTTGCGAAATTGCCCCACATCCACGTCGCCGGACTCAGCGCCCAGCAATTCCGTTACGGCACGCCAGGGGGGTTGTTGCGAGGCCGGTTGACTTCGCACGAACTGCTCAAATCCGCGTTCCAGCCATTGGTAGACACCCGCGGCCCCGCTCTGTCGCAATCTGCCTGAGGCAGTCGAGACCTGACGCTCCGATCCCATGGGAGGGCGAGGCTCCTGCCGAGCCGCGGGATCACCGGCCGATTGGGCCGCGTCCTTGTCCGTCGGCAGGTGTTTGGCCAAATTCTGTCGCACTTGCGGCAAGAGCCACGGTGCTTCCTGGGCCCACCATTCGCCGTTCAAGCCGGGCAATGTCAGCAACTCGACGTCTGCGTCGGCCGCCGCCTCGGGCGGAAGCCCGGCCGAGTTTGAGACGCGCGCCATGATGACGCTGCCGGTGGATCGCGAGAACTGGAACGGGGTCTGCTGCTGCTGCCAACGCTGTTTGACGTAGGGCGGTACCTGGTTGTTCAGGTAGTTCGTCACTTCGGCGAACTCGACAACGCCGTTGCCGTTTTCATCCGCCGCGCCCTGCAGGGCCTTGACCAGAAAATAGGAAAAGACCCCATGCCCTTTCCGGCCAAAGCCGGCGTCCAATTCCGCTTGTTCCATGCTCTCCTGCTTCTTGGTGCACGAGAACAGGGAACAGATCTGGCCGTCCTGGTCGGCGAACAGCGAGTGATCAACACCCAACTGGGCCGAATCGGCCGCGTCGCGAGTCCCGCCCGCGTGACAGGCGTCGACGATCAGGAACTTGGCCGCCGCTCGGGATTGGTTGAGTGCCGCGTGGACCTCCCGGATCGCCACCGCGGTCCCGACCAGATCCGCCGGGTTGGCATCTTGCGGCAGCAGGTAGCCCAAGTCGCCATCCGCCATGCCGTGGCCGGAAAAGGCGAACAGGATCGTGTCCGTCTTCGCGGCGGTCTCCTGCAGGCTGCGCAAGGCCTGTCGAATCGCCTCCTGCGTGGGTGGCTTGCCGGCCGAACGCCCGTCCACCAGCAACGTCACGTGCTCCGGTTTGTAGCCCGCATGCTGGACCAGCACGGCCCGCAGGGATTCCATGTCGTTGACGCAAAAGTGCAACGACTTGACGTGCTCATAGGCATTGACGCCGATCAGCAACGCCAGCAGTCGGCCGTCTTGCGACGGCGCATCCTCACTGGCGGTGTCGGTCACCGAGGTGCCTGCCCGCGGGATGGAGCGAGCATTGCTGTCTTTCTTCGAACAACCGGCAACCGCCAGTGCGACCAGCACGCTGGCAGCTGCGATCCGAAGTACGGTCCGGCGGCCGGAATCTATGTTCTCCGCGGCCCGCGATGGGCCGCCAGTTGCATGGCCTCGAATCCCGCCACCTCGAACGACCGCTTGCCGAATGCCTGTCTCGTCCATAAGTCACATTGCTCCATCGATTTTGTATTCTACCGATTCTGGCCTTCCGTCAACCAGCCCAAATCGAACCGCGCAAACATGATCTTCCGATAGCCGTGCTGGCGTCGTAGAGCCAAAACGCGGACCAGTGGCCTAGCTGTTTCTGGAGTTGGATACGGGCGACGTAGCAACGCTCACGAAATAACTTCCTCATTCCCACAAGTCAGCCGTTGATCGCTGGCCGAAGGTTCCGGTTCTGCGAGTTGGATGCCACGGGCTCGCCCCGTGGAGGCTCACGTTTCTCGCTACACCAGGCGGCCCAACGCGCCCCTTCCTCCCCCGCCTCGCCCGTGGCGGCGAAGCCGCCGCGGGCGAGGCGGGAGTGGGATCCGCGTGTGGGTAGCAAGAAAAGGGAAGTGTCCCCCGGGCAAGCCCTCGTCGTTATACACAACGCACAGTTGAGGGATTGAACAGGCACGTCGCCTTCGGTGGCTGTTACAATGTACTGGCCGCAGATTCGCTGGGCAGTGAGCTGAGGCCGAGGGCGCGGCAGTTGCCGGAGGCCGCTGACTGGACTTCCTAGCAGATTCACTAGACAGATTCACTAGACAGGGATCGAACGATGATGAAAACAAACAAGACGATGGGACGTCGGCAATTCCTGAGAAGCAGTGCGGCGGTGGCAACGGGCCTCGCCGTTTGGAGGGATCTGCCGGCAAGGGCGGCACAGGTGGAGCTGAGCACACCCTGCATGGAAAAACTGGGCTGGCATTTGAGCGTCCAGCTTTACACCTACAGACGCTACCCTTTGTTCGAGGCGCTGGACAAGGTAGCTGAGCTGGGCATTCGGCACATCGAGCCCCTCACCGCGTTGAAGGTGGACGCCAAACGACCGGAGTTGCGCGCCAATGAGGATCTGCCGTCGGAGGTGCGCAAGGAACTCAAGACGATGCTCACCGACCGCGGCATGTTCCTCTCGAGCATCTTTGCAAATTTCACCGGTGAGCCGACCCAGGCGAAGCGCCTCTTCGATTTCTGCAAAGAGCTGGGCACCGGGACAATCGTGGCCGAACCACCGGCCGATGCCCTGGACCTGATCGAGAAGCTCTGCGACGAATACCGCATCAACGTGGCCTTTCATAATCATGCCCGTGGGCAGTCCCCTTACTGGAAACCTGAGCAAGTGCTGGCCGCCTGCAATAACCGGAGCTCTCGCATGGGCGGTTGCTGCGACATGGGCCAGTGGGCTCGCTCAGGTCTGGACCCGGTGGAGTCTCTCCGAAAGATGAAAGGCCGCATTATCAGTATCCATCTCAAGGATATCGCCAAGCGAGACGAGCCCAGCTCTCGGAACACCGTGTTCGGCGAGGGCGAGGGCGATTTTGCTAACTCGCTCAAGGAACTTAAGCGGCTGGGCTATCGTGGTCTTACCACGGTTGATTTCGAGTATGACACCCCGGCGCTGCAGGAAGACATGGCCCGGAACATGGCTTTCGTCGAGGATCAAGCCAAGAGACTATTGACGGAAACCAAGTAAGCTGATTGGGGGCAGCAAGCCGGAGGTAAGAAGAAAGCTGGCACCGGCCGCAGCCGATGCCGCTGCCCCGTTGCCGAAAGACGCCGTTTCGCCGGGATCGTTACAGAAGGCGAAGAAGCTGGCGGCTCAACTCGGCGGCATCAAGGAAGCCAAAGCGGCGATTGACGCTCTGGCCCAGATCCTCGACTAAGTTGCCAGCGGTTCCATGAAGCCCACCACTTCCAACTCGCCCAACATGGCAAAGGCGGCGAGGGCGTTTTCCAAGCCGCCGATCTCGTGGATGAATTGTCTCAGGTCGGCGGCTTGCTGCTCGTCCAGTTCGCTGCCTTCTTCCAGCAGCAACTCACGGATCTCGTCGGTAGCCAAATCTTGGATGTAAATTTCGTCGTCCATCAGTATCTCCAGATGCGAGTCGGTGGCGGCTTCGTCCTGATAAAGATCGGCCGCGGACGGTGCCGGTTCGTAGGGCATTCCGGCTCGGATGGAGGCAGGGCAAACTGCTAGCAGACAGCCTGTGTGGATCAGCGGCGAAGGTATCGTCTGCAACCGTCGTCCAGCTTCACTTCGAGTCGCATCACCGGAACATCTTGCCAGATTTACACACGGCAGGTCAGGGAAACTGGGACAAATCCGTGAACCGTTGCCCCCCGATTTTCGGCTGGAAAAGTCCCGTGGTGAGCCTGCCGATTTACTTCCCCATCACTGAGAACGACACCACGGAGAACGCAAAATGGAACGGCCGCAGAATGATTCCTTGCCGACACTGATGGCTGACGTGGATACGCTCAAACGGGAACTTGAACAAATGTATCAGAACGTGAAAGCGACCTGTGGTGAGCGTCGAGAAAAGACCACTGCTACATCCGGCGTGGGCATGGTGATCAAGGGGAAGTAACGTCGGTCTGGCTTCATGGCACAGGCGACACGTCGGGCAGGACGACGATCAGCAACGTGACAATCGGCCCGAAGAACAGCGAAGCCAGCCCCAGTCTTGCACGGGTCGCGTGCCGAGTGAACTTGGGTCCGTTGGGCCATGCGTCGCAACGCAGGCACGAGACCGACGTTGCTGTCGCCAGACATCGCCGCCAACGTGCCTGCCTGTGACCAGAACTCCCGTTAGTGATCCCGGCGCTGAGTGTTGATCTTCATTCCCGGTTCTTCGTCGTTGGGCGGGTAGGCCAAGACTTGCAGGAAGACTTCGTGCCCCTGGTACATGCCTTCGATCGCTACGTGCGGCCCGTCTCCGTTGGGATATCCCAGCGACAGCCAAGAGAATGCATCCACCCGCTCGAAGACCGCCCGCAGTCCCTCCAGGTCCAAAGCAAACGGTGGCGTCACGAGTTCGCCATCGTCTGCACCACCGACCAGTTCGACGGGCTTCGGATACACGACCACTTCCCAGACGCCGTCCTCTTCCTGGTAGCGTAAACCAAGCGGTCCCGGTGCGCTCTGGGCCTCCATGTTTCCTGCCACCGCCTCGGCCAAGTCATCCAGCCACGCTTCGGGATCGTCGGCTCCGTGAAAGTACTGACGGCCGATGTCACTTCGTCGCTCGAACTCCTCAGGGTCGGACAGGAACAGTGCTGCCATCTCCT
>JAPLNJ010000479.1 GCA_026692885.1 Planctomycetota bacterium | reverse complement strand
TCTCCCTCCGGGAGAGGTCGGGCTGTCAGGCCCGGGAGAGGGTTGCCAAGCATCGGGGAATTACCCCGAAAATCGCGCTGTCGTGCCCTCTCCCGCGGCTTAGACCGCGACCTCTCCCGCAGGGAGAGGTGACGGTGGAGTAACAACTCTGACTTTCTGTATCCACTACAGTCTCTCCACTTTCCGCCATTTTCATCAGCCCAGGTCGGGGGTGAGGGGCGATTCGCTCGCCTGGCCTTGAGCGTAAGGTTGCGAATTGCGGTCCGGAGGAATCGAGGACTTGGACAACCGCAAGATGTTCACCGCAGTGACCCTTAACGCCTCTCCCTGGAGTGGGTCGCTAGCGATGGCGAATATCGCTGCAAAGGTACATCGGCGCTGCGCTTCATGTACCCTACGCGTGAACGCTAGCTCCCGGTGCCAGCAGCGGCGGATTTCATGGCGTCTTAGACCTCTTGCCGTCGATAATATACGGCGGTACACTGACGTGTCCAGCCGTATACTTTTGGAGCTGCGGCCATGACCTCGACACCCGAACTGGTTCGCCAGCTACAGAATCGTATTCGCGGCTTGGAGCAAACGCGGCCGGCGACACTCACGGCGGGCCTCGTTTCCAGCGGCTGCACGGCCTTGGATTGTCTGTTTCCCGCAGGCGGCTTGCGACGCGGCTCGCTGGTCGAATGGCTGACCGCGGGAACGGGCTGCGGGGCCGCGACCCTGGCTCTGATTTGTGCTCGGCAAGCGTGCCAGGACGGCGGCGCGCTGGTGGTGATCGATCGCCTGCGTCAGGTGTACCCGCCAGCGCTCGCGGCCTGGGGTCTGGATTTGAAGCAGGTCATTCTGCTGATCCCGCCAACGCAACAGGACGAATTCTGGGCGTGGGATCAGACGCTGCGGTGTCCAGGAGTGGCGGCCGTCTGGGGCTGGGTCGAACAACTGGACGGTCGGCGATTTCGACGTTTGCAATTATCGGCGGAAACCAGCGACGTGTTGGGCTTGCTGATCCGCCCGGCCCGGCTTCGGACGCAGCCGACGTGGGCCGAGGTGCGACTGGAGGTGGAGGGGCAGAAGGCGGAGGGGGCGGCACAAAATAACTCGGAATCCTGTTCTGCCGGACGGCGATTACAGGTCCGGCTGTTGCATGGCCGCGGCAGCGCGGGCCAAGGCGACGTGCAACTGGCGCTGGACGAATGGACCGGTGAATTGCGGGAGGTCAGGGAAATCCATGCAACGGCGACTCGCGATTTGGCTGCCCAACTGGCCCGTGCAACGACTCGTCGCCAGCCGACCGGAACTTGCGGGGCGGGCGGTGGTGATTTATGAACGGCACGCGCGCTACGGCAGCCGGCTGAAAACCTGTTCGATCCTGGCGTTGGCCCAAGGTGTACGCCCCGGTATGCCGTTGGCCGAGGCCCAGGCGTTGCTACGCGATCCGGCACCAAGGGCTGGCGAAGAAACACGTGTCGCACACAAAGTAGCCGGTACACTCCGTGTGCCGATATCCGCACACGGAGTGTGCGGCCTACCTCGTAGGAACCCGAACGGTACCGGCCGCTCTTCTCGCCAGCCTCCGCAGTTCGAACTCCACGATGCGTCGGGCGACCGCCAGGTCTTGAGCGAACTGGCCGAGTGGTGCCAGCAGTTCAGCCCGTTGGTGGGTGTGGACCCAACGGACGAGCCGGACAGCTTGCTGCTGGACGTGGGCGGAGTGCTTCCGTTGTTCGGTGGCGAAGAGTCCTTCGCCCGCCGCGTCGTAGCGGCCTGTCGCCACTGCGGCTGGGACGTTCGCGTGGCGATCGCCGATACGGCCAGCGCCGCTTGGGCCGTGGCCCGGTTTGCAACCGGGATGTCTGACGTTCACGAGGCCAATACGGGGGCCTCGTGGTACACCCTCGTGCCGCCGGGAGGAGGCGAGGTGTTGGATCGCTTGCCCGTGGCGGCGTTGCGGTTGTCTGAGCGGACGGAACAACAACTGGCACGGCTGGGGATCGCTCGGCTCGGACAGTTGCGGCGGTTGCCGCGTGGCAGTCTGACGACCCGCTTCGGGGCCAGCCTGGTCAGAAGCCTCGATCAGCTGGAGGGCACCGCCGCCGAGGTCATCATGTCTCAGCCCACGACTCCCGACTGGCAGGTACAGTGGTTGTTGGAATCGCCGACGACGCATCGGGAGACGCTGGAACACGTGTTGCGGCACTTGCTGACGCAACTGGCGCAGCAACTGGTTCAGCAACAGCAAGGCGTGTTGCAGTTGGAATGCCGGCTGGTCTGTCCACAGCGCTCGCCATTGATCCTGTCGGTCGGCTTGTTCCAGCCCGCGACGGATTCGCAGCATTGGATGTCCTTGCTCCAGTTGCAGCTGGACCGGTTGACGCTGCCTGACGTCGTGGAAGAAATCCGTGTCGTCGCGATTGCGACCGGGCCGCTGGAAACCCGTCAAGTCGAACTGTTCGTTTGTCCGACCCCCGGCGACCCGAAAAAGTTGGCCGCCTTCATCGAACGTGCCAGCAGCCGTCTAGGCCGTCAGCGTGTGGTGCGTCCGCAGTTACAGGCCGAAGCCCAGGTGGAACTCGCGTACCGCTACGTGCCGCTGGCGGGAGACGAGTTATCCGGAGGTTCCGGCCGTCGGACGGAATCCGGTCCCGGCAGTCCGGCGGCCTGTGCTCCGTTCGGGCCGCTGCTCCGGCCGCTGTGGCTGTTGGATCCGCCGCAGCCGATCGACGTGATGGGACTGGCCCTGGACCGGCCTCCAGCCGTATTCCATTACCAGGGCCGGCCGTATCGTGTGGTCCGCTCGTTCGGACCCGAGCGGATCGAGACCGGCTGGTGGCGTGGTCCTTCGTCCCGGCGGGACTACTATCGTGTAGAGACCGAAGCCGGCCAGCGTTTCTGGTTGTTCCACAGACTCCAAGATCAGCAGTGGTTTGTACACGGCATTTTTGAATGATCGAATTTCGTTCTCGTTCCCACGCTCTGCGTGGGAACGCATCCCCGGACGCTCCGCGTCCCTGACGACATTCCGTCGTTGGCAAAACGCATACGTTGGCAAGACGCACTAGCACCAAACGGGTTTTCAGGTGATTCGCATTAAGTTTGACATTTTGCGATTCCGCAGTGCCGGGTCCCAGACAGGGCTCAGACGTACAGAATTCAAAATTGGCGGACAAACCTCTCTGACTTGGCAAAGTCGCCAAACCGCCAATTTTGAATTCTGTACGTCTGAGCCCTCGCGGCAAGCCCCGTCCAGGTGGCAACGTTAAACCTCATTATTGACACTCCCACCGTGAAGAACCGTTTGGTGCTAGTGCTGCGACGCGGAGCGTCCGTACTTGCGTTCCCACGCAGAGCGTGGGAACGAGAATCGGGAACAAGGATTCGCGATGAGATATGCCGAACTTCACTGCAAAACGAACTTCTCCTTCCTGCAGGGCGCGTCGCATGCCGAGGAACTCGTGCAACGCGCGGCGGAACTGGGCTATGCCGCGCTGGCGATTACGGACGTCAACAGCCTGGCGGGCGTGGTCCGAGCGCATGCGGCGGCGAAGCAGACTGGCCTGCCGCTGATCATCGGCGCGGAAATTACACCTTGCGATGCGCCGCCGGTGGTGTTGTGGGCGACCGACCGGGCCGCGTATGGCCGTTTGTCACGGCTGATCACGCGCGGGCGGCGGCGGGCCGAGAAAGGGAAATGCGAACTGACTTGGGACGATCTGGCCGAACATGCCGACGGGTTGTTGGCCGGCGTGCTGATGCACTGCCCAACCATAGCTCCCTCGTCCCGGCACTCCGGGGAGAGGGTTGGGGTGAGGGGCGAAACGGCAAATGCCGGAGTTATTTCTCGGCCGTTCCTTAGCAACCAGGAAGCGGAGGATGGTGATCTTACGGAGCACCTCCACCGCTACCGCGAGTTGTTTTCCGACCGCTGCTATTTGCTCGCAGAATTCCACTGCGGCCCGAATGATGAGTATCAACTCGAACGGCTGCGGCGGCTGTCGCAAGCGACGCAAGTACCGCTGGTGGCCGCGGGCGACGTCTACTACCACGTGCCGGCTCGCCAGCCGCTGCAGCATGTGTTGACCGCGATCCGACACGGCGTCACCGTGGCCGAGGCCGGACATCTGCTGTTTCCCAACGCGCAACGGCACCTAAAAACGCCGGATGAGCTCGCGGCCCTGTTCGCACGCCTGCCGCAGGCCCTCCAACGGACCGCGGAAATCGCCGCTCGCTGCACGTTCTCCCTGGACGAACTGCGTTACGAGTATCCGCTGGAACTGGCGCCACCGGGCGTCAACCCCGCGCAATATCTGGAGCAGTTGACCTGGCAAGGCGCCCGTCGGCGTTATCCCCACGGCCTTCCGGAAAAAGTATTGCGGCTCTTGCAGCACGAGTTGCAACTGATCGCCGAGCTGCGTTACGAAGCCTATTTCCTGACGGTCTGGGACTTGGTGCGGTTTGCCCGTTCGTGCGGCATCCTGTGCCAAGGCCGCGGGTCGGCGGCCAATTCGGCTGTCTGTTATTGCCTGGAGATCACGGCCGTCGATCCGGATCGTGTGGATCTGCTGTTCGAGCGGTTCATCAGCCGCGAACGGAACGAGGCGCCGGACATCGACGTGGATTTCGAACACGAACGCCGCGAAGAGGTGCTCCAGTACCTGTATCAGAAATACGGACGCGAGCGGGCCGGACTGGTCGCCGCAGTAATCACCTACCGCACCCGTTCGGCGGTGCGCGAAGTGGGCAAGGCCTTGGGCTTGTCGCTGGATTGCCTGGACCGGCTGGCTAAGAATCTGGGCGGCGATGCGGAGCAGACCTTGGAGTTGGAGCAGCGGGTCAGTCAGATGGGCCTCGACACCGCTTCGGAGCTCGGCCGGCGACTGGTGTACTTGGCCACGGAACTGAGCGGCTTTCCCCGGCACCTGTCCCAGCATGTGGGCGGGATGGTGATCACGCGCGGGCCGTTGTGCGAACTGGTGCCAATCGAAAACGCCGCCATGCCGGACCGCACGGTGGTGGAATGGGACAAGGACGACTTGGAGGAATTGGGCATCCTGAAAATTGATTGCCTGTCGTTGGGCATGCTGACCGCGATTCGCAAGTGCTTTCAGCTGATCGAGCAGACCGACGGTCAGACGCTGACTCTGGCGACGATCCCGCCGGGCGATTCGCAGGTATACGACATGCTCTGCGCCGCCGACACAATGGGCGTGTTCCAGATCGAAAGTCGTGCCCAGATGGCGATGCTGCCCCGGTTGCGGCCGCGCTGCTATTACGACTTGGTCATCGAAGTGGCTATCGTCCGGCCCGGCCCGATCCAGGGCCAGATGGTGCATCCCTACTTGCGCCGCCGCGCCGGCGAAGAGCCGGTCACTTATCCGAACGAGGCGATTCGGAAGGTGTTGCAGAAGACGTTGGGGGTGCCAATTTTCCAGGAGCAGGTCATGAAGCTGGCCGTGGTCGCCGCCGGTTTCACACCCGGGGAAGCCGACCAATTGCGGCGCGCGATGGGCGCGTGGCGCCGCAACGGTCCGATCGAACAATTCCGCCAGAAGTTGCTGGACGGGATGCGGGATCGCGGACTGGCCGAGGAGTTCGCGCAACGCGTGTTCCAGCAGATTCGCGGCTTCGGCGAATACGGATTCCCGGAGTCGCACGCCGCCAGCTTTGCCCTGTTGGTGTACGTCTCGGCCTACCTGAAACACTATTACCCGGCCGCATTCGCCGCCGCGATTCTCAACAGTCAGCCAATGGGCTTTTACGCTCCGGCCCAGTTGATCCGCGACGCGCGCCAGCACGGTGTGGAAGTGCGCCCGGTCGACGTGAACACCAGTAACTGGGACTGCACGCTGGAAGGCGAACGTGTGTTGCGCATGGGCTTGCGATTGATTCGCGGCCTGTCGCTCAAGGAGGCCGAGGCCATCGTCCGCGGCCGGGCCGCAGGGCCGTACCGCTCGATCGACGACTTGGCGCAGCGGACCGGCTTGTTTCAGGTCTCGCTCAGCAAGTTGGCCGAAGCCGATGCGTTCTGTTCTTTGGGCTGCGACCGCCGACAGGCTCTGTGGGGATCCCTTTCGCAGAAACGGAGTTCCCAAACCTGGCCGTTGTGGGAAGGTATCGAGACGTTTAACGAACCGTCGGCCGATTTGCCGACGACCACGGTTCAGGAGGAAGTGTTGGCCGACTACCAGACCACGGGCTTGTCGTTGCGGCCGCATCCGGTGTCGTTTTACCGGGACCAATTGCAGAAGCTGGGCGTCAAGACCGCCGCGAGCCTGGCAGAGGTGCCTCACAATCGCCCGGTGAAGGTCGCGGGGTTGGTCATCCTCCGCCAGCGTCCCAGCACGGGCAAGGGCATCACGTTTGTGACGTTGGAGGACGAGACGGGCATCGCCAATCTGGTTGTGCAGATCAAAATTTGGGAGCGATTTCACCAGGTGACCCGGCATTCCAACGCCTGGCTCGTGCGGGGCAAACTGGAAAGTCGCCACGGTGTGATTCACGTCGTCGTACAGCACGTCCAAGACCTGCACGACGAGCTGGCTCAGCTGATCCAGTCGCGGGATTTCCGGTGAACCCGTCCAGCAGAGGCTCGAGCTCGGCCGAAAATCGCTCCCTCGCCCCGAGTTGGCGGCGCGATGCGTGAGCGGCAAGGCGCTAGCCGCCGGTTCCGAACGCCACCGGCGGCTAGCGCCTTGCCGCTCACAACCCAATCCACCGGCGGCTAGCGCCTTGCCGCTCACAACGCACGATCTTAGCCCTGACAAAGCACTCGCCAACTGGGCTGATTTGTTTGGCCCATTCGGGGCGAGAAAACCAGGAACATCCACCGTCTTTGCCGTCCAACTTCCGTAAACAATACAGCAACTCAAACTCGTAGTTGAACAGAAAGGTGGCAACATCAGGACGAAAACGCTTGCCGCGGGCGGCCAGCTAGCAGGCCCGCAGCAGGTTGCTCCACGACGTGAGAGGCTGTGAACGAATCGTAGGGTGGGCTGTGCCCACCACAACTGCTTGTACCTGGTGGGCACAGGCCACCCTACACCTTGTGCAAGCATCGTCGGCCAATTTGGCTCTTTCACAGCCTCGGACCTTGCCGCTGCTTCCCGCAGGCAGTTGGGACAGCTGATTCGCGAGGCGTTTTGGCGTTGCGGCACTTGCAAGTTGCCGGAAACTACCCCATAAAGGAGCAAACTCCACGATCACCCCCAGTTAAGGCGAAGCACACCATGGCCAAAAAATCAGCTAGCAGCGACAAAACCACGGGCGAAACCGCGAACATGAGGGCCTCGGTCCTGGACGACAACCCCCATCTGCGGACGGCCCTGCAGCAGATCGAAAAACAATTTGGCGAAGGCGCTATCATGGCGTTGGGGGCCGACCGGCGCGGTCCGATCGAGGGCATTTCCACGGGCAGTCTGTCGCTGGATATCGCGCTCGGTGGGCAGGGCATTCCGCGGGGCCGCGTGATCGAGCTGTTTGGGCCGGAATCCAGCGGCAAGACAACCCTGGCCCTGCATGTTGCAGCGCAGGCCCAAAGGAAGGGTGGGATCGCCGCGATTATCGATGCCGAGCATGCCTTCGATCCCACCTGGGCCAAGAAACTTGGCGTGGAACTCGACACGTTACTGGTCAGCCAACCGGCCAGCGGCGAAGAAGCCATGCAAATCGCCGAGATGCTGATCAAGTCCAACGCGGTCGATCTGATCATCGTGGACTCGGTGGCGGCCTTGGTTCCCAGGGCGGAATTGGAGGGCGAGATCGGTGACTCGCACGTGGGCCTGCAAGCTCGGCTGATGAGCCAGTCGATGCGGAAGCTGACCGGGGCCATCGCCAAGGCCAAGACGTCGGTGATTTTCATCAACCAAATCCGCGAGAAAATCGGCGTGATGTTCGGTAGCCCCGAAACCACGCCTGGCGGTCGGGCCTTGAAGTTCTACAGCGCTTGCCGCATCGACGTCCGGCGTATCGGCCAGCTCAAAGACGGCGAAGAAATCGTGGGCCAACGGGTCCGGGCCAAGGTGGTCAAGAATAAGGTCGCGCCGCCGTTTCGCGTGGCGGAATTCGACATGATGCACACCTGCGGAATCAGTTACGAAGGCGATGTGCTGGATTTGGCCATGCTCCACAAGATCGTGATTCGCAGCGGTGCTTGGTTCAAGTACAACGACGCCCATCTGGGCCAAGGCAAGGAAAAAGCCCGCGCGTACCTCGTGGAGAATCCCGCCGTGACGGAGGAGCTCAAGCAAAAGGTGCTCGCGGCGGGTGGCGGCGAAGCCTTGTTACCGAAATCCGCACCTGCCGCTGACGAAGGCGGCGAGTAGCACCGCACCCCATGGCAAGACGCATGACTGAAACAGACGCTCGACCCCGTCGGACTCTCGGCGCCTGGTTGACGCTGGGGCTGGCTGTGCTCGGCGGGGTGACTGCGGCACCCTTGCTCTCGGCTCAGGAACCGAACGCCTTGGACGCGGCCCTGACCCTGGAAAAGGTCGTGGTCGACGCCGTCCAGCGGGCCGAGAAGTCGGTGGTGGCCATCGCCCGCGTCCGCAACGACGGCCCCGCGCTGGCTCCGGGGACCACCCTGCTGCCGCCCTTAGTCCCCCGGTTCTCCGGGGAAGCCAGTGCCGGACACCGACTGCCCAACGAGTTCGGCGCGGGTGTGGTCATCGACCGCCAGGGGTTCATCCTGACCAACTACCATGTGTTGGGAGATCCGGCCAAGAACGATTACTACGTGTGGGTCAACCGTCGGCCGTTCAAGGTCGTCAGTGTGCTCAAGGCCGCCGAGGTCAAGGCCGGAGATCCCTGGACCGACTTGGCCGTTCTGAAGATCGACGCCGACGATCTGGAACCCATCGTGTGGGGCGACCGCAAGAATTTGAAGAAAGGCCAGTTCGTCATCGCCTTGGGAAATCCCTATGGCATCGCCGAGGACGGCCAAGTGAGTGCTAGTTGGGGCATCATCGCTAACTTAGATCGGAAGGTCCCGGGCGCGACGGGCCGCGAGAGCGAGACGGGCAAGGATACACTGTACCATTTTGGCGGCTTGATCCAGGTTGATGCCAAATTGAATCTCGGCACCAGCGGCGGCGCGCTCGTAAATCTCAATGGCGAAATGGTCGGTTTGATTACGGCCCTGGGGGTGCTGGACGGCTATGAGAAATCGCTGGGGTTCGCCATCCCAGTGGACGATGTCTTCCGCCGCACGATCGAGACGCTCAAGACGGGGCGTAAGGCGGAATTCGGCTTCTTGGGCGTGGCGCCGGAAAACCTGAAAGAGGCCGAACGACAGCGAGGGCAACAGGGGGCGCGTGTGAGCCATGTCGTACCCGGCACGCCGGCTTTTGCCGCGCACTTGCAGGAGGGCGACGTGATCACCCGCATCAACGACCAACCGGTATACGATCGCGATGCCTTGATGGGCGAGTTGGGCCGGCAGCCGGTCGGCGCCGAAGTGCGTCTGACCGTCCAGCGCCGGGGAGACGCCGGACGGTCGGCTCGGGTCGTCGAAACCACGGCGAAACTCACCAAGAAACACGTCGCCGCAGCGCGCCCCGTGTTTTCGCAAGTCAAAGACCCGCGGTGGCGCGGCATGGTCGTGGATTATGCCACCGCCTTGCCGCCGCCACTGCTGCGCCAGGTGCTGCAGAGTTTGGCCCCCGAAGGCTGCTTGGCCGTGCTGGACGTGGACCGCGACTCGCCCGCCTGGAAAGCCGGTCTGCGGCCCGGCATGCTGGTGAGTCACGTCGGCGGCCGACGGGTCACGCTGCCAGAACAGTTCTTCGAGGCCGTGAAGGACCAGGCCGGCGAAGTCCGTCTGAAGGTTATCTCGGGAGACAGCGGTACGGTCATGGTGCAACCTTAGGCGCCGCGTCAAAATAACCTGAATAAATTGTAGTAGGCACACTCCGTGTGCCGTCCGCGTTTAACGGCACACGGAGTGTGCCTACTACATTGAAATTCGTCAACTTATTTTGATGCGACGCCTTAGTGCAGGGAAGCCTGCTCATCTGGTCGGATCTGCCCGGACCGGATATCATACGCGGTCTGTTTCTGGCTATTTCCGTGAATGCGCAGGTGCCACGCACCCCACTGGCCGACGAGGACTGCCCTCCCAGGCGCGTCGGGTGACTTTGGTTGCCGCCCTAAGGGTTCCCTGATGAAAACCGACGAACTTCGCGAAAAGTACCTGAGTTTCTTCGAAACCAAAGGCCATACCCGCCAGCCCAGCGACGTGCTGGTGCCGACCTGGGATCCGTCCGTGCTGTTCACGCCCGCCGGCATGAATCAGTTCAAGGACCACTTCCTGGGTAAGGTCAAACTGACGTTCACCCGCGCCACGACGTGCCAGAAATGCCTGCGCACGGGCGACATCGACAATGTCGGCCGCACGGCCTATCACCACACCTTTTTCGAGATGCTGGGCAACTTCAGCTTCGGGGATTACTTCAAACGGGAGGCGATTCATTGGGCCTGGGAGTTTCTGACTGACCGGAAGTGGCTGGGCATCGACCCGCAGCGGCTGAGCGTCACGGTGTACTTGGATGATGACGAAGCCGCCGGGATCTGGGCCACGGACATCGGTCTGCCCCAGAATCGCATCGAGCGGATGGGCGAGCACGACAACTTTTGGCCGGCCGGAGCGCCGAGCGAAGGCCCCGACGGCGTCTGCGGTCCGTGCAGTGAGATCTTCTATCACTCGGACAATGGCAAGTCGGTCGAGATTTGGAACCTCGTCTTCACCCAATTCAACCGGGTTGGGTCACCGCCCGATAACCTCCGCCCGCTGCCCAGCAAGAACATCGATACCGGCATGGGTCTGGAACGTACCGCGTCCGTGCTGCAGGGCGTCGAGACGAATTTTCATATCGACATCCTCAAGCCGATCGTGCTAGCTGCCGCCGAGGTCTGCTCCGTCCAGTACGACCCGGCCGGCGACCAGGGCCGCCGCTTGCGGCGCATCACCGACCATGTCCGCGCCTGCACGATGGCGGTGCACGAGAACGTGTACCCCGGCGCCCAGAAGGAAAAGTACGTGATCCGGCGACTCCTGCGCCGCGCGGTGCTCGACGGCCATCAAATGGGCCTGCGCGAGCCGTTCCTGCACCAGCTCGTCCCGCTCGTGGTCGAGATGATGAAGACGCCGTATCCCGAACTGACGGAAACCACGCAACGGGTGGCGGACGTAATCCGGAACGAAGAAGCCAACTTTTTCGGCACCATTGATGCCGGGCTGGCGCGGATCGAAAAGATCTTCAGCGAGATGAAGTCGGCCAACCGGACCAAGGTGGACGGCGGCGAAGCTGCGGACCTGTACCAGACCTACGGCGTGCCGCCCGAAGTTTTCGAAACCATGGCGGCCGAGAACAATCTGGCCTTCGATTGGGACGGCTACCGCAAGGCCATGGAGCAGCACGGCGAAACGTCCGGCAAAGTGGTCCACACCGTGATGGGCGATCGCGGTCCGGTCGACGCTATCAAGAAAGTGCTACACCAGGTCGAGTTCCTCGGCTATCAGACGACGGAGACCGAGGCCGAAGTGAAGTTCGTCGTGGCCCAGAACCGGTTGTGCGACCACGTGCGAGAAGTGGGGCATGGTCAAGACCTGATCGTGGTCCTGGACCGTTCGCCCTTCTATGCGGAGAGCGGCGGACAGGTCGGCGATACGGGCGAGATCGTCGGTCGGGATTTCCACTTCCAAGTGACGGATACGCAAAAGGACGGTTCGCTGTTGCTGCACCACGGGCATCTGACGCGAGGTGAGTTGCGGACCGGGGCCAAGGTCACAGCGCGTGTCGACATCTCCCGTCGGCAAGCCATCCGCCGCGCTCACTCGGCAACGCACCTGCTGCATTATGCCCTGCGGAAGACCCTCGGTGCCCATGCCCAACAACAAGGCTCCAAGGTGGACGCGGACTGGCTGCGGTTTGACTTCACCAACATGGCACCGGTGTCGGCCGACCAGTTGGCCACGATCGAGCGGGACGCCAACGAGCGGATTACCGCTGGTGAAGCGGTGACCGCCGAGGTCCTGCCGCTGGCCGAGGCCCGCCAAGCCGGTGCGATGATGTTGTTCGGCGAGAAATACCCCGACCCCGTGCGGATGATCTCGATGGGCACCTTCAGCCGTGAATTGTGCGGCGGTACGCACCTGAGCCACACGGGCGAAGTCGGCGCCTTGGAGATCTTGACCGAGGAAGGCGTGGCGGCCGGCACGCGCCGCATCGTCGCCCTGACGGGCGCCAAGGCTCAGGAGCACGCGGAACAGACTCGCGCCGCATTGCAAGCCGCCGCCGCCGCCCTAGGCGTGAGCTGGCGGGAGACGCCGGCGGCCGTGCGGGAACTCGCGCAGCTTAGCCGGGATCTGAAAAAACACTTGGCCGCAGGCACGAAAGGCGTGGCGACCGAGGGCCCACCGAAGCCAGCGGTGGCGGCCGGCGCCGAGCCGAGCTACGCGGAAAGCAAAGCCGCACTTCGCGACGCGGCCCGCCTGCTAAACGTGTCGCCGTCCGACGTGCCGACACGAATCGTAGCGATGCTGGCGGAAATCGCGGATCTGAAACGCCAGCTCCAGCAGCTCGCGCAAACCGGCATCTTGTCTGCCGAGGCCCTGTTGGCGGGCGCCGAGACGATCGGTGCCACCCAGGTCGTGGTTGCGGAACTCCCGGCGGTCAATGTGAATCTGATGCGGCAATTGATCGATCAGTTGCGCAAGAAGGCCGATTCGACCGCCATCCTGTTCGCCACGGCGGCGGCCGATGGCCGCGTGACGCTGATCGCCGGCGTCAGCCGAGATTTGGTGGCCCGCGGGGTCAGCGCCGGCGACTGGGTGCGCGACGTAGCACCGGTGGTCGGCGGCGGCGGTGGCGGCAAGCCGGACATGGCTCAGGCGGGCGGCAAGCTGCCCGAACAGCTACCCGCCGCCTTGGAAGTTGCGCGAAGCAAGATTCGCGAGCTGCTGGCCCAGTAGCCCGGAACAGGCGATTGGGGCGTGAGAAATAGGTGTTGCAATGGGGTGCCCTGGCCGCCTGAAAATGTCGTGTTGACGCGATGTTTGTGACTTCCAGGTTCTCGCTCACAGTAAGTGCGTCGGTCCTTAGCGATCGACCGGCGGAGGCTGCGGGGCAGGCGTGTACACCGACTTGCTGCGGTAGGCGGTCTCCAGGATCAGACAGGCCAGCGCCGTGCTGTAGAGTCGGCCGCCCGAGCCGGCGCCGTGGCCGCCGCGAAAGCTCCAGCTGCCCGTCTCGTGGCCCACGCGGCTCTGCGTGCGGATCAGGTACTCGCGCAGTTTCTGATGCCAGTCCTCCCACAGCGGTCCGCCGACGTGGTGCAGCACCAGAGTCGCGTAGTAGTTGTAGTACATGTCCTGCTCCGAGGGGCCTTGCCGGGCCAGCAGTGTCACGCCCGCTTGCAGGCCGGGCTGCTCGCGCTCCCAGCCCGTGTAGATGCGGCACAACAGGCCGATGGAAGAGCAGACGGGCGTGGGCATGGCATTCACATAACCGTAGGTCGCCCCGTAGTTGCTCTGGACGGAATTCAGGAAGCCGGTCACCCCCACGGCCGCTTGGGGCGGCACCGGGAAGTTCGCCTTGGTGGCGCTGTACATCGCCACCACTTGCCACCCGGTGACCGAGGTGTCGCCCCGCTGACGCGGCTTATACCTCCAGCCGCCCCCGCTCGGATCCTGAGCATTCAGGGTGTAGACCAGGGCCTTGGTGGCCGCGGCGCGAATCAGAGTGGTGGTGTCGGCGGACGAGGCGGGCGTCGCCGAGTTGGCGGTGCTGCGGGGTGTAGGCTGCGGCTTCGCACGCACCGGCCTCACCGCGGAATTGCGGGACGGCTTCTTCGTTTCCACGACAGGCGGGTTCTCCTCCGGCGATGGAGTTGTCTCGTCGGATACGGCTGCGATCTCCGCCGAGAGCCCGGGCGTTTCGGCGGCGATACGGCAATCCTCGCAGAGTGCCCACAGGGCCATCGCGTGCGAGTACAGCGTGCCGCCGTCTTCCCAGAAAGCGCCGTCCGGACCGAGCCGCAGCACCAGAAACCCTAGTCCCGCCGCCACGTTGTCGCGGTAGGGTCCGGACGCATGGGTGTTGCCGTGGCAGATGAATGGCAGCACGGCCAGCCCGGTGGCGCCGTTGACCGCGTTGGCCATCGTGCCGGGTTCGGAGCATTGCCCTTGGCAGCGGCCCCGCCGGTGATCGAAACTCCAGCCACCGTTGGGGTACTGGTGCTCGGCCAACCACCGCAGCGCCAACTCGACCGCCTGTTCGCTATCGGCGGTCGTGCCCGTCTTGTCCTGCGCTTCCAGCCAAGTGGACGGCGAACTGGGCACGGCAGGTTCCGCGGCCCCGCCAGGGCCGCTCGCCACGGGCCAAAACCAGCCCGCTGCGATGGCGACCAGGCCCAGCCGGATCCCGTTGGTGCGTGGCGTGACGACGCGGGCCCGATCCATAACTTCTCTCCCAGGTACGTCAAGTGTTGCAGAGGAGACGCGAGTCAGCGTACACCTTTTTGCAGATGCACACAACGTTTGAACTGGATTCCCAGGCGCTGCTGGTGGACGTTAGCCGCATTGCTGTGAACATCTTCACGCCCCTCTCGTTCCCACGCGCCGCGTGGGAACGCAAGTGTCTTGACGCTCCGCGTCGTCTGCCCAAGGACGCAGAGCGTCCGCGGCTTGCGTTCCGACGCAGAGCGTCGGAACGAGAAGTACCAGGAGCCAACGGCGACGACGTATTGCATCGGGCGCCGTCGCCACCCGCGATCGGATACCCGGTCGCGGTTAAACGAGCCCATGTCAACGGCGTGTGATATCGCCCCCCTGATATTCAGCCCTCCGTCCGCTACACTAGACGCTCTTGCGGAATCGCTAGAAATCAGCGGGCTGATGCCCGCTGCTCGCCGATGTCCCCAACCAGAACGGAGACCACTCATGACCTCATTGTTGCTTGCTGTTGCCGCCAGCGTGGTGAACGGGGCGCCGGAAACGCCTGGTGGGGATCATCTGCCGCAGATTGCCTTCGAAAAGGTCACCTTGCCCAACGGATTGGACCTGATCCTGCACGAGGATCACTCGACGCCCATCGTCGGTGTGAACCTGTGGTATCACGTGGGCTCGCAAAACGAGAAACCTGGCCGGACCGGTTTCGCCCATCTGTTCGAGCACATGATGTTTCAAGGCTCGCAACATTACGACAAGGACTACTTCCTGCCGCTGCAACAAGCCGGCGGCAAGGTTAACGGTTCGACCTCGTTGGATCGCACGAACTACTGGGAAACTGTGCCGTCGAATTTTCTGGAATTGGCACTTTGGATGGAATCGGACCGCATGGCCTTCCTGCTGCCGTCGATGACCCAACAGCGTCTGGACAACCAGCGCAGCGTGGTCAAGAACGAGCGTCGGCAGAGTTACGAGAACCGGCCCTACGGTTTGGTCCATGAGACCATGCTGGCCGCACTCTTCCCGCCGGATCATCCTTACAGCTGGCCGACCATCGGCTCGATGGCCGATTTGGAGGGCGCCTCGCGCGAGGATGTGTGCGACTTCTTCCGCCGCTACTACCATCCCGGCAACGCCAGCTTGTGCATCGCGGGCGATTTTGATCCCGCCGAGGCGAAACGGCTGGTGACCAAGTACTTCGGCCCGCTTCCCGCCGGCCCCAAGGTCGAGAAGCTGCCGCCTTGGATTCCTGCGTTGCAGGCCTCGAAACGAATTCGCATGACCGACCGCGTGGGGCTGGGGCGGCTGTACCTGAACTGGTTGACGCCACCCCTGTTCGCGCCGGACGACGCCGAGTTGGACATGCTGGCGGACGTGTTGGCGGGCGACAAGACCGCGCGGTTGTATCGCCGGCTGGTCCGCGATCTGCAAATCGCGCAGGACGTCTCCGCGGGCCAGCGTTCGTCGCAGCTGGCGAGCGTCTTTAGCATCATGGTCACCGCGCGGCCCGGCAAGGACTTGGACGAAATCGAACGGCTGGTGTTGGAGGAAGTGGCGCGTCTGGAGCAGGAACCGCCCACGCCGACGGAGATTGCCCGGGCCGTGGCCCAGCGCGAGGCGGACTTGGTCAGATCGCTGGAGGGTATCAGTGAATTTGGCGGGCGCGCCGATCAGTTGAACAAATACAACGTACTGGCGGGCGACCCCGGTTTCCTGACCAAAGACCTGGCCCGGATGCGCAGCGTGACACCCGAGGCTGCCCAGCGCGTGGCGAAGCAGTATCTGAGTCGGCCGCGGGTGACGCTCGAGGTCTCGCCAGGCGCCGAAACGCTGATCGCGCTCGATCCACGCGGGCCGGCGGCCGAGGCCCGCCAGGAATTGGCCAAGCAAGTGAAAGAAACGCGGGTCCCCGAGGCCCTGCCGATCGCCGAGGATCCCGATCGTTTGGTCCTGCCCAAGCCGCGGCCGGAGCCCGAGTTCCACCTGCCGCCCGTGCAGCGGGGCCGACTGACCAACGGACTGCAAGTGCTGTTGCTGGAGAATCACGAGTTGCCGTCCGTGAGTCTCCACGTGCTGTTTCCCTGCGGCCGAGCGGACGAGCCGGCCGACAAACTGGGCCTGGCCAATCTGACGGCGGCCGTGTGGGACGAGGGCACGCTCACGCGGACGTCCGAACAGGTGGCCGAACAACTCGCCAACATCGGTGCCAACCTGTCGCTGTCGGCGGAAACGGACCGGATGGGCGCACGACTGTATACCCTGAAGCGTCATCTGGAACAGGCGCTGGACATCTGTGGCGATGTGTTGCAACATCCGTCCTTCCCCGAGCAAGAGTTGGACCGCGAACGCAGCATGGCCGTGGCTCGGCTGCTGCAGATCCGCAACGAACCGAACGCGTTGGCCGGATTGGCCATCGCACAGTCGCTGTACGGCTACGCCCATCCCTACGGCCGACCGTCGTTCGGCACAGAGGCCAGCTTGCGCGCAATCCAGCGGGAGGACTTGGAGACGTTCTACCGCACGCGGATCGCGCCTCAGCAGGCGACGCTAATCGTGGTCGGCGACACGACCCTGGGGGACATCCAGCCCCTGTTGGAAAAAACTTTCGGCGGGTGGCAGACGCAGGCCGCGGGCGGCGTGCCTCGGTTTGCGGAGACGGACGGCGAGCGGCTGACGGCGAAGTTGGTCCTGGTGGATAAGCCGGGAGCCGTGCAGTCGGTCCTGTCCGCGGCACTGCGGGGCTTCGACCGCAAGTCGCCGGACTACTATCCGCTGGTGGTGATGAACACGGCCCTCGGCGGCCAATTCGCCAGCCGGCTGAACATGAACCTGCGGGAAGACAAGGGCTACACCTACGGGGCACGCTCCAACTTCGATTGGCGCGTCCGTGCTGCCGGGATGTTCGCCGCGACGACCAGCGTGCAGACCGAGGTCACGGCGCCCGCGCTGCAGGAACTGCTCAAGGAGGTCGCCGAGATTGCCGGTTCGCG
>JAPLNJ010000478.1 GCA_026692885.1 Planctomycetota bacterium | reverse complement strand
CGCCGATGCACCATGTCCGTGTCCGTGGCCGCCGACGGCGATCGACAGCCGCGTCAGATGCTCGTGGTGCATCGGCGCGGCGCTTGATGCACCCGACGGCTGTCGCCACTCCGCTCGGGGTTGTCTTCCCGACGGGAGTCCAAGTAGGGTGCATCAAGCGCTGCGCCGATGCACCATGTCCGTGTCCGTGGCCGCCGACGGCGATCGACAGCCGCGTCAGATGCTCGTGGTGCATCGGCGCGGCGCTTGATGCACCCTACGGCTGTCGCCACTCGGGGCTGTCATCCGGACGGCAGTAGCGTCAGACGCGGTTCCTGTCTGCCGCGATCCGTATTTCTCTAGCGGCCCCTTTGCGTTACAATCCCGCCCAGAATCATGACCAACGCACTGCCCGCAGCCGGGGCGTCTGGGAAAGTGCGCGAACTGCCCGGACACCTGACGGCACACCCAGGCTTCGTGGATGCCGTGGCCGCTTTGTCCCGCGGCGAGGATGTGACGTGGGACGGAGTGTGGGGGTCGTCGTGCGCGCTGGTGGCCGCCGCACTGGTCCAACACGTGGCCGGGATGCTGGTCATCGTCAGCCCGCACCAGGACGATGCGGACGCGTTCTGCGACGATTTGAAGTTATTCTCCGAGATACCCGCCGAGCGGTTTCCGGCTTGGGAAGCCGAACCGGGTGAACGGATTCTGCACGACGAAATCTACGGCGAACGTCTGCGCACGCTGAAACGCTTGCTCGACGCGACGGCCGCGACCGGTGGCGCGGGCGAGACGCCGCGAGCGGCCGGCGCGGGCGAGACGCCGCTCAAGCTGATCGTCACCAGCATCCAAAGCCTGCTGCAGCCGGCGCCGAGCAGGGACTTGCTGGCCGCCAACAGCCGTCGCTTGCAGGTCGGCCATCCCGTCGACGTCCCGGCCTACCTGCGGTGGTTGGTCGAGGGCGGTTTCCACAACACCAGCGCGGTCGAGTTGCCGGGCGAGTTCGCCAGCCGTGGCGGTATCCTGGATATCTTCGCCCCGGATTGGTATCAGCCGATTCGCATCGAATTCTTTGGCGATGAAGTCGCCTCGATCCGCCGCTTCGATGTCGCCAGCCAACGCAGCCTGGAATCGCTCGACTCGGCCGAGGTGACGATCCTGGGCAGCCCGGTCGGCGATCGGGCCCACTTCTCCGACTACCTGCCGCCACAAACGGTCGTCCTGCTGATGGAGCCGGAACAGGCCGAGGCCGAGTCGCAACGCTATCTCCAACGCTTGGAACGGCCGAACGACTGCCACAACTTCGCGGCGGTGATGCGGGAGATCGGCCGGTTCCCGGTGGCTACGGCGTCCGCGATCGCCAGCGGCTACTTGGGCGTCGCCGGCCACCTGCAGATCGAATCGGTGGAACGCTTCAGCGGCGAGATCGAGCGGGTCCGCCTGGAACTGGACCGCGTGGGGGAGGGCCACGAGGTGTTCGTCGTGGTCCAGACCGAAGCCGAACTCGAACGGCTGGCCGAGATCCTGCGAACGACGAAACTGGCGGCGGCCGGCCGGCTGCATTTTCCTCTGGGCAGCTTGCGGCAAGGCTTTCGCCTGACCAGCGAACAGTGCATCGTGATCACGGCGGGCGAGCTGTTTTGCCGCGGTGAACTCCGCCGCATCCCGCGCCGCCGGCTGGGCAAAGCGATCGACACGTTCCTCGATCTGCGCGCGGGCGATCTGGTCGTGCACCTGTCGCACGGCATTGCCCGGTATCGCGGTCTGCACCTGTTGGACAAGGACGGCCAGGTCGAGGAGCATCTGCAGCTGGAATTCGACGGCGGGACCAAGATGTACGTACCGGCGTCGAAGATCGGCCTGGTGCAAAAGTACGTGGGCGGCACCAAGACGCGGCCGACACTGGCTAAGATCGGCGGTAAGACGTGGGTCCGGCAGAAACAGGCGGCGGAGAAGGCGGTGATCGATTTGGCCGCCGAGTTGCTCGATCTGCAAGCCTCCCGCGCGGCCCGGCCGGGCATCGCCTTCGTCATCGACAGCGACTGGCAACGCGAGTTCGACGCTTCGTTTCCCTACCCCGAAACACCGGATCAGTTAACCGCGTTGGAATCCATTCGCCAGGACATGCAGAGCCCGCGGCCGATGGACCGGTTGCTGTGCGGCGACGTGGGTTTCGGCAAGACCGAGGTGGCCATGCGCGCCGCGTTCAAGGCCGTGGACAACGGCTATCAGGTGGCCGTCCTGGCACCGACGACGGTGTTGGTCGAGCAGCACTACCATACCTTCCGCGATCGCTTGGCCGAGTTCCCGTTTGACATCGGCAAGCTCAGCCGGTTTGGCACGCCCGCCGAGCAGCGGCAGGTGCTCCGCGGCCTGGGCGGCGGACAGATCGACATCGTGATCGGCACACATCGGCTGGCGTCGAAAGACGTGAAGTTCCACAACCTGGGGTTACTGATCATCGACGAAGAGCAGCGGTTCGGCGTCGAGGTCAAGGAGCGGTTGAAGGCGTTTCGCACGACGGTGGATGTGCTCACGCTGACCGCCACGCCGATTCCCCGCACGCTGCACATGTCCTTGGTCGGCGTGCGCGATATCTCGAACCTGGAAACGCCGCCGGAAGACCGGCTGGCGGTCGAGACCCGAGTCACCCGCTTCAATCACGAACTGATTCGGCACGCGGTGCTGCGCGAACTGAACCGGGACGGGCAGATCTTCTTCGTCCACAATCGCGTCGCCGACATCCGGTTCGTGGAGCAGCAATTGAAACAGATTGTGCCGGAAGCCCGCATTCGTGTCGGCCACGGCCAGATGCCGGAAGACGAGTTGGAGGACGTGATGGTCGCTTTCGTGGCGGGCAAGTTCGATCTGCTGCTAGCGACGACCATTGTCGAAAGCGGTCTCGACATCCCCAACGCCAACACGATCTTCATCGACGAGGCCAATCGCTACGGCCTGGCCGACTTGCACCAATTGCGGGGCCGCGTCGGACGCTATAAACACCGCGCCTACTGCTACCTGCTGATCGATCCGCACCAGCACGTAACCCCCAACGCCGCGCGGCGTCTGCGGGCCATCGAGGAGTTCAGCGAGTTGGGCGCGGGGTTCGCGCTCGCCATGCGGGACTTGGAAATCCGCGGCGCGGGCAATCTGTTGGGTACGCAACAGAGCGGACACATTGCGGCGGTGGGCTATGAGTTGTACTGCGAGCTGCTGGAGAACGCGGTGCGGCGGCTCAAACAGATGCCGCCGAAGCTGGCGCTGGACGTGGAAGTGGACCTGCCCGGCGCAGCCTATCTGCCCGACGACTATGTGCCCGACCTGCGGCTGAAGATCGACCTGTATCGGCGGCTGTCTCGGGTTACCAGCGTCAATCAGTTGGAGGAATTCCTGGCCGAGTTGAGCGACCGCTTCGGCCCGCCACCCGCCACGGTGTGCCGGATGCTGTGGCTGGAGGAGCTGAAAATCGACGCGGCCATCTGGCAAATCTCTGAGGTATTCCGCAAAGATCGGTACTTGGTTTTCCGCTACACCGACCGGCGACGGGTGGAGCAATTGGCCAAAGCGACCGGCGGAAAGTTGCGGGTCGTCGACGACCACTATGCCTATCTCACGATTCCTCCAGACGTTACGCAACCGGACGAGCTGCTAAAAACCGTCAAATCGGTGTTGCGGCCGCGCTGATCTCATCGATATAATCCCCCGCCCGCAACTTGTCACGATTCTCCTCCGAGAGCAAAGGTGGACCGCGTGTCCCGATCCAACCGGACGATCACTCTCACTGTCTGGCCCATCTGCGTGCTGCTGATGGGCGGCGCGAATCGTACGCAGCAGCCGCCGGACCCTCCGGCGTTCGACACCCGGCTGAATCAGCCACTGACTTCGGGGCCGTCGTATCCGTGGTCCGGCTCGCCGATCGCCGCCAATCCCGGCTGGGGGCCGCCACCCGCCGCCGGTGCCGGCGGCTTCGCTCCGTCGCCCAGTCCGGGCCTGCCGATGCGGGACCCCGCCTATCGCCTGCAACCGGACGGCACCTATCGGCTGCCGCCATCCGGCCCAGCCGACCCGCGTATGGCTCCGGGAGTCAACCCGGATCCGTCGGCGGCGGGCCAGCAGTTCCAGGCGCAAGTCGACATGCCGCCGCTGAAGGTCTTCGCACCCGGGCAGATCATTGCCTGGGTCGGCGATCAGCCGATTCAGGTCGGCGATGTCATGCCGATGGTCGAGCAGATGCTGGCGCCGCACTTGGCCAAGCTGTCAGCGGAGCAGCTGCGCGAGAGCCAGAAACAAATCGAGCAGCAAAAGCAGACGTTGCTCAAGCAGGCGTTGAACAGTGCCGTGGAGACGAAACTCATGTACCTGGAGTTCCTGCGGAGTGTGCCTGCGGACAAACGCAAGGAAGTCCTGCCGAGAATCAACAAGAAAGCGGAAGAGCAGTTTGCGGAGAAACAACTGCCCGAGGCCATGAAGAAAGCCAACGTCGCCTCGCCCGGCGAGTTGGACAACAAGTTGCGCGAATTTGGTTCGTCCCTGGCGAAACAAAAACAGGGTTTTCTGGAGCGGGCCTTGGGCCAATCGGTGCTGGGCCAGAAGATCAACTACGAGCCTGAGATCACACACCAGGATATGCTCAACTACTACCACGAGCACTCCGCAGAGTACGACCGGCCGGCCCAAGTCCGTTGGGAGAAACTCAGCGTGCGCTTCGATCGCTACCCCAACAAAGCGGCTGCCTGGGAGGCGGTAGGCGCCCTGGGCGCTGAAGTCTGGAAAGGCGCGAAGCTGGCCGAGGTCGCCCAACATTCCTCGCAGGGTGCGGATGCCAGCGACGGTGGCTATCACGATTGGACCAATCACGGCAGTTTGGCTTCCGAAGTTCTGGACCACGCCATTTTCACCTTGCCTGTCGGCCAGCTCAGCGAACGGCTGGAAGATGAGCGCGAGTTGCACATCATCCGCGTCATTGAACGCCGCGAAGCCACGCGCGTGTCCTTTGTCGACGCGCAGGTGGACATCAAGGAAACGCTGCGCAAGCAGAAGATTAAGGAGCAGGTGCAGACCTATATCGCCCACCTGAAGCAGACGAGCTACGTCTGGACCATCTACGACGAACCCCGCCCGGACGCTCAGAACGTGGCCGTGCCGCCGGATGCCGCGCCGCTGTTACGGTGACAAGAAGAACACGAACGTCACGACGACGAACAGCGGGATCAGGATGGCGCCACTGTAAAGCATGTAGCCGAAGAAACTGGGCATGCGAACGCCGTTCTCTTCGGCAATCGCTTTGACCATGAAGTTCGGCCCATTCCCAATGTAGGTATTGGCGCCCATGAACACAGCCCCGCAGGCAATGGCGGCCAGCAAGCGGAACGCCTCCGGCCCATGTTGCAAGAACACGCCTAAGAAGCGGCCCTCGGCGGCGATGCCCTGCAATCCGCAGGCCGTCACCGAAAAGGTCAAGTAGGTCGGAGCGTTATCGAGGAAGCTGGACAACAAACCGGCGGCCCAGAAGAAATGCCAGGGTTCGCTCAAGCCAAAACCCAGGCCCCAGACGGTGCGCTGTCCCTGGCCCCAGGCGTTCAAGATCGCCAGCGCCGGCGCCATCGTCACGAAAATACCGGCGAACAGCACCGCGACCTCGACAATCGGTCCGAACGTGAACCGGTTCTTGGTGTGGTTTGCTCCCGGGGTGGTCACAAACGCCGTGATGCCCAACAGGGCCATCACGGATTCCTGGATGCCGAACGGCCACGCCTGCCCGTGGTTTCCCAGCCCCCGGCCGGACGCAAAAATCGTGACCACGATCCCGAACAGAAACAGGACGTTCAGCAAACCTTGGATCCGCAGCGGCTCGTGGATCATCACTTGTTCCCACTGGGACCCCGGTCGCCGTTTCTCTTCCCGGCCCAACACGACTTGGTCCCAGAGGTTGAAGATCACCAACAGCGCCAGGTTCACCAGCAGCCACTGCGGCCAAAGTTGCAGAGTCCACTCGAACGGGACGCCCTTGAGGAACCCCAAGAACAAAGGCGGGTCGCCCAACGGCGTCAACAAGCCGGCGCAATTGGAAACCACGAAAATGAAAAAGACCACCACGTGCGTCTTGTCCTCCCGCGACGCATTGGCCCGCAACAGAGGTCGCACCAGCAACACCGAGGCTCCCGTGGTGCCGATCACGTTCGCCAGCAGGGCGCCGATCGCCAGCAGGCCCGTGTTCGCCAGCGGCGTTCCGGACAGCGAGCCTTGCACGTAAATGCCGCCACTGATCACGTACAAGGCCGCCAACAGGATGATGAAGGAAAAGTACTCCTCCAGTTTCTCCAGCAGGACCTCATTGCCCGCGGCCCCCCACGCGGTGGTCAGGTACAAAGCTACGGGAGCTGCCAGGACCGCAGCGACAAGAGCCTTGTTCCGGTTGTGCTCCCACCAGTGTCCGGCGATCAGCGGCAGGACGGCAATCGCCAGCAACAAGCACACGAACGGGAGCACCGTCAGCAAGGGCAAACCCTGGCGGAGGGCAGCCCGTCCCGCTTCCAACGGCGCGACTTCCGCCGACACGCCCCACGTCGGCCAAGCGATCATGAACAGGGCAGCCACCAGCACGGATGAACAGGTGCGGATTCGGGGCAGCACAAGCGGTTCCTTTCCACGGTTTGTGGCGGAGAGAAAATGGTCGAGCACGATTTACGGTAGGGTGGGCCAAGTACTCGCGGCCCACCAAATCTGCGGAAACGGCCTTGTTGTTGATGGTGGGCCGCGAGTACTTGGCCCACCCTACGATTTCTTCACAGCCTCTCGGTGTGGCACGTCCCTGCTGGGTAGCTAGACGC
Source organism: Planctomycetota bacterium (assembly GCA_026692885.1). The sequence goes on along the minus strand of JAPLNJ010000478.1, from coordinate 18,384 downwards.
GACCGGCGATTCACCGCTGGCGTTTTTTCGGTGTCTGGATCAGCGGTGCCGTCAGCTTCTCGTACAGGGCGAACAGGAACTCGACACGTTGGCGTTCGGACGTAAACGGCGATTGCCGGTAACACCGATCAACGGCACGGTCCAGGGCGGCATGCGACTTGGTAAGCACGGCCGGCATCGTAAGCGGATCGTACAGTTGCGCCAAGGTACTGCTGCCTTTCGGCGGCAAGAACTGCGATCGCGCATCCAGGACACCGCGTGCGGCAGCCTCTACGGACTTTCGCTTGGCGTCCGTGGTGTGCTCTGGCCAGGGGTAATTGTTGTACACCAGTTTGTTGGAGTATCGATAGTCCGATTTCAGCCTCCCGCAAACCACCCGCATCCAGGCCATGTGCATCACGGACGCCAGAACGCCAAAGTGGAACAGCGTTGCGGAAGACACGGCCGTGCATGAATCACCGATGATCACGTCGGGTGTGAAATAGCCAAACGGGACATACTTGCGTCGCTCCGAGGAAACGCGTGGGATCACGATGTACTCGCTTGTCGGTTGTCGAAGCTCGTTAAACAACGCCGGCACGTCTGCCCTTCGACGCGTGGGTTCCTTGCGGCTCGCCAGCCTGAACTCCCGCACGGATTGGACGCGAGATAACACACCTGGGTTGTTGGCAACTACGTGCGGCGGAGCATCGACAAGCCAGAGCACCCACCTTAGTCGTCCGTTCAGGTACTCGTCTGCGCACAAGAAAGGGAGCAGGTAGGGCGCTGCAGTTGGGTTGTCTCGCACGAAGGCGTCGTGATCCTCGTGCTCGATGATCAAGAACCCACCGTCTGCCGGTTTGTTTCCGTACACGATTGGCGGAACGTCGCACAGGGGTATCCGACGTATCGGAATCGCCACGTCCGCACATTCGATCAGGTAGGGGCTGATGTTGCTGGCTTGACTGACGGTCACCTCGGTTCCACCGGTGCCGTAGTCGTAAATTCGCTTATTGGCGCAATCGAACGCCCCGAAACCAATAATTACGACGTGGACATGCGCCTTGCCGCGAGCATCACTTTGCCAGGCGAAGGTGCGGTGCGCGAAGTGAATCTTGATTTGCCACTTTCGGAACAACTCGTTCCACAAGATGCCAACCTGCTCGCCCTGCGTGATGGAGTTGGTGGACACAAAGGCGACTCGCGTTCTACTGCCGGAGATGTACTCTGCAGCCTTGCGATACCAGCCAGTCACGTAATCCAGGAGCCCCGCCCCCGTCAGGTCGGCGAACACGTCGGCCATGTCGCTGGTCTGGTCGGCGGACATGAGGTGCTTGCCGACAAAGGGAGGATTTCCGAGTACGTAGCTACATTCCTTGAGCGGAAGAATGTCTTTCCAGGCCAATCTCAGCGCGTTGCCACAAACGATCGTGGGCGATTTTGTCAGCGGCAGCCGCACGAGATACTGGCCAAATTCCTTCGACAACCGCAGATTCATTTGGTGGTCCATGAGCCACATCGCCACTTCGGCAATCCTAGCCGGCCACTCGCTGATTTCGATTCCGTAGAAGGCGTCCACGTCCACCAGGGACAGGGTCTGTATGTCAGACCGCTGTTGCCGGCCGACATCCAACGCCTGCAGCACTTCGATTTCCAGTAAACGCAGTTCCCGGTACGTGATCACCAGAAAGTTTCCGCAACCACACGCGGGGTCAAGGAATCGCAATCGCGACAGTTTCTGGTGAAACTGTTTCAGTTGGGTCTTACCGAGCTTCGCTCGTTCAAACTCATCCTTCAGGTCGTCGAGGAACAATGCCTGCACCACTTTCAGGATATCGCGTTCGCTCGTGTAGTGCCCTCCCAGTTGGCGTCTTTCGAGCGGCTCCATGATACCCTGAAACAGGGAACCAAATACGGCGGGTGAAATCTGGGACCAGTTGAATCGGGTGCAGGCCAACAGGGTATTACGCATGTCGCGGTCGAAGGCGGCAAACCCCAGCGATTCCCCAAATAACGCCCCGTTGACGTAGGGAAACGACGCCAGCCTTTCGTCGAGATTGGCTTGGCGCTTGGCGGGATGCGTGTTGAGTACCGCGAACAGTTGTGCCAGGTGGATGCCGAGGTCTGACCCATCGGGCTGAGTGCGATCCTCCAGATACAGGCGAAACGCATCTCGCTCAAAGATGCCCGTGTCTTCAGCAAACAGGCAAAACAGGATTCGAACAAGCATCCGCTCCAGTTCGGGACCGGTGTGGCCGTCGGCCGCTAAGGCGTCGTGGAGATCGTCCATGATCGACACGGCGCGAAGATTGATTGGGTCCTGGTCCTGCAGCTGGTGTGGCTGGTAGCCGGCAATGAACGCAAATTCGTGGATGTCGTGGCGTAGCTCCGAAAATTGGAATTCCACGGTATCCGCCCTGTAGCCGGCAGACAGCGGTAAAACACGCTGATCTTCGGGAATTGGCATGTGGCAGTCCCGTCCGGCGTCTGGCATGATCGTAATCTTGCGAAATGCTAGCAGCAGGGTGGCTGGTGGCTGAGCCTAAGCGAAGCCCCAGCAACAGTGGACTGGGGCTTCGCTTAGGCTCAGCCACCAGCCACCCACATCGTTGCCAGCCCTGACAACAGTTCGCAACGTTACGATCAAGGTCCCGGCGTCTGGCAGTGGCGTTACGAAACGCACGTAGAATACCACGCTGCGTGCCGAGATGGCATCCCCACGTTGCACGACACCACCTCGCCCATCGCCTTGACGTTGGCGGGTGCGCCGCGCTATTGCTTTGGCTGACCTACGTCAACGGCACGCGTTGGCCGTCGTAGGCGAGTTCCATCCCGGGCGGCAGGCGGGCGTTGGTCTCCGCGTACTCCAAGTCGTGTGCCACGTGGGTGAACAGCGTACGCCGGGCCCGCAGTCGCTCCGCCACGGCCACGGCTTGCTCCAGACAGAAGTGCGTCGGATGCGGGCGAGTCCTCAAGGCATCCAGAATCAGCACGTCCAAGCCTTCCAGCAGGGGCCAACTTTCCGGCGGGATCTCGTTGGTATCCGTGCAGTAAGCCACGTTGCCGAAACGGAAGCCCAACACGTCGAAACGCGGCCCGTGCTTCAGCCGCAAAGGAATTACCCGTGTCCCCAAGACTTCGAACGGATCGAGCCCGAGACACTGAAACGTCAACTGGGGAACGGCCCCCGCATGGGTCGGGGTGATATCGGTGAAAGCGTAGTCGAACGCCTTGCGGATCCGCTGCTCGACGAAGGCTTCGCAGTACAAGGGCACCGCGTGACCCAGGTAGAACGGCATCAGTCGCAGGTCGTCCAGCCCGAACAGGTGATCGGCGTGCTCGTGGGTGTAGAGAACCGCGTGCACAATGCCCAGGCCTTCACGCAGCAATTGAAATCGCAGGTCCGGCGGGGTATCGATCAGCAGGTTGCCTTCCGGCAATCCTAGGATCGCGCCGCAACGCGTGCGTTGGTTGTGCGGATCCGGGCTGTGGCACACGCGACAGGGGCAACCGATTGTGGGCACGCCGACCGAAGTGCCGGTGCCCAACAAGACCAGTTGGCCGCGAATGTCGACCGTGGCCGGCTGTGGCTTGTTCAAGGTCATCTCCTGTAGTGCCCCGGCTTTGCCATCCGTGCTACTCGATTTGTCCCCGGTACCGCCCGCTTGGCCCGCGCCGGAAACCGGGAAGCTATTTCGGCCACCGTTGCGACGCGGCCATCTCGCCGCATAAAGGACAACATTCTCCCGATGTTGACCGGATAGCGATGGATTTGTCAAGGCACGCGCGGCCCGTTTCTTGTCGGGTTCGATCTTTGCGGAGACGGGGCTGCCTGTTACAGTGCTCGCCTTATGACTTGCTCAGCCCGACAACCCGACGCACCAGAACCCGTGCTGGCCTTTCACCTGCTGGGCCAAGTGTCGTACGACGAGGCCCTGGCCTTGCAGCAGCATTTGGTGCATGACGCCGCCGTCAGTCACACGGCGAGTGTATCGGTGCTGTTTTGCGAGCACCCCGAACTGATCACGGTTGGCCGCCGCGGTTCGCGCGGCCACGTGCGGATGAGCGGCGAGCAGCTGAAACGCGAGGGACTGGCCCTCCGCTGGGTGAGTCGCGGCGGAGGTTGTATCTTGCACTCGCCAGGGCAGTTGGCTATCTACCCGATCGTCCCGCTGGCCGTGTTCGGCTGGAGCGTCCGGCAGTATCTGCAGCGGCTCCAGCAGGCGGTACTCACCGCTTTCAGCCAACTGCAAGTGCATGGGCAAACGCAGCCGGGCCGATTCGCGGTGTGGGGCCAGTCGGGACTGCTGGCAGCCGTAGGGGTGGCGGTGCGGGACGAGGTGACCTGCCATGGGGCGTTCCTGAACGTCAATCCTCCCATGCGGCGGTTTGCGTTTGTCGATGCCGTGGCTCCCGATGACGTCGGCGTGGGGCTCAAGACCACGATGGGCTGCCTGCTTGCCGAACGGCGCACGGCCGTTAGAATGGCCACCGTGCGGGCGGCGTTCGTCGAGTGCCTGGCGGCAGCCTTCGGCAGCGACCGTTACCACCTACACACCGGTCATCCGCTGTTGGTCCGCGCGCTAGGGACTTGTCGTGAATCGACCCTCTGTGAACGTTGAACTGCCCGTGCTCAGCCCGCCTCCTCACGCGGAGACGGGTGGGCGTCTGCCGCGCTGGCTCAAACGCAAAGTACCCAAAGGCAGCGTCCAGCACTTCACCGCTCACCTGCTGGACGAATTGGGTTTGCAGACCGTCTGCGATCATGCCAAGTGCCCTAATCGGCTGGAGTGTTACTCGCAGCGGACGGCCACGTTCATGATTCTGGGCCAGGTCTGCACGCGTGCGTGCAGTTTCTGTGCCGTGGCGCGCGGACGGCCGGAAGAACTGGCCGATGATGAGCCGGAGCGAGTGGCCGAAGCGGCCGTCCGTCTGGGCCTGCGACACGTGGTGATCACATCCGTCACCCGGGATGATTTGCCGGACGGCGGTGCCGAGCATTTCCATCGTTGCGTCGTGGCGGTCCGGCAGCGCACGGGGGCCACGGTCGAGGTGTTGACGCCCGACTTCTTGGACAAGCCCGACGCCCTGGAACGTGTCTTGGCGGCCGCCCCGGAGGTCTTCAATCACAATACGGAGACCGTGCCGCGATTGTACCGCAAGGTGCGCGGACCGCAGGCCGACTACCGCGGGACGCTCCGGTTGCTACGTCGGGCCAAGGAACTGTCGCCGGGGATCAAGACGAAGAGCGGTCTCATGCTGGGGCTGGGGGAGACGGTGGACGAGTTGCTGGACGTCCTGGTGGATCTGCGCGATCAAGACGTCGACTTCCTGACCCTGGGGCAATACCTCCAGCCGGACACCCAACGGTATTTGCCGGTCGCACGCTACCTGGCCCCGGAGGAATTCACGGAACTCGGCCAACACGCCCAGCAGCTCGGCTTCACGCAGGTCGCCAGCGGACCGTTGGTGCGCAGCAGCTACCACGCGCGCGACATGGTGGCGCAGCACTAGCGTCGATGATTCACGTAGGGTGGGCCAAGGGAGCGCCACATCTTGGTGGGCCTTCGCAAGCCGGCCCCGCAGCAATTCACCTTGCGACGACGCAACCGCGTTTGACACAGCGACCGCGGCCCACCAGGAACACGGCTGGCTCGACCCACCCTACCAAACTGATAAATAATCCGGGCCAGAGCTAGCGCGTCTAGCGTCGAAACAGGTACCAGCAGTAGCCCACGATGCCCGCCGCCATGGCCACCAGCAGGAACATCACGAACAACACGCGGGCGTTCGACTCGACCGGCTCTTCCGTGGGACTCGGCACGCCCTCGCCGAAATCATGTCCGCAGGGCTGACACAGCCGATAGAACGTAGGCGTGAAAGGCTCGTCGCACTGGGGGCAAAGCAGCAGGCTTGGACCTTCCTCCGTCGCTTCGGCTGTCTCGCAGGATTCCGGTTGCGCGGGCGTGATCTCCACCGGCTCGCGGGACGGTTGGCAACAGCCGCCTCCACAAGACTCGCGTGGCGGCCGAGTGTCCTCCAGCGGTGCGGGCAGGGGAATGTAATCGGCCAAGGGCATTTCGTCCTGGGCGCACCGGCACAAGGGACAGACGGCATGACGACGTTGCCCGCAACTTGGACAGCGGGGCCAGTCTTGCCAGATTTCTTCCGGGTTGAGCATGCGTAGGTCTCGCCTGAGGGACAAGGGTCGGGGGACATTTTACCGCGCACCGCGAGACAATGCCAGACACGTGCGGCATCATGGTCGGACGCCGCCTCCGGCCCTTGCACTTCCCCGCCGCAGCTCTTGTCGCGCTGCTGATCCAAACCGACAAGGCACAGATTCGCGTCTTCGACATGCGCGCGGCCGCATCGCAAGTCCGCTCGAGCGGGTCCGATGGTCCCTACCGGAAGTTCGTGATTCCGGCCATCGAACCGTGGTAGATGCGGCTGGTGATGGCCGAGTGAGCCGTGCTTGTTTCGTTTCGCGGCGCTGTCCTATAATGGCGGCGGCACAACGGACGGAAACGTGATTGAGGTGCGCCATGATCGAATTGACTGAGCGTGCTCTGGCTCTGCCATCCGTGCGAATAGCGCAGAAAGAGTTGCACTTGGCTCAATTCGTGTCCACAAACCCCTGAAGAGGACCGTCTATGCACAACGAATCCCCCGCAACCGTCACGTCCGTCTGCCGCAGGCGTCAATTCCTGTCTGCCTTGAGCGGCTTGGTGGGCGCAGCCCTGATCGCACCGGCTTGGTGGACGCCCGCCGGGGCGGCCGAGGCGCCCGGCGCTGGGCCGGCGCTGCGGATTCCGCGACGCAAACCGCGAACGGCCCATATCGGCATCTTCGGCGTCGGACATTACACGTACTGGAAACAGTTCGAGGGTTTGTTGGCCGACATGCACCGGAAGATCGACGTGCTGGTCGACAAGGTCAAAACGCACGAAGTCCAAGTCACCAATTTCGGCCTGATCGACAACGCCCAGGGAGCCTATGCCCTGCTGCCCAAGCTGAAGGCGGCCAATCTCGATCTGATCTTCTGCGACATGGTGACCTACGCTACGTCCAGTACCTTCGGCATCTTGATTCGGGAACTCGACGTGCCGATCGTGCTGGTGGCCCTGCAACCGCTGAAGGCCATGGACTACGCCAAAGCCAACACGTACATGCAGCTCTCGAACGACGATTTCTGCTCCGTGCCCGAGTTCACGGGCGTAGCCATCCGCATGGGCAAGCGTCCGCCGCCCATGATCCTGGGCACGCTGCACGACGACGCGGAAGCCGACGCCGAGTTGGCCGAGTGGTGCAACATCGCCAAAGTGCTGCACGACCTGCGTGGCGCACGCATCGGACACTTCGGCCACGTGCTCGAGTCGATGCTGGACATGCATTCGGATCCCACGGCCTTCACCGCCGCCTTTGGCTGCCACATCGTGCAGACCGAGGCCGACGACGTGGTACGATTGGTTCGCACGGTTACGCCGACCGAGATCGCGGCGAAGCAAGCCCGCATTTTGGAAATGTTCGATACGCCGGACCCGAAGTCCGACCCGATCACGCGCAAGTTGACGCCGGACGACCTGCAGATGGCCGCACGGGTCGCGGTGGCCTTGGACAAGTTTGTCGAGGAGAAGCAACTGGACGGATTGGCCTACTACTACGAAGGCGAGCCGGACAGTGAGACCCGCCGGGTGGTGTCAAATCTGATTGTCGGCAATTCGCTGCTCACCGCCGCAGGTTTTCCGATGTGCGGCGAGTCGGACTTGAAGACCTGCGTGGCCATGTTGATCCTGGATCGTCTGGACATCGGCGGCAGCTTCGCCGAATTTCACCCCATCGACTTCCAGGAAGGTTTTGTGCTGGTGGGCCATGACGGGCCACACCACCTGAACATTGCCGACGGCAAACCCGTGTTGCGCAGCCTGCTCAAGTACCACGGCAAGCCGGGTTCAGGCGCGAGCGTCGAGTTCAAGATCAAGGAAGGGCCGATTACCATGCTCAGCCTCGGCCTGACGGCACAGGGGAAATTCAAGTTCGTGATCGGCGAGGGCGAATCCGTGCGCGGGCCGATCCCGGCCACGGGCAACACGAATACGCGAGGCTTCTTCCAGCCGGACATCAAGACGTTTCTCAAACGCTGGGTCGCCGAAGGCCCAACGCACCATTTCGCCCTGGGCATTGGGCACCACGCCCGCACGATCCAGAAGATTGCGAACGCGTTGGGTATCGAGAACGCCGTGGTCGGCAACCGGGCCTGAACATGTAAGTTGTTTGAGAAGATCGCATTTGGAGTGCGGTGACCTGTCACCGCTTTTCATTGGCTCACGATTCTGCTAGACGCTCCGGTTCATGCAGTCGCCTAGCGTCCGCGCCTGCCGTCGAGCCAGCGACCTTGGCGGAATCGGCACGTGTCTCGCGATGTGTGCTTAGCCTGACCTCTGAAAAGCGTGTTGAAAAGCGGTGACAGGTCACCGCACTCCAGATCCGCACTCCAAATCCGCGTTGCTTCGTACGCGGCCTCGCCATACACTGACGGACAGCGTAGGCCGTACATCCAAACCTGACTCAGACGGAGGGCACTACCGTGACTGACACAAGCAAGTCGTCGCCGCGTGGACTGGGGATCCGACCCACGAGACGAGAGTTCGTCCAATCGTCGGCGCTGTTGGCCACCGGTGCGTCGGTGCTGACTGTTCCGTCGCTGGCGCGGGCCCTCGGTGCCAACGACCGCATCCGCATCGGGCTCGTCGGACTGGGCGGCCGCATGAGCTCGCACGTCGCGGCCTTGGCCCAGATGGACAAGGAGCACGTCGAGATCGCCGCAGTCTGCGACTGCGACGCGGACAAACTGGCTTCGGCCGAGAAACGCTACCCGGCCCTGGCCGGCAAGAAGTTGACTGTCTACAACGACCAGCGCCGGCTGTTGGACGACAAGACAATTGATGCGATCTGCTTCGCGACGCAAGACCACTGGCACGCGCTGCAGACCATCTGGGCCTGCCAGGCGGGCAAAGACGTGTATGTCGAGAAACCGGGGACCCACAACATCTGGGAAGGACGCCAGATGGTCAAGGCCGCCCGGAAGTATCAGCGGATGGTCCAGGTCGGCATGCAGAACCGCTCCAGCCCGAACGTCCGCGAGGGCATCCGCCAGCTCCAGGCGGGCGTGATCGGCAAGCTGTACATGGCCCGCGGCATGTCGTACAAGATGCGCGGCGACCTGGGCCGGCACAACCCCAGTCCGGTGCCCAAGGGACTCGATTGGGACGCCTGGGTCGGTCCGGCCAAGCTGGTCGACTACAGTTCGTTCAACCATCACCGCTGGTACTGGCTCTCGAACTTCGCCAGCGGCGACATCGCCAATCAGACGGTGCACGACATCGACATCATCCGTTGGGGGCTGGGGCTAGATACGCACCCGTCGGTGATGATGTCGCTGGGCGGACGCTACGTGCCGGCCGAGAACGACGACGCCGATACGCCCAACACGCAATCCTTGGTCTGCCAGTGGCCCGACCGCAATCTGCTGGTCAGCTTCGAGGTCCGCCACTGGTACACCAACAGCGAGGCCGAGATGCGTGACAAGTACCCGTTCGTGGCGCCGAACCAAGTGGTGGGCGTGATCTTCTTCGGCAGCGAGGGGTACATGATCATCCCCGACTATTCGAGTTTCTACGTGTTCCTCGGCCCGAACCGGGAGCCGGGGCCGCACGCGGCCGAACCCGACCATCCCATGGCGGATCTGCCACACTTCCAGAACTGGATCAAGGCCTGTCGCAGTCGCCGCCACGAGGATTTGCACGGCGATATCGAAGAGGGACACAAATCGGCCGCCTTGTGCCACCTGGCCAAGATTTCCAATCAGCTCAAACGCTCGGTCCGCTTCGACAGTCAGACGGAACGTTGCGTGGGCGACGAGGATGCCAACCAATTCCTGAGACGCGAGTACCGCAAACCCTACGTCGTGCCGGAAGAAGTCTGAGCGGGTGGGTGGCGTCACGGTCCCAAATCGCAGCTCTTGAAGGTGCGCATTTTTCTGTGTTCGTACGCCAACGGCGTTGTGTCTCACAGCCCAGGGTTGCGCAGCTACCCTGGGTTCAGTCGCCGAAGTTTCCTCAGGGACGTGCCACCCGATCCGTCTTGTCCGGCTACTTCAAGTCCATCCTTTTTACGGGGATCAGCCGGTGCCCCAGCATATCGACCGCGGCTTGGGCCTGCTCCAGGATGACATATCCGATCAGCGGCTCGTACGCACCGTCTGCCGATTTCATATCGAGGAACAGGACTTCGTTATAGATCGGACGAAAACCCTCAATCTGAATCCGAACCGGGCCGCAGATCGTGCCTTCCACCGTCTCTTGTGTCGCCGTCTCTAGCGGAACTTTAGCGATCTCTTCCAGCTCGCCCAAACGCTCTCGCCAGGCGCTCGGCAAGACCATGTAAGAGGCCCCCGTGTCAACCAGGGCGTCGCACCGAATCTTTGCTGCGGGGTTGGTGAGATTCTCGATCTTTACGGATGCCACGATTCTGCCCATCTTGATCTCCCTGGCTTCCGCCAGCCGTTACTTCACCCCCAGCATCCGCTCCAGCGAGACCAGGGCCCAGCGGGTCGTCTCCGCATCCACCTGGATGACGTTGACCGGGTGGCCCGCGGCTAGCTGCTCCAGGCTCCAACAGAGATGCGCCAAGTCGATCCGGTACATCGTGGCGCACATGCATACCACGGGCGACAGGAAATGAATCTCCTGCTCCGGATACTCATGCTTCAAGCGGTTGACCAGGTGCAATTCGGTGCCGATGGCCCACTTGGTGCCCGGCGGCGCTTGCTCGACGACTTGGATGATCTTGTTCGTCGAACCCGACACGTCCGCCAAATCGTTGACCTCTTGCATGCACTCCGGGTGCACCAGGATCTTGATGCCGGGAAATCTTTGGCGGAACTGGTGCACGTGTTCGGCGCGGAACATCTGATGCACACTGCAGTGGCCTTTCCAGAGAATGACCTTGCTCTGCCGCAGCGCTGCCTCCGTGTTCCCGCCGAGGTCCTCGCGGTACGGATCCCAGACCGGCATCTGCTCGTTGGTCACGCCCATCCGCAGCGCCGTGTTGCGGCCCAGATGCTGGTCGGGGAAGAACAGCACGCGGCTGGTGCGAGCGAAGGCCCACTTCAGTACGGCCGCGGCGTTGCTGGAGGTGCACACAATCCCACCGTGCCGTCCGCAAAAGGCCTTCAGGCTGGCGGCCGAGTTGATGTACGTCACCGGCGTGATTTCGTCGGTGTCGAGCACCTGGCCCAGATCGTCCCACGCCGCCTCGACTTGCTCGATGGCGGCCAGGTCGGCCATCGAGCAGCCGGCGGCCAGGTCGGGGAGGCTGACGGTCACGCGCCGGCCGTTCCGCTCCGCCAGTTTGTCCGGCCGGTTGGCCAGCATGTCCGCGGTCTCCGCCATGAAATGCACGCCACAGAAGACGATTGCGCGACAGTCCGTGCTGGCCGCCGCCAGCTGGCTCAACTGATAGCTATCACCGCGCAAATCGCTGTGGACGATCACTTCGTCCTGCTGGTAGTGGTGGCCCAGGATCAGCAGTTGCGGGCCGAGTTCAGCCCGCACGGCAGCAATCCGTGCCGACAGTTCCTCGTTCTCCAACGTCTTGTAGGATCCGAGGTCCAAGGCCGGATCTCGATCGAGTAGCGTGCTCATGGCCTAGTTATCCGAAGCGGTACGAGCGAAAGATACGCACGCATTATAGGCCGAGCAGCCTTGCGAACGTAGGGGCGACCTTGCGATAGCATGGGCGGCGAGCGACTCGTCCCCTCACCCAACGCCGTTAAGGATTTTGACGCGGGGAAAACCGACACGTACGTCGTAGCCGAAGTCGCCAGACTTCGGGGATTCACGCGAAACATCCGAATTCTGGCGAATTCGGCTACAATCCTTAACGGCGTTGGCCGAGGGGGATGAGTGTCGACTGAGGACGCGGCAGCGGCAGGGTTCTGCCGCTGGGCCTCAAGGGATGGTACACGTGCTCTCGGGCGACGAGCTCGAACGGCGTAGTCGACGTTTTTCCGTCCGATCGATCTGCACGACCACTCCATCCTGAACCACGATATTCACCGCGCCGAAGCTCAGGCCGCAAAGGGCCTCGCGAATGTGCTGTAGTTCCTGTTCCCTGCGGCATTCGGTCATGTCGCCGCTCGCCCGCTTCGTATTCACTTCCCTGGTGCTCAATGCATTCTGCGACATGGTCGTACCTCTGCGTCTTCCTGCCTGCAACACGCTAGCCCGGATGGTTCATCGGTTTGGTAGGGCGGGTCGAGCAAGCCGTGTTTCTGGTGGGCCGCGGTCGCTGTGCCAAACGCGGTTACGTCGTCACACTGTGAATCACTACGGGGACGGCTTGCGAAGGCCCACCATAATGTTGCGCTCCCTTGGCCCACCCTACCTAAATCATCCACGCTAGATTTCGTAATCCGGTCCGGACGCAAACACGCGGACGTGTTTGGCCGAGACATACACGGTTTCGCCGAGTTCGAGTTTCAAGTCCGCGAAACGTTCGAATGGCAAATCCACCTTGATCTCGCCTCCGTCCGAAGCCTGCAGGGCGATCTTCGCCACGGACCCCGCGGGATTGATCCTCGCCACCCGCGCCGCCAGCGCCGGTGTGCCGTTCGTGTGCCGCTCGATCTCCAACTCGTGAGGCCGCACGTAAACATTGACGGGGCGCGCTTCCGGGCCGGAGTCGTCGGAGGCCGCCATGCCACCCAGTACCGCCTGGCCCTTCTCGACGCGTCCGTGAAACACGTTGACATGGCCGAGGAAGTCCATCACAAACTCGGAGGCCGGGTTGTGGAACACTTCTTCCGGCGTGCCCACCTGTTCGATCCGGGCTTGGTTCATCACCACCACGCGATCGGCCACCTCCAACGCCTCTTCCTGGTCATGCGTCACCAACACGCTGGTGATATGCAGTTCGTCATGCAACCGCCGCAGCCAGTCCCGCAGACCCTGCCGCACCTTGGCGTCCAAGGCCCCGAACGGCTCGTCGAGCAATAGAACCTTCGGCTCGATCGCCAAGGCACGCGCCAGCGCCACGCGCTGGCGCTGGCCGCCGGACAGTTGCGAGGGGTAGCGATTTCCAAAGGTCTCCACCTGAATCAGTTTCAGCAGTCTCGTGACCCGGTCGCGGATCTCCTCGTTCGTCGGCCGCAGATGACGCGGGCGCACCCGCAAGCCGAAGGCGATGTTCTCGAAGACCGTCATGTGCCGGAACAAGGCGTAATGCTGGAAGACAAACCCCACCTTCCGCTCCCCGACTTCCCGGCCGGCGACGTTCTGGCCGCCGAACAAGATCGTGCTGCGAGGGTCCGAGTCGGCGATTTCCAGCCCGGCGACGATGCGCAACAACGTAGTCTTGCCGCAGCCCGAGGGGCCGAGCAGGGCGATCAGTTCGCCTTCGGCGACGCTCAGGCTCACGTCCTGCAACGCCGTGTGGCCGCCAAAGGTCTTGGTGATGTGTCGGACTTCAATGCTCATGGGATCAGGCCTCTGCCGTGGTCGGCTCAAGGGTCTCACGCAATTGCTGACGCACTTTCCATTCCAGGAACGTCTTGGCGGCCAGCGTCAGTACACCCAGGAGGGCCAGGATGGACGCCATCGCGAACGCGGCCACGACGTTGTATTCGTTGTAGAGGATCTCCACGTGCAGGGGGATCGTATTCGTCTTGCCGCGGATGTGGCCGGAGACCACCGAGACGGCGCCGAATTCGCCCATCGCCCGAGCGTTGCACAGGATCACGCCGTACAGCAGCGCCCACTTGATGTTCGGCAAGGTCACACGCCAAAACGTTTGCCAACCGCTGGCCCCCAGCGACAAGGCGGCTTGCTCCTCTTCCGCCCCCTGCCCCTGCATCAACGGAATCAACTCCCGCGCGACAAACGGGAAGGTGACGAAAATCGTCGCCAACACGATCCCCGGTACCGCAAAGATGATCTTCAGATGGTGGGCAGCCAGCCAACCGCCACACCAGCCGTGCAGGCCGAACAGCAGCACATAGATCAGACCGGAAATCACCGGCGAGACGGCAAACGGCAAATCGATCAGCGTGATCAACACGCTCTTGCCTTTGAATTCGAACTTGGCGATGGCCCAGGCGGCCGACACGCCGAACACCAGGTTCGTCGGCACGGCGATCACGGATACCAGCAAGGTCAGCTTGATCGCTTCCCAGGCGGCCGGATCGCGAAAGCTCTTCAGGTACGCCGCGACACCGGAACGTAAGGCCTCGCTAAACACGACCACCAGCGGCAACACAAGAAACAGACCAATGAACGTGACGGAGACGCACATCAGCAACGTCTTCACCCACCACGGGTCGTGCGCGACCCGCTGACTCTTGACGCCGCCGAAATGTATTCCAGGATGACCTGCCATGGTGTGTTTCCGCCTTAGAAACGGCCGAAAGATAACTTCGTCATTGGCATCTCCGCCCCTCACCCCACCCCTCTCCCCGGAGTTCCTGGGCGAGGGAGCTGTTTCTTGGCCGTGCGCTACGTCACTTGCCGCCCGCTGCGGTTCGTCCACCACTGCAGGACGTTGATCCCCAGCAGGATCAGGAAGGACACGACCAGCATCACCACCGCGATGGCGGTGGCGCCGGCGTAGTCGTACTGCTCCAACTTGGTGATGATTAACAGCGACGTGATTTCCGTCTTCATGGGCATGTTACCCGAGATAAAAACCACCGAACCATACTCGCCGATGGCCCGGGCGAACGACAACGCAAAGCCTGTCAACAAGGCCGGCAGGATCGCGGGGAAAATCACGCGCCAAAACGTCTGCCACCGATTCGCGCCGAGGCTATGGGCGGCCTCTTCCGATTCGGCGTCCAGCTCTTCGAGCGCCGGCTGCAAGGTCCGTACGACAAAGGGCAGGCCGATGAACGTCAAGGCCAGCGTCACCCCCAACGGCGAGAACGCGGCCTTGATCCCGAGCGGTTCCAGGTACTGGCCGATCCAACCATTGCGCGCGTAGATCGCGGTCAGCGCGATGCCCGACACGGCCGTCGGCAAGGCGAAGGGCAGATCCACGAGCGCATCCAGCAACCTGCGGCCGGGAAACCGATACCGCACCAGCGTCCAGGCCACGACGAACCCGCAAACCGCGTTGATCGTGGCGCCGATCAACGAGGCTCCGAAGGTCAGGCGATACGAGGCGACCACGCGCGGATCGGCGATCGTGCGCCAGAATTCGTGCCAAGTCAGGGACGTGGTCCGGAAGAATAGCGACGACAAGGGAATCAACACGATCAAGCTGAGGTACAGGATCGTGTAGCCCATCGTCAGGCCGAAGCCGGGCAGGACGCTGTGTTGTTTGAGGGAGAGTCGCATCGGCCTACTTCCCCGGCTGATAGAGTTGGTCGAACACGCCGCCGTCGTCGAAGTGGGCCGCTTGCACCTGGTCCCATCCGCCGAACACGGCGTTGATCGTGAATAACGCAATGTTGGCAAACTGCGCGCGTTGTGCTGGCGACACGGACTCGGTAATGGCTGGCCGGTAGAAGTGCTTCGCGGCCAACTGCTGGCCTTGCGGCGAATACAAATGTTGCAGGTAGGCTTCCGCAACCGCTTGAGTACCATGTTTCTTCACCACTTCATCGACCACCGCCACCGGCGGTTCGGCGAGGATGCTGACGGAGGGAGCCACAATCTCGAATTTGTCTGCCCCCGCTTCCTTGACCGACAGGAAGGCCTCGTTCTCCCAGGCCAGCAGCACATCCCCGATGTCGCGCTGCACGAAAGTGTTGGTCGCTCCGCGGGCGCCCGAATCCAGGACCGGCACACGTTTGAACAACTCGCCCACGAACTCGCGGGCCTGCGCTTGAGCCGCCTTCACCTCCTTTGCCTGCGCCGGATCCTGTAGCTTGGCAAGGTCTCCAAGTTCCCGCTTCAGCGCGTAGCCCCAAGCCGCCAGATAGTTCCAGCGAGCACCGCCGCTCGTCTTGGGATTCGGCGTGATGATCGAGACATCACCCTGCACCAAGTCACCCCAATCCTTGATCCGTTTCGGATTGCCTTTACGCACCAGGAAGACAATCGTCGAGGTGTAGGGTGCACTGTTGTGAGGTAGTCGCTGCTGCCAATCCTCCGTCAGCAACCGGCCCTTCTTGGCGATCGCACTGACATCGTAGGCCAGCGCCAAAGTGACCACGTCCGCCTCTAGGCCCTCGATCACTGCACGGGCCTGTTTGCCTGACCCGGCGTGCGACTGATCAATAGCAACCTCCTGGCCGGTCTTCTGTTTCCAATACTCCGCGAACGACGCATTGAAGTCCTGATAGAACTCGCGCGTTGGATCGTACGAAACGTTCAGCAGCGTGACCCTAGGCGGGCCTCCGCCAGTAGCCGACTTTCCACCACCTCCGGGGCTGGATGAGTCGCAGCCAACAAGACCGATTCCGATAACAATGAGCAAGACACGGGCCCAACGGGTAAGCCTGGACATCGCTGATGATCTCTCCATAATGGGGACGCAGTTTTCACACCCAAAGGCTCCCGATGTGTTTCACACCAGCAAAGCCCGTTCGTGCTGCACACTGCGGACAGGGACCAACTCGTGTGCCCGCGCAGAGAGGCTGTGAAAGAATCGTAGGGTGGGCTGTGCCCACCACGACTGCCTGTGCCTGGTGGGCACAGCCCACCCTACACCTTGTGCAAGCCTCGTCGCCGATTTGATTCCTTCACAGCCGCAGAGCGGAACTGCGACCGCAGAAGCATTTGCATACACTTCGTTTGCAATGAACGTGCCAATGGATGGAAACTACCGGAAATGCGGTTTCCATTGATGATTCAGCCTTCTCCGAACGTCTCTAGATACAATCCGTTATATTTACTGGATTGATCCGTTAAATGCGATAGAATCCCGCGTCATTTAACAGTTCTGTTTCTATGAAACGTCTTCGATGTTTCTCGCTGGACCTTGATCGGAACCTTGCGCAAAACGCTAGCAGGGTGGCTGGTGGCTGAGCCTAGGCGAAGCCCCAGCAACCGTGGACTGGGGCTTCGCTTAGGCTCAGCCACCAGCCACCCGGCCTGTTGCCAGAACCAACAGCATTGCGCAACCTTACGATCAATGCCTTCTCGCTGGACGCGTGGAATCCCCCGCCGTCCTGCTGCTGCTTCACCGAAACTGATACTCTGGATTCTTCGGATCGAAATCGGCGTCCGTCAAACCGCAGTTCAGCTTGAGATCGCGGTATTCATACTGTTCGAGGAGTTCCGGTTCGCCGCCGGCCTGCTGCGGCCAGTCATAGGCTTCGTAGCGGAGCGGCACGTTCCACTGGTCGTCGACGAAAATGCGGGCCACGTGGAAGCCGAAGTACTCGCGGCGCACAGGGTGCTTGACCTCAATGCACGTGCACTCCCGATCCTGGAGCTTCTGCTTCTTCAAGAACGTGACTTCACATTCCTCGTGCTGCAGATCCTTTGTGCCCACCTCGATCAGTCGCGTGCAGAGATTGAGTACGCCGGTCTCCGTCATCGGGTACCGCTGCCCCCGCATGGCGATGGGGCCGTCCGGTTTCAGCGAGATGGTGCCCAACAGCTTACCGGCGATGCCCGTCGTGTGGCCCTGCAATTTGCCGTCGTTTTGCCCTTCCACATAAATGGCCTCGTCGCCCTTGTTGCCCGCCGCGTCCACGAGGCACACGTAGATGCTGAAGGGCTGATGCCGGATCCGCACCAACACCTGCTGTTGATCGCCGAGCTTGCCGTCCATCCGCTCGCGTTTCAGGAGCGTCGCGGTGTAGTCCCGGACGTTCTTCTCGATCTCCGTTTGGGCCTGTTTGGCGAAACGCAGGGCCGGCATCAGGGGGTGCTCACGAACAGCCGGTATCGCCGTAGCAACAGCGGCACCTGCCGGGGCCGGAATCGCGCAGGCAGAGCTCCGGCGTTGCATTCCCCAGTAGGCACAGACCAGCACCGAGAGACCGACCAGCAGCAGCGACAGAGTGATTCGATTGGGGCGCATGGATTCTCTCAGGAAAGTAAAGGTAACCACCCTCACCGTTGCCAGCCGTGACAGCAGTTCGCAAGCTTACGATCAAGGCCAACACGGACAATCCGTATGGGGGCGAGTTTCCGTGCCAAGGTAGCCGGAGACACTCTTGATGGCAAGTGCGTGCCCGCGGCACAGACGTTCGTTCCAGGCGACCCCGTCCGCATTGCCGCACCGCCCACGCAGCGGATGCTAGCAAACGGTTCTTCCGGCGTTGTCGGTGTCAAGAATGGGGTTTTACGGTTTCGCATAGACGGACCGCCGGCTGGGGTCAGACGTACAGATTTCAGTTTTCGCGGGCAGAAGGCTTTTCATGGGCTTGGGCACACGACCGCGAAAACTGAAATC
>JAPLNJ010000477.1 GCA_026692885.1 Planctomycetota bacterium | reverse complement strand
GCGGCATTTGGTGCGCACTACCACCGCCGGTCACGTGTTCACGGTGCTGGATGAGCAGAATCGCAAACTGCCGAAAGCGACGGTCTGGTTCAGCGGACGAGAATACACGCCCAACGACAAGGGCGACATCTGGTGCCGTTCACCAACACGCCGCAACGGCAGGCCATCGTCCTGCAACACGGCGATTTCTGCTCGCTGGACTACTTCCAGCATCAGGCGGAGGAATACTCCCTGGCGGCCGGGGTCTACGTGGATCGGGAGGCATTGTTGCGGCGGCAGAAGGCGATGGTGGTGGTCCGGCCGCAGCTGTCTCTGAACGGAATTCCCGTCACGCTGTCGGTCCTGGAGGATGTGCGGCTGGTGATCACGTCGACGGACCACGACGGCGTGGCCACGGCCAAGGAGGTCAAGGATTTCAAGCTGTTCGAGGACCGCGAAGCGACCTACGAGTTCCAGGTCCCGCAGCGGCTGTCGCAGATCCGGTTCGAGCTGAAGGCCAAGGTCCAGAACCTGAGCCAGAACAAGAAGCTGGACTTGGCTGTGCAGGAGTCCTTCACGCTGAACCAGATCGACCAGTCGGAGAAGGTCGAAGGGTTGCATCTGCTGCGCGTGGCTGGTGCTCCGTTGGAGTCCAGCCTTCAGGCTGTCGCGGCGGGCCTGCGGCCCGCAAGGGAACAGGCTAAAGCCTGGACTCCAACAGCGGGCGACTACGTGGTGGACTTGCTGGGCAAGAGGGGCGAAGCGAAGGCGGACCGGCCGGTGCGGTTCGCCCTGAAGCAGCGGGACTTCCGCGAGCCGGTGCAGGTGACGCTCCAGACCGATCCGCAGGGGCGCGTCCGCCTGGGGCCGCTCTTGGATATCGTCTCGGTGACTGCCACCGGACCGGAAGACGTGGCACAGACCTGGACGCTGGCCCGCGATCAGCACACGTACTACCAGACGCTGCACGGCACTGAGGGCCAGCCGTTGGAAGTGCCATACCTCGGCAATGGCAAGCGGCCCGCTCGGAACGAGGTCTCTCTGCTGGAACTGCGGGCTGATTCCTTCGTCGTCGATCGGTTTGAAGCTTTGGCGATTGACGGGGGCATGTTGCGCATCACCAAGTTGCCGCGTGGCGACTATGACTTGTGGCTGAAGCGGGACAACCAGCGGATTCGCCTCCGCATTGTAGGTCAGGCTTTCCAGCCTGACGTTGGGGGAGCAAATGTCAGGCTGGAAAGCCTGACCTACGGGGGCGGCTATGCCTTGGGCGAGAACCGCATCCTCGAAGTCCGGGGCGAGCGCCCACTGCAGATCGCCGCGGTGGAGACGGCTGAGGACGCCGTGACGATCCGCTTGCAGAACCCGTCGAAGTTCGCCCGCGTCCATGTGTTTGCCACGCGGTACTACCCGGCGTATGCGGCCTACGGATATTTCAGCCATGTACGCGACGCCGAGCCGAGTTGGTTGGAGCCGCGGAAGCTGGAAGCCTTGTACATCGCCGGGCGCAACATCGGCGACGAATACCGGTACATCCTGGACCGCAAGTATGCGAAGAAGTATCCAGGCAATATGCTGGAACGTCCCCGCCTGCTGCTGAACCCGTGGGCCGTCCGCGGCACGGAGACGGGCGAGCAAGTGGCGGCAGCTGGCGCTGATTTCGCGAAGAAGAGCGATCAGGCTGGCGGTGGCCAAGGCCGAGGTGAAGCCAAGGCTACCGCGGCTGCAGTCGGCGGTGATTTCGTCAACCTGGACTTCCTGGCCCAGGCGTCGGCCGTGTTGGTGAACCTGGTCGCTGACGAACAGGGCGTGGTGTCGATTCCGCGTCAGGAACTCGGCCCGCACCAGCACCTGCACATCGTGGCCGTTGATCCGCGTAGCACGGCGTATCGGTCGGTGTCGCTGCCGGAGGCCAAGGCTGCGTTTGTCGACTTGCGGCTGGCGAACGCGCTAGACCCGAAGCTGAACTTTGCCCAGCAGAAGCAGGTCAGCGTCGTGGACGGCAAGCAGCCGTTTGTCATCGCTGACATCACCTCGGCTCGGCTGGAGACCTACGACAGCCTGGGCAAGGTCTATTCCCTGTACGTGACGCTCAGCAACAACCCGACGCTGATCGAGTTCGGGTTCCTGATGAACTGGCCGAACCTGAAGCCGGAAGAAAGACGCACGCAGTACTCGAAGTATGCCTGCCACGAACTGCACTTCTTCCTGTACCACAAGGACCCGGAGTTCTTCCGCACGGTCGTGCAGCCGTACCTGAAAAACAAGAAGGACAAGCAGTTCCTGGATCATTGGCTGCTGGGCGACGACCTGACGGCATATGCCCGGCCCTGGAACTACGCCCAGCTGAACGCGACCGAACGGATTCTGTTGTCGCAGCGTGTGGCAGTGGATCGCCAACACACAGTGCGCGACACTGCCGACCGTTTCGCGTTGATCCCGCCCGACGTCGAGCGATTCAACACCCTGTTCGAGACGGCGTTGAAGGGTAGTGCATTGGAGACATCTGACGAACTGGGAATTGCGGCCGCCTTCACCTTTGCTGGACGTCTAGACAGAGACACGGGATTGACAGTCACGGACCCAGCGGCGAAGCCCGTGCCAGCGGTGTCAACGGATGGCGTCGTCGCCTTCGGAGGCATCACTGCCGCCGCGGCCAAGGCACCCGCACGACCTGAAAGCAAAAGCGCTCAGCCTAAGGAGCAAGAGATGAGGTTGGGCGCCCTGCGCCAGTCCGAGAGGAGACTGAAGGCGTCGCAGTTGTTTCAGAGAAAGGCTGATGACAAGGCCGAGCAGTTCCTCGAAAGGGACGCCGAGGCCCGAGATGAGACTCGCCAATTCTACCGCAAGCTGGACAAGACGCAGGAGTTGGCCGAGAACAACTACTACCACCTGCCTATCGACCAGCAGAACGCCGACATCATCACCGTCAACGCCTTCTGGCGCGACTACGCCCAGTTCGATCCGGGCCAAGGCCCAGGGAAAAGATTCCGCTCGGTGAACTTCGCCGAAGCCTCGCACAACTTCCCGGAGATGATGTTCGCTTTGGCCGTTTTGGAGCTGCCGTTCGCGGCCGAGAAGCACGAGACGAAGTTTGATCAGGCCCAGATGACGCTCACGCCGGGCTCGCCGCTGATTCTGTTCCACGAAGAGATCAAGCAGATTCCGGCCGCCAAGGAGCAGACGCCGATCCTGGTCAGCCAGAACTTCTTCCGCCACGGCGATCGCACCCAGCAGGTGAACAACGAGCAGGTGGACAAGTTCGTCACCGACGAATTCCTGGTCGGCGTCGTCTATGGCTGCCAAGTGGTGGTCACCAATCCGACTTCGTCGAA
>JAPLNJ010000476.1 GCA_026692885.1 Planctomycetota bacterium | reverse complement strand
TCCGAGCTTCCTCGCCGCTTCCAAGACGGTCGAACCCGCCGGCTCTTCAACTTCTCGGTCGTCAATGGTCAGTTTGGGCATGGGCAGTTTTGTCCGTTGTCCGGTGTCCGTTGTCCGTAGTCCGTTGTCCGTTGTCCGTTGACCGTTGTCAGTTGTCAGTTGTCAGTAGTCAGTTGTCAGTTGTCAGTTGTCAGTTGTCAGGTGTCAGTTGTCAGGTGTCAGGTGTCAGGTATCAGGTGTCAGGTGTCAGGTGTCAGGTATCAGGTGTCAGGTGTCGGGTGTCAGGTGTCAGGTGTCAGGTGTCAGGTGTAGGATGGACCTCCCGGTCCGTCCGCGTCCGTTCTCAGGTGTCAGTTCTCCGAACTTTGGAGTGCGGTGACCTGGCACCGCTTTTCAATGACGGTGAGCAGCTCCCGACTCCGGATACTTCAAGGGCCAATGAAAAGCGGCGACAAGTCTCCGCACTCCAAAGGGCCAGCCTCGGTCAGGTGTCAGGTGTCAGGGCGCGGGAATCGCGTTTCACTTCGTCCTTCGTCCTTCGTCCTTCGTCCTTCATCCTTCATCCTTCATCCTTCATCCTTCATCCTTCACTCAATGAACACGGCTTGTTCGGGGCACACCAGCCGGCAGTTGTCGCAGCGGGTGCATTTGTCCATCTCAATCCGGTGCCGCACATAGGGAGTCAAGGGGATCGCGTCGGCCGGACAATGCTGCGCACACAACGTGCAACCTATGCAGCGTTCGTTGATCTTGTACTTGATCAGATCCTTGCACTTACCGGCCGGGCAACGGCCTTGCAGATGCGCCTCGTATTCCTCACGGAAGTAACGGAGCGTCGATAGCACCGGATTGGGCGCCGTCTTGCCCAGGCCACACAGACTCCCGGCGCTCACATCCTTCGATAGCCGCTCCAGCAATTCCAGATCCCCTTGCCGTCCGTGCCCCGCGCAGATCCGTTCCAGCACATCCAGCATCCGCCGCGTGCCGATGCGGCAGAAGGTGCACTTACCGCAGGACTGGTCCTGAGTGAACCGCAGGAAGTACCGCGCGATGTCCACCATGCAGTCGGTGTCATCCAGCACCACCAAGCCGCCGCTGCCCATGATCGCACCCACGGCGGTCAGCGCCTCGTAGTCGACCGGCGTGTCGGCCAATTCGGCCGGGACACAGCCGCCGGACGGCCCGCCCACCTGGATCGCTTTCAATTGCCGGCCTGACGCCACGCCGCCGCCGATGTCCTCGACGATCTGCCGCAGGGTCACGCCCATCGGCACTTCGATCAGGCCGCCGCGTTGTACCTTGCCGGCCAAGGCGAAGACCTTGGTACCTTTGCTCTTGGCCGTACCCAAGGCCGCGAAGGCCTCCGCGCCGTGGCGGAAGATCCACGGCACCAGCGAATACGTCTCGACGTTATTGACCAGGGTCGGTTTCTCCCACAGCCCGGACTCGGCGGGGTAGGGCGGCCGCAAGTGCGGCATGCCGCGCCGGCCTTCGATCGAGGCCAGCAGGGCGGTCTCTTCGCCGCACACAAACGCCCCGGCGCCTTCTTTGATGCTCAGTTCCAGACGGAAGTCGGTGCCCAACACCGCTTCGCCCAGGATACCTCGCTCGCGGCAGCGGACCAACGCCTCGCGAATCCGCCGCACGGCCAGCGGGTACTCCGCCCGGACGTAGAAGATTCCCTCGTGGGCGCCGACCGCCAACGCGGCGATGGCCATGCCTTCGATGACGCGGTAGGGAAAGGACTCCAGTAGCATCCGATCCATGAACGCGCCGGGATCGCCTTCATCGCCGTTGCAGATAATGTACTTCGAGTCACCCGCCGCCTCACGAACCTTCTGCCACTTGATACCCGTAGGAAAGCCCGCGCCGCCCCGGCCGCGCAGGCCGCTCTTCTGAATCTCCTGGATGATCGTCTCCGGCGTGCGTTCCGTGATGCAGCGCCGCAGGGCGACAAAGCCGTCCAACCCCAAGTATTCGTCCAGGTCCAGCGGATCGATATGTCCGAAGTGCTCGGTGGCCACGTGCAGTTGCGGGCCGAGGAACTCGCACACCGGGCCGTCACGCGTGTCCAGGGCGTGCCGGGTGAGAATTTCGTCGTCTTCGTCCGAGACCAGCCGATCCAGCCACGTGCGCGCCGCATAGCCGATGCGACGGAACCAGCCCCGCGGCTGGAAATGCTTCAGCACGATCGATTCAACGTCCTCGGGCCGAACATGGGCATACAGCTGGGTGGGGCCCTGCTTGGGCACGATTTCGACCAGCGGCGTCTGGTGGCACATGCCCGTGCAACCGACCCGCTTGACGCAGGCCGCGGCACCGCTTTGGGCCAAGACTTGGTGGATCGCATCCTGTACCCGGCCGCTGCCTTGCGCCACGCAGCAGGATCCCAGCCCGACACGAATCTCCCCCACGGCGTCCGCGACCGGCAGGGGCGGCGGTTCGAATCGCTTGGCCTTGCCGTTCTGCTGCTTCATGAAATCCCGGATGACCCGAGCTACCATCGTGGGCGTGAGGCGGCCGTAGGTCACATCACCAACCTGGACAACCGGCGCCAGCGTGCAGCAGCCCAGGCAGGCAACCGATTGAACGGTGAACAGCGAATCCTCATCCGTGTCCTCGCCCGCCTCAATGCCCAGGTGATCTTCCATCGCGTCGTGGACCAGCGGAGCGCCTTTCACATGGCACGCGGTCCCCCGGCAGACATGGATCATGTGTTTGCCGACCGGCTTGTGACGGAACTGGGTATAGAACGTCGACACCCCGGCAATTGCGGCAGGCGTGATTTCGGTCAGGTCGCACACACGGCGCAGGACCTCTTCGGGCAGGTAGCGATAGTGCTCCTGGAGCCGTTGAAGAATTGGGATCACGGCATCCGGGCGCCGGCCCAGTTCGTCCACCGTACAATCAACGAAGGTCAGATCAAGTTCCGGCATAGGGATCGGACGAGGGTAGGAGTCAGGGTCGCGAATGGCTGTCAATCAAGGTCAGGCAGGCGTTGGGGAAGCTGGTTCTGGGTCGGTGAACGCTCGCCACAGAAGTAGACACCGGCTGGTGCTCCACTTGTCGAATTGTACCGACAAAGGCCGCCAACAGCAAAACCCCCAAGCTTCGGTGCTGTTCTCGCCCCAGAGCCTTCGGGTCAATAGACTGAACTCTCGCAGGCCAGCGGGGCTACAGCCGCTAGCACCAAACGATTCTTGGGGCTGACGTGTCAAGCATGGGGTTTTGCAGTTTCGCAGAGACGGACCGCCAGTTGGGGTCAGACGTACAGATTTCAGTTTTCGCGGTCC
>JAPLNJ010000475.1 GCA_026692885.1 Planctomycetota bacterium | reverse complement strand
GTGTTCATCGCCCAACACGCTACGGCGACCTGTTGTCGGAGTTGCTTATCCAAGTGGCATCGGATCGAACAGAACGTGCCGTTGACCGAAGAGCAAATTACGTACGTGGTGCTGGTCATCGGTCACTGGCTGAAACACCAGTCGTCAATCGGGCAGGAGGACTTATGAACTACGTGAAACCTGGCAGCACCGCACGGATGTTTTCCGTCATTTCGCTGCTCGTTGTGTCCGCTTTCACTTGTCGTGCGGAGGCATCCGAGGACTGGCCCTGTTTTCGCGGGCCGACGGGCATGGGGATTGCTTCGGACGATCCTCGTTTGGCCGAGCGGTGGAGCAAAACGGAGAACGTCCGCTGGGTGACCGACGTGCCGGGCTGGGGCTGGTCCTGTCCGATCGTATCCGGCGGCCGGGTATTCTTGACCACGGTCGTGGGCGAGAAGGAGTACGAGAAACCACAAAAGGGACTCTACAACGGGACCGGGCGAGCCGAGCCTCCGGAGGGTCTGCACCGCTGGCTCGTGGTTTGCTTGGATCTAGCATCGGGCAAGGTCCTCTGGAAGCACGAGGCGCACCAGGGCCAACCACAGGTTCCCCGCCATCCGAAGAGCAGCTATGCGTCGGAAACACCGGTGACCGACGGCCAGCGGGTCTACGCCTTGTTCGGCGATGTGGGGCTCTATTGCTACGACTTCGAGGGTCGCCAACTTTGGTCACACCCGATCGAGCCGAAGAATTCGTTCTTCAATTATGGCGCGGCGGCTTCGCCGGTGATCTGCGGCGATGCGGTGATCATGGTGTACGACAACATGGAGGATCGGTACATCGCCGCCTTCGATGCCAGAACCGGCGACCAACATTGGCGCACCTCACGCCCGGCCCTAGCGCTGTTGGGGCAGCGAAGCACCTGGGCCACACCGTGCGTCTGGAAGAACGAACTGCGCACGGAGATCGTCACCTCCGATTTTGGCGGCATTTGCTCCTACGATCCGGACGGCAAAATGTTGTGGGCGCTGAAGGCTCCGACGTCCAACCTCATCATCCCGTCGCCCATCGCCGCCCACGGGCTGGTCTACGTGACCTCAGGATACGTCGGCGACCGCGACCGTCCCGTTTACGCGATCCGGCCTGGAGCCGAAGGAACCATCTCTATCGGCGAGAACCCCGCGGAACATCCGCAGGTGGCTTGGTCGCAACCGCAGGCCGGGCCATACAACACATCGCCGATCGTCTACGGCGACTACTATTACACCCTGCTGGATCGTGGGTTCATGACCTGTCACGACGCGCGCACGGGCAAACCGATCTACGAGAAAACGCGGTTCCCGGAAAACGCCACCTTCACCGCGTCGCCTTGGGCATACAACGGAAAGGTCTTCTGTTTGAGCGAGGACGGAGACACATACGTCGTTGAGGCCGGTCCAGAGTTCAAGGTGGTCGGCGTCAACTCGCTGAGTGAATTCTGTCTGGCCACGCCCGCCGTGGCCGACGGCAAGTTGCTACTGCGCACAGCATCGCGGCTCTATTGCCTTGCCCGGTGAGGCGGCTGACCCGTGGACCTACGGTCGGCAGTCTACACCCCTGCGAGGTGCCGCAGGGAGATCTGTCCCTCACGCACCAGGTCGGCATCGCCAACCTCGGACGCGTAGGCCAGAACCGTCAGCGTATGCCACAGAGCGCGAAGACGGGCGATGGACCAAGTCGTATCAGCGACCGGGCCGTAGGCGTCGCGGAACGCCTCGTGAACCACAGGCGGCAGGAAAGTGTGGGCGATGGCCAAATCGACGGCCCGATCACCGAGATGCACGTCGCCCCAGTCGATCACGCCGGCCAACCCGCCATCGTCATCGACCAAGAGGTGTCGGGCGTACAGGTCGCCATGGACCAGCGTGTCTGCGGTGGGAGCGTAGTTGGAGGGTGCACCGTCGAGAATGGTCAGGAAGGGATCGATATCCTCGACAAGCCTGCACTCGGCGAGCCGAGCAAGATCGTCGCGTGCCCGGGGTATCCGACGAACCAAGTCCAGCCGGGCTATCGTGTCTGGCCCGGCACCGTAGCGAGTCGCGTCGGCCACAGGGATAGCGTGCAACATGGCAAGAAAACGTGCCAGGGGTCTAGCAATGGCCTCCCGCTGGTCATCGTCGAGAACGGCGGAGCATGCGGTTCGGCCGGGCAGCATTTGGTAACCGGCAAACGGCCACGGGTAGGCGTCGGTGGGGTGGCCGACGAACATGGGTTTGGGCACGGGGAGCGGTAACCGTGGTGCAAGGACGGGCATCAATCGGGTTTCGGCTTCCAGGAACTGCACGGCGAACTGCCGCCGAGGGAACCGGAAGATGTGGGCGCTGTTGACGCAGAAAGCCGTATTGTCGAAGCCGGCGCCGATGAATTCGGCCTTCACCGGCATGAGCTGTGGGAACTGCGTCTCGATCAGTGACTGGGCGAGGGCCGAGGAGACGACCAACTCAGCTGACCACGCCTGACTCATCGGTCGGGGTGCCCCGGATTGCTTCCCACCAGGAGTCCCTGCACCCGCAGCCACTCTGCGCAGCGACTGGGCCAGGTCGTCACAGGAAAATCAGGCTGCGACCGCAAGCCGAAACCGTGACCGCCGCGGTCGTAGAGATGTAGTTCGCATGGCACGCCGACCTTTCGTAACGCGCCGGCCAGCGCCAGACAGTTCTGGGCGGGGCCTTGGTCATCGAACGCCTGAGCCATGAAGACGGGCGGCATCTGCTTGGTGATTTGGGCTTCGGGACGCAACTGCTGCTGTTCGTCCAAGAACCCGCCCGGATAGATCAAGACAGCAAAGTCGGCACGACAGGAGAGTTTGTCGGCATCGTCCGCAGCCGGATATTGGCGCTCGCCGTCCTTGATCGCGGCCATGCCGGCCGTGTTGCCGCCCGCCGAGAAGCCCAGGACACCCAAACGTTGCGGGTCCAGGCCCCACTGGGTCGCCCGACTGCGAACCAAGCTCAGCGCCCGTTGCGTATCCTGGACCGGCAGTAGCCAGCGAGGCTCGATGTCTCGCGTTGGCACGCGGTACTTCAGCACGATCCCG
Source organism: Planctomycetota bacterium (assembly GCA_026692885.1). Next base: position 475 of record JAPLNJ010000475.1, on the reverse strand, counting down.
GCAACGCCGATCGAGTTCAGCCACTGGGCCACTTCCGTGCCTTCGAGGTCCCAGGCCAGGATACTGAACCCTCCGCCCGGACAAATCACCACCGCCGGGATATTCCCGCCCCGCACATCCCCGCCGCCGGGCAGGGACTGCGGTAGAAACACGTGCATCTCCGGCGTGGCCACGTTGCCCAACTTGATAATCGGCCGACCCGCAATCAACTTGTCGGTCGGTTTTGTCATGTCCTGCTCCGGACCTTGGACAACATGTTTCGGCCCCGGCGGGTCGCCGGTCCAAAGCCGCACGACGGCGGTGGGTTCCGCGCCCGCAGCCGAGGACAGCGTCATCAGCAGCGAAACAACCAGCCACGGCTTGAGTGCAATTCCAGTCCGCATTCTCGATCCTTTCATAGTTGATCACCATGATCCTACCGGCGGTTAGCCTGCTCGACTACCAGACGCTCAGCGATTGATTTCCGGTAGGAATC
>JAPLNJ010000474.1 GCA_026692885.1 Planctomycetota bacterium | reverse complement strand
TGATCGGGGTCGGCCCCTTTCCCAGGGCTGCGCTGGGCTGATTTGTCTTGGCCCCTTCGGGCCGGAAGAGTAGCGGATCACGCCCGCCTCCGCCGGGAAGCCTTCCCCAGACCCAAACGCAGAATAGAACCGGGATCAAATCAACTGGTCTTGACGAGCACAAACTGAACACCCCAGGTTTGGTCACTAATAGCGGTCCCCCCCCTATTCCTCTTCGCCGCATTCACCGCCCCGCCTGCGGGGCGGTGAATGCGGCGAAGGGAACGAGGTGTGGTTGCGGTACGCGGCCTTGGTTTTCAAACCTCTTGTCCACTGGGGCAAGCCCAGTGGGGATCGGAGGTTAGGCTTAACCTCGTGCCATTCGGGGCAAGCCCGAATGGGGACCCGACATGCCAATCTGGAACAAAAGCCGGTCCAAATCTCACCATGGCAAGGACGCCCTGGGATACAATTTTGCGCGGGCCAGGGTAGGGGTGAGGCGAGCGGCAGGAAATAACTTCCCCGTAGGTCGGCCTTTCCAGGCCGATCGGGACGGTCTTGGAAGACCATCCTACATTCGGTTTGGTAATTTATTTCCTGCCGCTCGCCTGAGGGTCCGAAAAGGCACATGCCGAAGCTATTTCTCAACCGTTTCTAATGCACGACTGGTTTCGTCTTGCCGGCCACCTGCACTGGGGCGATCTCACCGACCGCCACGCCGATCCAGCCATCGTCGATGGCGATTTGTGTCACGCCTAGGCCCTTCAGACGCCGGTCGGTGCGTAAGAGTTTGCTGAGCACATCGATTGGCTGGTTGCGCAGGAAGACCCTACTGAAGATCGCCCGCAACGCGACCTGATCACGGAAGCGCAGTCGTTTGCCGGACAGTTCCACATATTCGTCGCGTACCAGATCGGCGCCCGATTGCTCCGGGGCCGGCAGGTAGCGTACGCGGACGGTAAAGTCACGCCATCGATTACGGCCTTGCGCAAGCTCGGCAAAAGCTAGCACCAAGCTGACGTGTCCTTCCTGGAAAGCGACGTGCAAGGGATGGGCGTCGGCGAACCGCACCGTCACGTCGTCAGGGAAGTCCTCGGGCAAGGTCATGCTTGGCCGATGGAACAGCTGGGCCAGTTCCTGGTGCAGTTGACGGAAGTTCGCCTCTCGGCCGGCCCAGCCAATCTGCTCCAACAGGTTGTTCAGGGCCGACTCATGCAGTTGCACGCTGAGCACGCTGCTGCTGGGGGCCTGGGGTCGAGGCGTATGCGCCGCCAATTGATGGAACCCCGCCAGCCGGTAGCGTACCACCATGCGATCTTGACTCGTCTGCATGTCCAGCACCGCAGGATTCAAGGCCAACTTGCGCGTGGGCTGGTAGAACTGCGCCACAAACTGCTGACGCACCTCCTGCAGTCGCTCGTCTACCGCGCTGTCGAATCGCTGACTGGCCTGCCAGGCGATTTTATCCTGCATCTCCGTCCGGGCAGCATCCGACCGGCTCAGGTATTGCTTGCGGGCGATGTTCTGGGCGATCTCGCCGAGGATCGGCAGCGGATCCAGCGCTGTCTCCAAGCCGGTCAGATCGTTGGCGCTGGCAGCGGCCGCCGCAGCCGGCGTATGGCGTACTCCGTGGGCATTGACGATAACTTCCTTTTGGGCACGGAACACGGAGTTGCCCGAACTGTAGAACGTGGCGGGACCCTTGCGGGAGGATGTCTCCGACGCCACGTTGCCGTTTGCTTCCAGGCCAAACCGCCAACTCTGCGAGCTGGGAATCAGTCGCACCTGGAGCTGGGTCAGGGTCTCGCTAGACCCGACCGTGCGTGCGCCCATGATCACATCGTCGACCCCCATGGAGGTGCGTTCCGGACCGGGCAGCAGCCGTTGAATCAGTTGCTTGGAGACGGAGATCCGCACGTTCGCGTTGCGGTAGTGGGCATCCAGTTTCTGGCCGAGTTCCACGACGGCCGGATTCTCCGACCAGCGTAACATCTGTTGCGCTGTGGCGGCCTGCAAGGCATGCTTCGGTTCCAGCTCACTCTCGTAACGTTCCAACTCGTCCAGCAAGGTGAAGTAGCTGATCGGCTCCATGACCAAATGCCGGAGTTCGGTCGTCAAGGCAGCCAACTCAGGCTGTTGTAGGAACGCCTCTTCCTGTGGAGTCAGGCTGGCGAAATCGATCCGCAGCAGGATTCGCTTCAACAACACGCGATACTCTTGCGTGTTGAACGGATGGTCCTGCGAGAGACACTTTTGGGCTTCGCCCAGCAATAGATACTCGCGCCATTTGCGGGCGTTGTCGCTGGCCTGGAGTTTCTTCTCCACCGTCGCCAGTACCGCGGTCAGCTGCCGAGCGTCGCGCACACCGCTGGCGACAGGTTCAGCGGACTGCGAAGCGATGGCGGTGACTTGGCTCCAAATCGCCAAACGTCGTGTCAAACCATGCGCGACGCGTTGCAGTTCGGCGCGGTCGTTCAGGTCTTCGACGGTGGCGCCGTATTCGGCCGCTTGTTTCGCCAGGTCGCGCAAACGCTGCAGGCAGGTTGTGACGGTGGGCGAAGCCAACGCATCCAGTCCCTGCAATTGCCGGAGTTGGTCCACGATGTCGGCACAGCACTTGGCGCAAGGCTCCCGCGCGGCCAGTGTTTCCAGCCGCCGTGCGATCTCCACGGGATAGGGCCAATGAGTCACGACGTCGGTGCGGGCGTTCAGAACTTGACGATCCAGATTCTGGGCGTTTTCCCAGGCGTTCGGTAACGTCACTTCGGAGGGCAAACGCGAGGGGTCCCGGGACGTCGAGGCCGAAGCCCCGAGTTCATCGGGTGCCGACAGCGCGACGTTCGCCGACAACGGTGCGGGCGGGTAGACCTGTTTCGCAACCGGAGGAGCGACTTCTACCACGCGTTTCGGTTGCGCGTACTGTTCCAGAGCGCCGAGGGCCTCACTGGGTGGAAGCCCTATCTCGACGGCGTCGCCCTGGGGAGAAATCAGGGGACACACGTCCTGCGCCGACAGTAGGAGTTCCTGGAACGTGTTCCTGCCCGCAGTCCCGCGAACCTCCGCGACCTGGCTCTCGTCCACCTTGGCGACCTGCGGCGAATCCAGCGTTGCAACTTGTACCTGGTCTTCGGTCTGCTGCGTATCGGGCCGAGTGGGCGGCGCCGTATCGGGCGCTGGCCGACTGGTCGTGAGGGTGTCGGACCCAGTCTGATCGGGAGATACGGAGGCGAGGGCGGGCCCGGCGGTGGTTTCCGGTCGTGGATCTACGCTGCCGGGTGACGTCCGCTCGAGGCGTGCCCCAATCATGCGTCCGCGATCCTTCGAGCCGACCAACTTAGCGATCGGGATCATCGTCACCTGCGCCCATTCGCGCGGTGCGAGCAGACTGCCAATAAACAGCGCCAGCATTGGCAGCAGCACCGGCCAAGTACGCAAACCACTCGTGCGTCTCATCGATTTTTGCCTATCCGAGGTTGGAGTGATTGCGGGAACTGCATGGAGCACTGTCTGGAAAGATCGGTATCGGAGGTCCGGCGAGTAAAATCAGAATTACCAAAGTAGGCCCAGCAAGCCACAGAATAGTGCCAATCCGATCACTTCTCCGTGACAGTTTTGCCGACAATAGAACTTGTACGGGCTGCGGGGACTGACGGGCCTTCTGCGGCGACCGTAGAATAGCTCTAATAATCGCAACAAGGCCCGCGCCTGGATCGACAGCCTATGGCAAGCTACACGCTGACCCACCTCAAAGAACTCGAAGCAGAGAGCATTTACATCATCCGCGAGGTCGTGGCGGAGTTCGCCAACCCTGTGATGCTGTATTCCATCGGCAAGGACTCGGCGGTGATGGTGCATCTGGCCAGGAAGGCCTTCTACCCTGGCAAGCCCCCGTTTCCGTTGATGCATGTCGATACGACCTGGAAGTTCCGGGACATGTACGAATTCCGGGATCGCTACGCCCGGCAGCAATTGGGGCTGGAAGTGCTGTCGTACGTCAACGAGGCAGGTCGGCAGCTCAATATTGACCCGTTTGAGCACAGCGGCAAACACACCACGGTGATGAAGACCGAGGGTCTGAAACAGGCCCTGGACAAGTACAAGTTCGACGCGGCCTTTGGGGGCGCGCGCCGCGATGAAGAGAAATCACGCGCCAAGGAGCGGGTCTTCTCGTTCCGCGATAAGTTCCACCGGTGGGATCCCAAGAATCAGCGTCCCGAACTGTGGCATCTGTACAACGCCCGCGTCAACCGGGGCGAGAGCATCCGCGTCTTCCCGCTCTCGAACTGGACCGAACTCGACGTCTGGCAGTACATTCACCTGGAGCAGATCCCCATCGTGCCGCTCTATTTCGCCGCCCTCCGGCCCGTCGTCAAGCGGGACGGGAACCTGATCCTGGTCGATGACGACCGGTTGCAGCTGAGGCCCGGCGAGCAGCCCGCTCTGAAAATGATCCGCTTCCGCACGCTGGGCTGTTATCCCTTGACCGGCGCCGTGCTCTCGACGGCGACCACCCTGCCGGAGATCATCCAGGAGATGCTGCTGTGCACGACCTCGGAGCGTCAGGGCCGGGTCATCGACAACGACGACGAAGGCAGCATGGAAGATAAGAAGCGTGAAGGGTATTTCTGATCGCGAAGGGTACTTCTGATTATGTCTCACCGCTCCGACTTGATTGCGACCGACATCAACGCTTACTTGCTGCAGCATGAGCGCAAGGAGCTGCTGCGATTCCTGACGTGCGGCAGCGTCGACGATGGCAAGAGCACGTTGATCGGACGCCTGTTCTACGACGCCAAACTGATCTACGAAGATCAGTTGAAGGCTTTGGAGCGGGATTCTGCCATTCACGGCACGACCGGCGGCGGATTTGATCCCGCACTGTACACCGATGGACTGAAAGCAGAACGCGAACAGGGAATCACGATCGATGTAGCCTATCGGTACTTCTCCACGTCGCGGCGGAAGTTCATCATCGCCGATACACCAGGACACGAGCAGTACACCCGCAACATGGCCACGGGAGCGTCGACGGCCGATTTGGCGATCATCCTGATCGACGCGCGCAACGGGGTCGTGACGCAGACGCGGCGGCATAGCTTTATCGTCTCGCTGCTGGGCATCAAGCACGTGCTGGTCGCCGTCAACAAGATGGACTTGATGGACTACCGCGAGGACGTCTTCGAGGGCATTCGGACCGACTACAAGGAATTCGCCGCACGGCTGGACATTCCGGATCTGCACTTCATTCCGATCGCGGCCCTGCACGGCGACAACGTCGTCGATGCGAGCCAGCACATGCCCTGGTATCGGGGCAGCACGTTGATGAGCTTCCTGGACACGGTGTACATCGGCTCGGACCGCAATCTGGAGGACTTTCGTTTTCCGGTCCAAGCGGTCAGTCGCCCCAACTTGGACTTCCGCGGTTACTCGGGCACGATCGCCTCCGGCATCGTGCGCAAGGGGGACCAGGTCATCGTGCTGCCCTCGCGCAAGACCAGTCGCGTCAAGTCGATCGTGACCTTCGATGGGGAATGGGAGGAGGCTTTTGCGCCGCAAGCCGTGACGTTGACCTTGGAGGACGAAATCGACATCAGCCGCGGGAACATGATCGTGCGGCCCGGCAACATGCCCAAGCTGGAGCAACGTCTGGAGGCCATGCTGGTGTGGATGGCCGAGGATCCCATGGTGCCCGGCAAGCCGTATCTGTTTAAGCAGACGACCAAAACAATCGCCGGCGCCATTGAGACCCTGCGTTACCAAGTGGACGTCAATACGTTGCATCGCCAAGACTCGCCGACGCTGAAGCTGAATGAAATCGGCCGCTGTGCCATCACCCTGACCGAGCCGATCGCATTCGATGATTACCGTCGCAACCGGAGCACGGGAGGGTTCATCGTCATCGATCGTCTGACCAACAGCACGGTCGGGGCGGGAATGATCATGTCCCGAGCGACCGCCGATCAACGGCACGACCACTGGGACGATCAGCCGCTCAGCCCCGGCCTGCACAGCCAGCCTAGCAATGTCTCCGTGACACAGCGGTCCGCCCGGTTCGGGCAAGCACCTTGTACCGTGTTACTGACGGGCTTGACCAGTTCTGGGAAGAGCACCATCGCCTACGCGCTGGAACGCCGCTTGTTCGACGAAGGGCGGGCTTGTGTCGTGCTGGACGGCCAGAATCTGCGGCTGGGGGTCAGCAAGGATCTGGGCTTCACGGCCGAGGACCGCTCCGAGAACCTGCGCCGGGGGGCCGAAGTGGCCAAGCTGATGAACGACGCGGGCCTGATCTGCATCGCGGCCTTGGTCGCCCCCAGCGAAGCAGTGCGGCAACGGGCTGCCGACGTGGTCGGACGCGACCGCTTCCTGGTGGTGTACTTGTCGGCGTCTGCGGAAGTCTGCCGCACGCGCGACACCGCTGGGCAATATGCGCGTGCCGATGCAGGCGACATCGCCAACTTCCCCGGTGTCACCGCTCCCTACGAGCCGCCTTCGTCGGCCGATCTGGTCCTGCCCACGGAGACGTGTCCCGTCAGCGAGTGTGTCGATCAGATTATCGAGTTGCTGACGGCCAGAAAAATCATTTTCTGAGAGACTGAAACACATCCACCGCGCACTTGGGCGCGGCCGAAAAACAACTCCCTCGCCCCGGTACTCCGGGGAGAGGGTTGGGGTGAGGGGCAACGCCGTCAAGGACTCTGGTAGCCGGATTCGTGAGAATTCGGGGCTGTCGGAGGGAATCGCTACC
>JAPLNJ010000473.1 GCA_026692885.1 Planctomycetota bacterium | reverse complement strand
GTTCGATGATGCCGCGGGCTTGCTGCTGGATGGGGCTCTCGCTGCCCCGCTGGAGACCGAGCAGTTGCACGGCGTTGGCGATGGGGGCGAGGGGGCTACGAAGCTCATGACTCAGCATCGCCAGGAACTCGTCCTTGCGGCGGTGCAGGTCCGACAGCTCCGCCGCCTGCAACTGCATCTGCCTTTCCAAGCGGCTGCGTTCGGTGACATCGCGGGCGACGGCAACCACTCCCTGCAGCTTACGGTCGCGGTCGTGGAACGTGGTCGCGTTGTAGGACACCACGGTTTCCTGGCCGTCCCTGGAGCGCGCGGTGAGCTCGTAGTCGGTGACTTTGCCTTTGCCCAACACGAGCGTGATGACCGCCTCAGCTCGCTCCGGGTTGGTGAAGTAGTCCTTGAACGGCGCGCCGAGCAGCTCGTCGCGCGTGCATCCGGTGAGCGACTCCATCTGCTTGTTGACGTCGGTGATGATGCCTCGCGAATCTGTGGTTATCAGTGCATCAATGTTGGCTTCAATCAGCGAGCGGGTGTAAAATTGTTGATCACGCACGCGCTGATCGAGCAGCATTCGTTCGGCTTCCACCTGCTTGCGCGCGGTATTATCGGTACCGATCAACAGATAACCGATGATTCTTCCTTGTGGGTCGCGCAGCGCCGTGACCGAGACGACTGCCGGAAAACGGCTGCCGTCCTTGCGGATGTAGGTCAATTCGTAGATATCCTCGATCCCGCGCGAAGCTTTGAAAACCAGGGCCTCGAAGCCCGGCGTGATCGGGGTGTCGAGTTCAGCGCTCAAGGCTTTGGCCCGCGTGATGAGTTCGTGCGGATCAGAAATGTCGGCGGGCGTAATCTTGTTCATCACTTCGGCGGCCATATAGCCCAGCATGTGCTCGGCGCCGACGTTGAAGATCTGAATGACGCCCTTCTCGTCGGTGGCGATGCTCGAGAAGTTGGCACTGTTGAAGATCGCGTTCTGCAAGGCCCCGGCTTCCAGCAGCGCTTCTTCCGCTCGCTTGCGCGCGGTGTTGTCGGTGCCGATCAGCAGATAGCCGATGATGGCGCCTTGCGCGTCGCGCAGCGCCGTGACCGAGACGACTGCCGGAAAACGGCTGCCGTCCTTGCGGATGTAAGTCAGCTCGTAGATGTCCTCGATCCCGCGAGCGGCCTTGAAAACCAGCGCCTCGAAGCCCGGGGTGATCGGGGTGGCGAGTTCCAGGCTCAACGCAGCGGCACGCGCGATCACCTCCTGCGGATCAGAAATGTCGGCGGGGGTAATCTTGTTCATCACCTCGGCGGCCGTATAGCCCAGCATGCGCTCGGCGCCGACGTTGAAGATCTGAATGACGCCCTTCTCGTCCGTGGCGATACTCGAGAAGTTGGAGCTGTTGAAGATCGCGTTCTGCAAGGCCCCGGCTTCGAGCAGCGTTTCTTCCGCCCGCTTGCGCGCGGTCACGTCTTCCATGGCCAGGACCAGCAGCTCGCCGTGTTGGCCCGCCTGGAGCTTGCGGGCGTTGAGCAGCATGACCCTGCGGCCGATGGTCGGGAAGGTGTGTTCGAGCTCGAAGTCCTCGAAGACGGATCTCTTGGGGACGATGTCCTCGAGCAGGGTTCGCAGGTCGGGAATGTCCCACTGGCCATTGCCCAATCGGTAGATCAGGCGGCCCTCGGTCTCCTCGGGCGAGACCTGGAACGTCTGGTAGAAGGCGCGGTTGGCGGACTGGACGCGCAAGTTGGCGTCGAGGATCAGCAGGGGCTCGCGCACCGTGTCGACGATGTTCTGGGCGTAGTTCTGAACATCCTCGACTAGCGGTATGCGTTCCATCAGGGCAATCCTTCTGTAGACTTCGAGTTCACTACCGGACGGCGCCCAAGTGAACTTGTCAAAAAGAAGAGTCTTCCCCGATGTAAAGCGTCGCCGTCATCCGATTTGCACGGACGCGAACCTCAAGGAAAGGACGCCGCAGGAACAAGTCTACGCTCTACACACGTCTGTGGATAGCTCCCCTCCGGACCCCTCCGCGCCCCTCCGCACCTCCCTCCTCGCCCGACGCCGTGAAGTGTAGGGTGGGTTGTGCCCACCAGGCATAAGCCGTTGTGGTGGGGACAGCCCATCCTACGATTTGTTTACAGGCCCCGTCGCATACACGACTCTTCCGCCCCAAAGGGGCATTAACAAATCAGCCCAGGGCAGAGCGGAGCGGCGTTAGCCGCGTAGCGCCGCCCTGGGTTATGCGAGTACCAAGAACGCTAGCCCTGAAAGGGCGAAACAAGCCAGTACAGCACAGCCATGCCACAAGCCTTAGTCAAGCCTGACGAACGATAGGTGTGGGATGAACCGATTTGTTTCGCCCTTTCAGGGCTACCGTGTTGAATCGATATCGGACCCAGGGCGTCGCTCTGCGGCTGTCGCCGCTCCGCTTTGCCCTGGGCTGATTTGTTAATGCCCCTTCAGGGCGGAAGAGTTGTGTAGAACGACGAGGGGCAAGCCGGGGGCATGTTACTCGCATTTCACGCCTCTCTCGTTCCCACGCTCCGCGTGGGAACGCAAGTGTTTTGACGCTCCGCGTCGTCTGCCCAAGGACGCAGAGCGTCGGAACGAGAAGAATCGAGGACTTGGACAACCGCAAGATGTTCACAGTATTGGGCCCTTTGCCCCGCGCTCCCCGTTGGGTCGTGGTCAAACAAGTGGGGTGGCGGCCTTGGCTGCACCCGTTTCTCCGGCACCCGTTTCTCCGGCGCCACTGGGCAACCGCAATGAATCCGCTATAGAGACAACGGGACGGGTTGCGTTCCGCCGTCGAGACGTGCGCGGCGCGTGCTTGCTGTGAGGCACCTTTCCGTGGCCTCGACGGTGCTCACCGCGCTGCCGTTTCGTTGGCAGCCGTCTCGTGCTTGAGTTCTCACCAGGATTCACGGTTGGGTCTGTGTCCATGGTCCGTGCTGATAGCGACTCAGTTATGTCCCCGAATCGGTTCCTGCTCGAGGCCTTCGAGCCGGCGTATCTCGCGCTGCACCGTTCGGGCGCGCTGGCGGAACGAGTGGCGGCCGCGTTGCGCAAACTGGGCGAGTGTGCGAGTTGCCCACGCAGCTGTCACGGGGACCGACTGGAGGACGAAACGCAAATCTGCGGCACGGGCCGGCACGCGCGGGTGACCAGCGCGGGTGCTCATCATGGCGAGGAAGATTGCCTGCGCGGCCAGCGTGGTTCGGGGACGATCTTCTTCAATCTCTGCAATCTGCGCTGCGTGTTCTGCCAGAATTGGGACATCAGCCAACGCCCGGGCGGCGACGAATGCACGGCCGACGAGTTGGCCGACCTCATGCTGGACCTTCAAAAACTCGGCTGCCCCAACATCAACTTGGTGACACCCGAGCATGTCGTGCCCCAAGTCATCGAGGCCATCGGCGAGGCCGTACCCCGCGGCCTGCACGTGCCGATCGTTTACAACACTAGCGGCTACGATTCGCTCGATTCGCTGAAGCTGCTCGACGGAATCGTCGACATCTACCTGCCCGACTTCAAGTTCTGGCGCCGCGATACCTCGGCGCGCCTGGTCAAGGCCGAAGATTACCCCGACCGGGCCCGGGAAGCGATCGTGGAAATGCATCGGCAAGTCGGCCCGTTGAAGTTCGGACCGGACGGCCTGGCGCGGCGGGGCGTCTTGGTCCGGCATCTGGTCATGCCCAATCACCTGGACGAAACGGCAGCCATCTTCGACTGGCTGGCGCGCGAGGTCTCGCCCGACACGTACGTCAACATCATGGCCCAATACCAGCCGGCGTACAAAGTCGGGCAGTTCCGCTCAGATGCCACCATCAAGTACGCGGACCTCAATCGGTGCCCCGATCTCGACGAAATCTACCGGGCCTACCGAGCGGCGCGTGAGGCGGGCCTGTGGCGTTTTGATGAACGGTCGCCGTAGGTCAGGCTGTTCTTGCCTTGGCTAGTGTACAGGCGTTTCCCGATCCGCTACAATGCGTTGCACTTTGCCTCCGCTTTCCGAAACATCCCACGAAAGGGCACGCCATGCAGTCAGCCACAGATGTCTTGCGGCAGCAATTTGGGTTCTCCGAGTTCCGGCCGGGGCAAGAGGCGGTGATCGGACACTTGTTGGCAGGCAAGTCGGCGGCAGCCGTGTTCCCGACGGGCAGCGGCAAGTCGCTATGCTACCAACTGCCGGCCTTGCTGCTGCCGGGCCTGACGGTGGTCGTGTCGCCGCTGATCGCACTGATGAAGGATCAGGTGGATCGGCTCAAGCAACGGGGCATCGCGGCCGCACGGATGGATTCGACGCTGGATGCACAGCAGACGGCGGACGTGATGAGCGCCTTGCGGGACGGGAAATTGCGGCTGCTGTACGTGGCGCCGGAACGATTCAACAACGAACGCTTCCGCGAGACCATCAAACGTGTCCAGATCTCGTTGTTCGCCGTGGACGAGGCACACTGCATCTCCGAATGGGGGCACAATTTCCGGCCCGACTACCTGAAGCTGGCACGGCTGGCTCGCGAGTATCGCGCCGAGCGGGTTCTGGCCCTGACCGCCACGGCCACGCCGCAAGTGCTGAAGGACGTCTGCCGCGGGTTCGAAATCGAATCGGCCTGCGCCGTGTGTACCGGGTTCTATCGGTCCAACCTGACGCTGCTGACCACGCCCGTCGTGCCGACCCAGCGCGACGTCATCTTGCTGGAGCGGTTGCGGACCAGGCCGCCGGGACCGACGATCATCTACGTGACCCTGCAGCGCACGGCGGAACAGGTGGCGGAGCGGTTGGCGAGCGCGGGCTTCGAGGCGCGGGCCTACCATGCCGGGATGGAAAATGAGATTCGTGCCGCGGTCCAGGATTGGTTCTTCCGCTCGGATCGTGCGGTGGTCGTGGCCACAATCGCCTTTGGCATGGGCATCGATAAGGCCAACATCCGCTACGTCTATCACTACAACTTGCCGAAGAGCCTGGAAAACTACTCGCAGGAAATCGGGCGTGCCGGTCGCGATGGCGGGCCGTCGATCTGCGAGATGTTGGTCTGCCTGGAAGATCTGAATACGCTGGAGAATTTTGTCTACGGTGACACGCCCAGCTTGGCTTCGGTGCAGAGTCTGATCACCGAGGTGTTCAGCCAGGGCGAGGAGTTGGAGATGGCACTGTATGACCTGTCCAACCGCCACGACATCCGCCAACTGGTGACTCGCACGCTGCTGACTTATCTGGAACTGGACGGCTATCTGTTGGAAGGCACCCCGTTCTACTCGCAGTACCGCTTCAAGCCGTTGGTCTCGTCCGGCGAGATGCTGGCTAAGTTCGCAGGCGAACGGCGCGAGTTCCTGCGCAAGTTGTTGGCGCAGGCCCAGAAGGCTAAGATTTGGTTCAACATCGATCTGGATCAAGCGGCCCGGGCCACGGCCTCGCCGCGCGAGCGGGTCGTGCGGGCCTTGGATTACTTGGGCGAAAAGCGTCTGCTGGAACTGCAGGTCGAAGGCGTCCGCAACCGCTTCCGCCGACTCCGGCAGCCGACGGACCTGAGCGCGCTGGCGGCCGACTTGCACGGCCGGACGCTCGCCCGGGAGAAACGCGAGATCGCGCGACTCAATCAGGTCGTGGAACTGGTGCAGCAGGCCGGCTGCCAAGTCTCACGGTTGGGAACGCACTTCGGCGAGCCGTTGGCCCAGCCGTGCGGCCACTGCTCCTGGTGTCTGAGCGACCGGAAGCCGGCGCAGTTGCCGTCGCGGCCGAAAACCGAGATCGGCGACGCCCAGTGGCGCGAAGCCGTGCGGGTGCGGACCGAGCACCGTGAGACGCTCGCCGAACCGCGCGCCTTTGCCCGCTTCCTCTGCGGTCTGACGTCCCCCAGACTGTCGCGGGCCAAGCTCAGCTCGCAGCGTCTGTTCGGCGTCTTCGGCGACGTCCCCTTTCCCGACGTGCTCCAGCGCGCCAGCCGGTAACGCCTCTCTCGTTCCCACGCTCCGCGTGGGAACACAAGTTCTTGACGCTCCGCGTCGTCTGCCCCAGGACGCAGAGCGTCCGCGGCTTGCGTTCCGACGCAAAGCGTCGGAACGAGAAACCGGTGTACACTACTTCTTTGCGCGACTGGTCACCTGCCTCGCTGCGCCTTCCGCTCGCTCTTACCTGCCGGGCTCAGCCCAGGAACCCGACCGGACTACGGCCACGCGGAACCCGAAGTTCCGGAACCGGAACCCCTGAAAATTCCTGAAGCGGGATGCCGACCGGCAGCTCCCGCCGCCATCGCTCCAGCCGCCGCCACGCACGACCCGGAACGAGGCCGAGCTGGGCCCCGACGGATCACTCGCCGGCTTCGCCTCATAGGGTCCGTACCAGTCCTGGCACCACTCCCGCACGTTGCCATGCATATCGTACAGCCCCCAGACGTTGGCCTGCTTCTCACCCACCGGGTGCGTCTTGCTGCCCGAGTTCTTGTCGTACCAAGCGTGCTTCCCCAATTCCGTCTCGGAGTCGCCGAACGAGAACTTGCTGGTGCTGCCGGCCCGGCAGGCGTACTCCCACTCGGCCTCGGTTGGTAAGCGATAGGCGCGCCCCGCCGCACGCTCTGCGGGCACTTCCGACAGCCGTTTGCAGAACGCCGCCGCATCGTCCCACGAGACAGTCTCGACCGGGAGAAATTCGCCCTTGACGACACTGGGGTTGCTGCCCACGACCTTCTGATATTGGGCCTGCGTCACCTCGTACACGCCCAGATAGAACGGCTTGGTGATCCGCACCCGATGCTGCGGCTTCTCGTCGTAACCGGCGTCACCATCCGAGTCCGGCGAACCCATCAGGAACTCGCCGGGCGGGAGCAAGACGAACTTCATACCCACGCTATTTGCGGATACCTGGAACGTTTCGGCCGGCTTGGATGACTTCGGCTTCGCGTCCAAAGGAGGCTCAGCCGGTTTCGCCGTGGCCCGCGGCGGCGTCGCCGGAGGCGGCGAGGGTTCAGCCGGTTTCGCCTCCGTCCGCGGCGACGGCGCAGGCGTGGATCGGTGCGACGGAAACAGGAACTGTTCCGCATGCCGCAGCTGGGACGGGGTTAACGTCTGCACCTGACCCTCCGTGACGATCTGCTCCAACAGCGGCACGTGCTCCAGACGGTCTTCCGCCGCCAGGAGCAGACGCCACGTTAACGCCCGCACCTGTGCATCCCCCAGCTCCCACAAGTGCCGAAATGTCGCCGATTCTCCAGGGTTCTGGTAGTCCGCCTCGCGAAACAGCAGATTCTCGCCGTTGTCGCTCTTGAGCCACAACTTGCCACCCCCGACGATCAGGCTCCGGATGGCCGTGTAGATCGCCAAGTGCGAGAACCGGTCGATTTCGGCACTGAAAATCCCCTCCCGCAATCGCTGCGGATGCTGGTAGTTCGGATGCCCGACCTCGCCTGTCTGGTGTCCGGTCAGTGTGGGCACAAACATGCCGTCGTAGTCCACCAACTTCAGACTTAACTTTTCAGTTCCCGGCACCGGGACCAGCAGCACGTTCCCATGCTGCAAGTCTCCGTGCGCCAACTGGGCCTGGCGCGACCGCAT
>JAPLNJ010000472.1 GCA_026692885.1 Planctomycetota bacterium | reverse complement strand
ACACATCGTCTCCCACAGGGCTGACGCCCGTGACGATGACGTGAATGATCCCATCGTCGCGATACAAGTCGATCTCCATCTCGCCGTCCGGGTCGAGATAGACCTTCCACGGATCGACACCGGCTTTCTCTTTCTTCAGGTCGTATTCCAGCATGCCGCTGCCCCACACGGCCAGATAGACCTTATACTTGCCGCTGTAGGCGACGCTGTAGTTCCAGATCTCCTCCATGGGGGCATTCTTCTCGGTGAAGACCGTCCACTCACCCTTCTTCGTGTTGTAGCGATTCGCCCCGGCCGTGGTGGCCACCCAGACGTTGTCGTCCTGGACCGCGACTCCGTACACGACGTCGTTCACGAGTCCACTGTTGAGCTGATTGAAGTGGTCGAAACGACCACCGCTGAAGCGGGCCAATCCGCCGCCGAAGAGCCCCAACCAGACGGCCCCAGTTTTCTTGTCGACATCAATTGCGGTGACAACTTTCCAAGGCAGACCATCTTTCTCGCGCCAACTGCGGATCTTGCCGGTCTTCTTGTCGATACACGCCAGACCGTCTTCGGTTCCCACCCAGACCCTGGGGCCATCCGCCTTGACGGCGAAGATATGGTCGTTGGGAAGCCCCTCCTTGGTCGTGAAGTGTTTCCAGTGCGTGTATACATACGGGAGCCCCTTCGCCTCGTTGGCAGCGGGGGCAGCCTCCGGCGCCGACTGGGCAGGCTCGGCGCCGCGGGCCAGGGGACTTGCGGTGAAAAGCAGGCCGACAACAACGATCCTCAGGACCGGCCGAAGACTAGCTTCGGCACTTGCCGTTTCACCCCTCACCCCAACCCTCTCCCCGGAGTACCGGGGCGAGGGAGCTATTTTTCGGCCGTGCCTCAGTGCCATCCTGGAGATGTTCATAATGGGTTCCTTACAGAGTCTTGAGATATTCGATGAGATCGTTCAACTGATCCTTCGTCATGTCGTTTGTCACGCCGTGCGTGTCGTGGGGGTTGTACCTGGTCCAGATCTCCTCCAGCGTGTCAGCGACGCCGTGGTGCAGGTACGGGGCTGAGTCGTAGATGTTGTTCAAGTGCGGAACATCGAACTTGTTGTGCGAGTCCAGCCGTCCCTGGCTGCCCACGTCCTGGAGATTGCGATCGGTGAACAGGGGCGGGAAGTGACAGGTGATGCAGCGATTTTCTTTAGGGATGGTCCGGCCGTCATTCGCCCGCGTCCGTTCGAAGACCGCTCTGCCGCGGCGTTGCGCCTCGGTGAGTGCAGCCCCGACAGGTCGGTAGCGGTTCGGCGGTCGCGGAATCGTGCAGACGTAGGTGTCCACCGCGTCGAGTTCTTCGGGCGTGAAGGGCTGGATCCGCGTGAAGAACGTGGCCAGCCGGGCCCCGCATTGGCGCGAAAGGCTCGGATTTAGTCCCGACCACTTGAACGGCGCCGTATCCAGAATCCCCCGCAGCGTCCGGTTGTCAACTGGGTCCTTCCCTATGCCTCCGCCGGGGCCGTCCTCCTCGATGTCGTACGTGAGCCCATCGACGTGCCCATCGGGATGGCAAGAGTGGCACGAAAGTTGGCGTCGAAAGGAGGCGAGGACAGTTCTTAGTGGGCAGATGCGCGGTCACGAACTGGCTCGCCTGGCCGAGGTGATTGGGAATGACGTGCTCGCGTTCCCGGGGCGTGGCCTTGTCCAGAATCCCCATCAGCTTCGTCAAGTCCACCACTGCGACCCGGTCCGTGCCGGAACTGGTCACCAAGGCGAGTCGGCCATCGGGTGTAATAGCCACGTCCGCGGGATCGGGGAATGACATCCCAGGCTCGTCCAGCAAAACCTGGTCAACTTGGCCGTCGGCCCAGATGATCGCCAGGCCGTTGGTAATCGTCCAGCCCTGCAGCATCCGCGTCATGGGCACCAGGTTCTTGGTGCGCAGCATGGTCACCAACGCGTACTTGCCGCTGGGGTGCCAGGCGACGCCTTGCAGCAAGTTCGTAGCCGGCACGACCGCCCGGTCGTCGACGAACCCCTGCTCGGTGTCGATCACTGTCACCTCGGACATCGCGGGGGCACGAAACTTAACAAACTGGGACAGACTGTTGGTCACGCACAGCCTGGTGCCGTCCGGCGACAGCGCCAACGACCAGGGGTTTCGGCTGGCCTGCAGACGCTTGACCTCCTCCAGCGTCCCGGTGTCGATGACCGAAATGTCGTCGGACGAGGTATTCAAGACGTACAGCAGTTTGCCTGAGCGATCCGTCAGCACGCCGTGCGGTTCGTCGCCCACTGGGACCGTGGCGATGACCTTCCGGGCCACGGTATCAATCACGGAGACTGAATCGTCGAGCCGATTGCTCACGTACGCCCGCCGCCCATCAGGACTGAAGGCGACATCCTGGGGCAGCCCGCCGACAGGGATCTCGGCGACCTTACGCCGCGTGGCCAGCTCTACGACGATCGCACTGGAGGAGGCCTCG
>JAPLNJ010000471.1 GCA_026692885.1 Planctomycetota bacterium | reverse complement strand
GCGGGACGACACGCCCGAGTCGGTCTGCCCGGAGTTGCTGACGCCGGCAAACGCTTTCTCCACCTCGTCGATCATCAGCACGCACGGAGCCATCGCGTCGACGATCTGCAAGGCTTGGCGGGTCCGCTCCTCGGTCTGGCCGACCAGCGAGCCCATCAGCGTGCCCACGTCGAGGATCAGCACCGGACGCCCGGTTTCGCGGCCAAGACACTTGCAGAAGGCACTTTTTCCACAACCGGGCGGCGACAGTAGCAAAACTCCGCGGGGGCGTTTCAGCGGGTTGCTGCGGCTGGGCTGCAACAAGGCCCGCTTCGTGAACGCCTTGAGCGAAACCAAGCCACCGAGACTGCTGAAGTTTTCCGTGCCCCGGTACATCTGCATGAGACCGCTTTTCTTTAGCGTTTGGCACTTCAGGTCCCAGACAGCATCGGCCACGATGCGGCCATGTCGAACGAGCGAGAGGCTGAACGCCGACTCGGATTCATACCGGGTCAGGCCGGCAGCCGCGTCCAGCAGCATGTCCAGCTCCGCACCGTCCGGCAATTCGCCCTCTTCGGTGGCGATGCCACGGGCGATGTCGTGCAGTTGCTGGCGGGCGGGCAGGTCGTGCTCCAACACGACGAATAATTTCTCCAGCTCGACGGGCACCTGCACAACAGGGCTCAGGGCGACCACGAATGTCCGGTTCGTCTTGCCAATGCTGATCTGCTGGGCCAGGGCCTGCACGACCTCGGCGGACTGCAAAAAGCGGTGGGCGTTGACCATTACCAGCAGGGCCGTGCTGTCGGCCGACGCCATCGCGTTCAGGGACCGGATGGCGGCCAGCGGATCGTTGCCGCCAGCGTTATCGGCCTGACCGTTGGCTTGGCCGGGGAGTTGCAGGCCGCGTTCGACATCCCAGACAGCTAGCCGCCACTCGTTGTCGCGACACATCTGGGCGATTTCGGCCAGGGCGTCGTCGTGTTCGTGCGACTGAATCCAAATGCCTGTAAAACAGGCCGAGACGTACTCTACAAGTCGGTTGGTAAGCGTCATATTGAAACCTCGTAAGTTTTGACTCGATTGGGTGGAAACGAAACCCGGCACACTTTGTTGCCGACGCGGAGATGAACGATGGCACCACAGGTAGTCGTGCGTTGGAACCCCCTGGGAAACACCGAGCGTTGGCAACCCACCACGCTGGACCGACTGAACAAGGACGAGAAGTTCTTCGAGGAGGTACTGGCGGGGAACGTCGAGTTGCTCGGACTGGAATCGCGGCGAACCGGGATTCATGGCCCATTTGCCATCTGGCGGCAACTGGACCTAGAAACCCCTTCCGGCCGTTCGATCTCCCCCGACATCGTGATCCTAGCCGCAAGCGGACACGTGATCGTGGTGGAGGTCAAACGCTACGTGAACCCGGAGCTACGTGACCGAGCGGTGATTGCCCAAATCATCGACTACGCATCTTCTTTCGCCGCCCTGTCTGAACAGCAAGCAACACAAGTCTTCGGGGAAGGCGAGGACACGACTTGGACGGAACTCGTCCAACGCTATTTCCCCAACGATCCCATCTCGGATGAGTTGGCAGGCGTGTTCCTCGAACGGCTACAGAGTGGCGAGTTGAACTTGGTTATCGCCTGCGACAAGATCCCTGCTGGCTTGCCGGACGTGGTCTCGGGTATTGCCTCGCAGAGAGCACTCGGTTTTGACTTGGACTTGGTCGAAGTCGTGCCTTTTGTTCGTGAGTCCACCGAGACGGCGGAAATCCTGTTCGTGCCATCAACGCGACTCGCTACTGAGATTGTCTCGCGGACAGCCGTTACGGTGACTTACCGCCAGGGGGATCAACGGCCATCAACAACTGTCCAGACGACACCCATCGACGTCGTCGTGAAGCGAGACATTTCTGTGAAACGCAAGAGAACTTCGACCGAGCCGGTATCTACGCAGGAGTTCTACGACGAATTGGCGGAGGTGGTGGGGAACCAGGTGGCAGGCCAAACTCGGAAATTCATGGAGGACTTGGTTGCCACCCGCGGTTTGCACGAAGACTTGACGAAATGGTCGCACAGGCTCTGGGTCAGTTTGTGGGTCAACGACCGGACCTCACAACCGATCTTGCAGATTGGAAGGTTTGACGGGTCAATCTGCCTAGTAAATGAGGGACTGAAGGCACTTGAGGAATTGGACTCCGTCACGGACATCCGGGAGCGATTTCTACGTTCCATCACAGCTATCGACCCCCAGATGATACCGCAGAGAAAACCCGATGGTAGCTTCATAGGCAAAAAGGCAGGCCCCAGAAACCTGGCCACAGTCGTGCCACGGTTTCCACAGTTGGCGGACGCGATCTCGGAACTGGCCGCCGCGTTGAAGGCAAAGTCACCTCAGCCATCGTGAGTTGCTGAGGTGGCGTCACTGTAACAATCCAATGCAGATCACGCCCTCAGTTCTGCTGACGGTTGACGAGCTGTTGGACCGATTGGGTCTGGTGAAACTCAGCCGTCAGCCGCTCGCCGGTGCGTTGGCCCAGGGCCTGCTCGATGAACTTGCTGGCCTCGCGGCAGGACGAACCGGTGAAGCCCTTGGTGGTAACGGTGGTTTCGCCCTTGGGCGACACGGTGATCTCGATGATCCTGGTCATGCCGCACCTCCGTTGACCTGCACGGTCAGTTGGATCGACCCATCGGACAGTTTGGCTTCGGTGACCTGATGGCCCTTGCGTC
>JAPLNJ010000470.1 GCA_026692885.1 Planctomycetota bacterium | reverse complement strand
TTTCCCTGCCGCCGCCCCCGCCGCTTCGCGGCGGGGGCGGCGGCAGTGAAAGAAGCCGTTTTTTCGGGCTCGTTGGAGTGCACAATCATCGCTCCCCCGACATAAAGTCGGCGGGGGCGGAACTGCTTAATCTCCGATGTCTTACATCGCTCCTGCCGCGCAAAGTGGCACTGCACAACGAATCATATCACACGGCGCATTGGTCGAGCGAGTCCTGACTTGCGGTAGACCGGAAACGCTACTGACGGCGGGCGGCTCGAGGGAAATTCAATTCGGTTAGCGTGGGGTCGGCTCGGTTGGCGTGGGGTCGGCAAACGGGTACAATGGCCGGCGCTATGAAGACCTCTTGGATTCCAAATGTCGTTCCCGCAGTCTTGGCGGTTGCCGGTGTCCTGGCGCTGGGGCTGTGGACCAGCACTGGGTTGATCGGCAGCCTGCCAAAACGCGAGCCGGGCCGAGACGGCACGCCCCAGCCCAAGGCGGCCCAGGACCTAGCACCTGTGAAAGCCGGCCAGCCGATTCGTGGCGACGGGCAACCCGCCAACATCCGCGGCGATTGGCCGGCGTTCCGCGGTGCCCAACGTGATGACATCTGCACCGATGAAAAACGCTTGGCCAGGTCCTGGCCGGCCAGCGGCCCGCCGGTGCGTTGGCAGATCGACGTGGGCGAAGGCTACGCCGCCGCAGCGATCGCCGACGGCCGCGCATACCTGATCGACTACGATGAAACGGCCCAGGCCGACACGCTGCGCTGCCTGTCGCTAGCGGACGGACGCGAAATCTGGCGCAACGGTTATCCGGTTTCGATTGCCCCGAATCATGGTATGTCGCGCACGATCCCGGCGTTGGCGGGTGACGCGGTCGTCTCGATCGGCCCCCGCTGTCACGTCGCCTGCTGGGATGCGTCGACCGGCGAGTGCCGGTGGCTGATCGACATGGTTCGCCAGTTTGGCACCGAGGAGCGGCAGTGGTACACGGGTCAATGCCCGTTGATCGATGGCGAGCGAGTGCTGCTGGCCCCCTGCGGACCGGACGCGTTACTGACGGCGGTCGACATCAAGACCGGCAACGTCGTGTGGAAGACGCCTAACCCGCGCGGCTGGAAGATGACCCACTCGTCCATCATGCCGATGGAGTTTGCCGGGCGGCGGATGGTTGTCTACTGCGGCAGTGGTGGCACGGCGGGCATAGCGACGGACAGCGGTGCCGAACTATGGTACGAGGAGAACTGGAAGGAGAACTTTGCCACCAGCCCCTCGCCGGTGCCGCTGCCCGACGGCCGCATCTTCCTGTCCAGCGGCTATGACGAGATCGGAGCGATGCTGCTGCAGTTGGAGGAAACCGCTGACCGGCTAACCGCCGAGAAAACGTTCACCCTGACCCGTCGGCAATTCGGCTCTGAACAACAGACCCCCATTCTTTACCAGGATCACTTGTACGGTGTGCGCAAGGCGGCTCGCGGACAACTGGTCTGCCTGGACCTGGACGGCAAGGAACGGTGGAATAGCGGCCAACTCAAGTTTGGCCACGGGCCCTACCTGATTGCCGACGGTCTGGTCTTGGCCCTCTCCGAGGACGGCTTGCTGGCGGCGGTCGAGGCGACTCCGGAGACCTTCCGGCTGGTGGCCAAGCACCAAGTGATTCCGGACGGCCGGGAAGCCTGGGGCCCCCTGGCGCTGGTCGGCGGGCAACTCGTGCTGCGCGACCTCAAACGTATGTTCTGCGTGGACCTGAAGGCAGTGGACAAGTGAAGGACGAAGGACGAAGGACGATCGGCAGCATGACATCGCAAGCGAAGATTAGACTCGTTGTCGGGATTGTCGTGGGGCTGACGCTTTTGGCCGCGAGTGTTGCCTCGCTGTGGCGGATCGATCCGTTCGGAGAGCGCGGCAGCAAGATCTCGAAGCGGTCCGACCAGGATGTCGACGCGTACCCGCCCGGTGATCCCCGGCATGTGGACCCTCGGACGATTGCCTACCGCCAGAGCGGCGAGTGGGCGTTGGACCAGGAGCACCCTCGAGCCATTGCCACTGGGCCCGCTGATCGCGTCTACGTTGCCGGCGATCATCAGGTGCTGGTGTTTGCTGCGGAAGGGAAGTCGCTCGCGCTGCTGAATCTGGTCGGCGAACCCTCCTGTATCGCCGTCGGTGGTGCGGATCACAAGTTCCCCGGAGCCGTTTATGTCGGCCTGCCCGGACGCGTGGTCCGCTTGGATGGCCAGGGAGCCGTGGTGGCGGAACTGAACGAGGGGTTGGAGGAGGCGTCGGTGTTGACTTCGATTGCCTTGGCGGAGGAGGATGTGTTCGTGGCCGATGCCGGCCATCGCATCGTGCTACGGTTTGGTCTCGACGGGAAATTGGTCCGGCGCATTGGCGAGTGCAATTCCTTGCGAGGCGTCCCGGGTTTCGTCCTGCCGAGTCCTTATTTCGACATAGCTGTCACGTCGGACGGTTTGCTGCGTGTGGCCCACACGGGTGCCCGACGCATCGAGACGTATACGTTCGAGGGCGATTTGTTGGGGCATTGGGGCGCCGCTTCGGCCACCAGCGAGGGCTTCTTCGGCTGCTGCAATCCCGCGAATTTCGCGGTCCTGCCGAATGGCTGCTTTGTGACCGTCGAAAAAGGTTTGCCGCGGGTCAAGGTGTACAGCCATCAAGGTGTCTTTGAGAGCTTCGTGGCCACGCCGCAGGAGTTGGCGCCGGGGACGATTACCGAAGACGCGCGCGATGACACGCGGCAGAAACCGTTCGACGTAGCCGCCGACAGTCGCGGCCGAGTGTTGTTGCTCGACCCGAACTCGCACACGGTCCGGATTTTTGAGCGGCAGGGCTGACGAAGATGACCAAACACATCACCGACCCACCTAACCCGCGCCGGGAGTGGTTGACGGCGACATTCCGCTGGCTCGCCTTGGCCGGCCTGGCGGCGGTGGCGACAGTCCTGGGCCTGCGCCGCAGTCCAGACACAGGCCAGCCTGATTGTCTGCGCGAACTGCCCTGCGGTCAGTGCGGGCTGAACCGGCAGTGCAAAATCCCACAAGCGGCGGCTTGGCGAAACGCGCAGGAAAGGAACACCTGATGGCTGACGAGCAACGCCAGACGAACCGTCGCGGGTTCATCAGCGACGGACTACGGATCACCGGAGTCGTCGTGGCCGCTGGCGCCGGTGGATTCCTGGCCGGTCGCCGTGGCCACGAGGAGCCGCTGGTCTGGCAACTAGACCCGGACAAATGCATGGCGTGTAATCACTGCGCCACCTACTGTGTACTGGACGTGTCGGCCGTCAAATGTGTCAACTGCTTCGACCTGTGCGGCTACTGCGATGTTTGCACCGGCTACTTCGAAGTCAACTACAGCGCGCTGGATACGGGTGCCGAGAATCAGCTGTGTCCGACGGGGGCCATTGACCGGAAGTTCGTCGAGGACAAGTACGGCCAGCGGTTCTACGAGTACACGATCGACCGGCCGCTGTGCATCGGTTGCGGCAAGTGCGTCAAAGGCTGCGCCCTGATGAACGGTTCGCTGTACTTGCAGGTCGAGCACGACCGCTGCCTGAACTGCAACGAGTGTGCCATCGCAATCGCCTGCCCCACCCAGGCCTTCGCACGCATCCCGGCCAGTCAAGTCGAGATCCTCAAACGGCGCGCCGTGACGATGTTACAGGCCCGGGCGCAGAAGCTGTCTCGCACGGCAGGCGACACTGCGGATCAACGACCAGCGGCCCAGGCACTGACCGCCCGCATCGAGCGGCAACTGCGCTGGCGCGCCGCAGAGGAACAGACGCAGCCATGATATGCACGCCTCCCACCCTCCGTACTGAGGACCGGCCGAAACATAACTTCGGCAGTTGCTGTTCCGCCCCGCACCCCAACCCGCTCCCTGGAGTACCGAGGCGAGGGAGTTATTTTTCGGCCGTGCCTAAGCTGACGCTGCTCGCGGCGACGGTAGGCCTGCTGCTGGCCGCGACCGGCGTCGTGTGGGCTGGCGACGTCATCCCGACGCCGGAGTTCAAGGACCACGCGATTCCGATCTCGTCGCCCCCGGTGGCCCATAGCGTCGTCTGGGAATGGGCCAATCTGCTGGTGTTGGTCGCGGCTTTGTCGGTGGCCACCTATTCGGCCTTGGTCAGCCGCTCGCGGCGCGAACTGTTCCTCCTGACAATCGTCTCCTTGCTCTGGTTCGGCTTCATCCGCCAAGGTTGCGTGTGTCCGATCGGAGCGACGCAGAACGTGGCCTTGGCGTTGATGGACCCGACCTACGCGATCCCTGTGACCGTCGTGGGGATCTTCCTGTTGCCATTGGTCTTCACCTTGTTCTTTGGGCGGACCTTCTGTGCGGCCGTCTGTCCGCTGGGCGCCCTGCAGGAACTCGTGGCCGTCAGCAAGGTCCGCGTGCCGACTTGGCTGGATCACACCCTGGGCTTGGTGCCGTACCTCTACTTGGGCGTCGCTCTGGTGTTCGCCGGCACCGGCACCGCTTTCGTCATCTGCCGCTACGACC
>JAPLNJ010000469.1 GCA_026692885.1 Planctomycetota bacterium | reverse complement strand
CCTGGAGGTGTTGGAACGTCTGCGCGCCGACCCGCGCACGCGCCTGCTGCCCATCGTCATCCTCACGTCTTCCGACGAGGAACGGGACCGGTTGCGCAGTTACGAGAACGGGGCGAACAGCTTTGTGCGCAAGCCGCTGGATTTCGCCGAGTTTGCCGAGACCGTGGCGCGGTTGGGCATCTATTGGCTGGCCACGAACGAACCCCCGCAAGGATAGCCACGCATGAACACGAGCATCAATCTTCTGGTCATTGAGGACAAGCCGGCCGATTTCCGGCTCATCGTGCGCCACCTGGAGCGGCACGGCTTGGCCGCGCGTTGCCATTGCGTGGCGAGTCTCGAGGAACTGGAAGCGGCCGTCGAGCAGGGCGGCTGGGACGCCGTGCTACCCGATTACAGCGTGCCAAAGCTGGATTTCCAGCACACGCTGGGCCTCCTCCAATCGCGGTATCCTGACCTGCCGTTGATCCTCGTTTCCGGCAGCGTCGGTGAGGAAAGAGCGGTCGAACTTCTCAAGCTGGGGGTCTGGGATTTCGTACTCAAGGACAACCTGACCCGCCTGATTCCCGCCATCGAGCGCAGCTTGCGGGAGGCGACCGATCGGCGTGAACGCAAGCAGGCGGAGGCGGCGCTGCGGGAAAGCGAAAAGCAGTTTCGCGCCATGTTCGAAGTGGCCTCCATCGGTATGGCCCAGGCCGATCCGCAGACTGGGCAGTGGCTGCGCGTGAACCAGAAAATGTGTGCGATCACCGGTTACTCCGCTGACGAGATGGTTCGCATGCACATCTCGGAAATCACCCATCCGGAAGACCGGCAGAAGGACAGAGATGTCTTCCAGCGCGTCATTCGTGGTGAGATACCCGATTACCGCCTGGAGAAACGCTACCTGCGCAAGGATGGCACGATAGCCTGGGTGAACGTGAACGTGACCGTCATCCGGGACGTCGTCGGCCAAGCGACACACCTCCTGGCCGCGATCGAGGACATCACGGAGCGCAAGCAGAGGGAGGAGGCTCTGGTCCTGGCGAAAGATGCGGCGGAAGCCGCCAATCGCGCCAAGAGCGAGTTCCTGAATAACATGAGCCATGAGCTCCGCACGCCCCTGACGGCAATTCTGGGCTGCAGCGAACTGCTCAGTACTGGGAATTTGTCGCCGGCCGTGCAAGGCGAGTTCCTGGAAATGATCCAACGCAGCGGGCAGGGTCTGCTGGGGATCATCAATGACGTGCTGGATCTGGCTCGGATCGAAGCCGACCGGCTGCCGTTGGAGAAGACCGACTGTGCCCTGCGGCAGATCCTGGACGACGTCATGGCGATGGCGAAAATTACGGCGGCCAAGAAGGGTCTGAGCCTGCAAGTGGTCCACGGTCTACCGCTGCCGGCGACGCTCTACACCGATGCGACGCGGTTGCGTCAGATTCTGATCAATCTGGTCGGCAACGCCGTCAAATTCACGGAACGGGGTGAAGTGAGACTGACCGTGCGTTGCTCCGAGTCAAGTCGGGGGACCGCCCAGCTGCAATTCGCGGTATCGGATACGGGCATCGGCATCCCGTCCGTCATGCTGGATGAAATCTTCCGGCCCTTTGTC
>JAPLNJ010000468.1 GCA_026692885.1 Planctomycetota bacterium | reverse complement strand
TTGAAACGGCGGCGGCCTTCGGGCGTGGGATCGATCGACACGCTGAGGCCCTCCGTCCGCGCAGCTTCGACGGTCCGCAGCGCGACCAACAAATCCTCCAAGCGAAGCACGGGCAAGCCCGTGGTCACGCCGACAACTTCGCCACGCTCGTCGATCGTCCAACCCTCGCCGGGTCCCGCCAGCACGATGTCTTTCTGTTCCGGGTAGACCAGCACGTATTGGATGCGCTGCAAGCCTCCCAAGTACTGCAACTCATCAGGCAGGCGGGCGGGATTGTCGGCCAATGTCTGCCGGAGCACACCTTCCAGTCCACGCAGGGACACCTTCCGCAGTTCCCCATTCGGTTGCAGTTCCGCCGGCACCTTGCCCGCGTCCTTCCGCAATTGCCGTACAGCGGCCAAACGCTCGTTAAGCACGCTTTGGCGGACTACACCTTGAGCGTCCACCGTGATCCCGCCTACAGTGGGTTGATTGAAAAACTGCGCCTTGGCAGGTGCCACTCCCGCCAGCAGCAACAGACCGACGATGGCGAACCAGCGAGCAATATTGCCCAAACGGCAGAAACGTTTACTCGCCGACATGTTTCGCAATGCCCCTAATTTTCTCTTCAAGCATCAGGATTCACTTCACATCCGCGTCAATTCCAGCACCAGGCCTTGCCTGCCGACGGCACGCACTTGCCATGCGTCTCCTTTACCTTGGCATCGAGCACGATGTTCTCCGCGACTTCCCACGACGTGATTTGCACCCCGCCGGACGCCGTAATCACGTAGTTCCGACCGATCTTCAAGAAGCTGCATTGGGTGGAGACGTGTTTGGGGGGCGTGCCTTTGCTGACGGCGAACTGGCTTTGGGGAGCGGTCAGCAGGGACAAGTCACAGCCAGCCAATCCCAGCAGATCTTCGTGGGCGATCAGGGCCGCCACGACGCTCATGTCCATCAGGTTCCGCACTTCGGTGAAGATCCGATCCTTCTTCGCTAGTTCCTCGTACTTCTCCGTCAGGCGATCCGCCCAGGCCTTGGCAATCGGGTCCGCTTTGCCGGTGCCTTGAACCTGGCCGCTACTGCGATCGACCAGTTCATCTTCCGTCATCGCTTTCACGCCGGGACCGCGTAACTGCCAGACCAACCGGTCCTCGCTGCGCGCCAGCGGTTCGTAGTTACACGCCAGCCACCACCGCGGCATGGCGTTGCCTGGCAGACCATTCTTCGCCTTGAGCCGTTCCAAGAAGCTGGGCAAACCCGGAATGGGCGCCCTGTCCAAACCCATGGCCAACTGTTTCATGCGGTAGTCGCCAGCCACCAGCACGCGGGCGAAATTGCTGTCGGTGGGAATTCCCGTGAAGGTGATCTCTTGCGGTCCCATCGCTTCGGCCAGCCCGGCGACTGCTTCACGGGTGAGGTCGAGTCCGCGTTGTTTCATATTCGCGATGGAGTTCTTGAAACGGCGGCGGCCTTCGGGCGTGGGATCGATCGACACGCTGAGGCCCTCCGTCCGCGCAGCTTCGACGGTCCGCAGCGCGACCAACAAATCCTCCAAGCGAAGCACGGGCAAGCCCGTGGTCACGCCGACAACTTCG
>JAPLNJ010000467.1 GCA_026692885.1 Planctomycetota bacterium | reverse complement strand
ATGAACTTCGATGCACAGATCCTGCACCATGTAGCCCGCGATCACGCCGACGTCCAACCGCTCCTTGAACCCCTTTTCGATCGCCGGCATGAAATTGCTGGGGATCGTGCCGCCCACGACGGCGTTGATCCACAGGAAGTTATGCAATTCATCGTAGTGGTAGTCCTTCAACGAGGAGAAGCGGGCCTTGGTGGCGTACTCCTCGATGACCGTTCCGCGCGGCAACGGGTACATGCGGATGTGCACTTCACCGAACTGACCACGGCCGCCCGTCTGCTTCTTGTGGCGGTAATGGCCCTCCGCGGGCGCCTGGATCGTCTCCCGGTAGGGAATCTTGGGCTGTTTCGTTTCGACCTCCAGTTTGTCGCGGCGGTGCAACCGCTCCCGGATGATCAGCAAATGCAGCTCGCTCATTCCCATCATCACCATTTCCTTGGTCTGCACGTCGCGATCGATGTGGACCGTCCGGTCTTCTTCGGCCACCTTGGCCAACGACGTGGACAATTTGGTTTCATCGCCGCGGGTCTTGGGCGAAACCGCCAACCCAACCATCGGTCGGGGGAAGTTGATTTCGGGCAACGCGTATTCGCCGAGCGTGGTGCCCGTGTGCAGTTCTTCCATCTTGGCGATGGCCACAATCTCACCCGGGCCCGCTTCGTCGACGGCCGACGTCTGATTCGCCTGCACGCGCAGGACGGGTCCCAACTTCACGCCTTTACGCGACGTCGAGGCCGTCACGTTCTGGTCCTTCTTCAGCGTGCCGGAAAAGATGCGGACGAAACTTAACTTCTGCACAAACGGATCGATGCGGGTCTTGAAAACCTGGGCCACTAGCGGACCGTCCGCTTTCGGTTCCAGCGTGACCTCGGTCCCGTCGTGGGTCGCTTTGCGGACCAGATCGGCTGGCGACAGGCCGCACATGGCCACCGCGTCCCACAACTCCAGCAGCCCCACTTCCGTCTTGCCCGAGCAGCACAGGATCGGAACCAGCGTGCCTTGGGCGACGGCCCGCACGATCAGCCGCGACAGCTCTTCGTCCGTGGGCGGCTGGCCTTCCAGATACCGCTCCATGACCGCCTCGTCGACCTCGATAATCAACTCGATCACGGCGTCGTGAATCTCCTGCGGATCCACAATCGCCCCGGAGGTATCCGCGTGAACATGCAGCGTGCTGACCACGCCCCGCAGACCGGCCCCTTGCCCGATCGGCACGTTCAGCAAGACGCAGCGACTGCCCCACAACTCGCGAATCGACTGCACCAGGGCCGGGAAATCGACGTTGTCACCGTCCATCTTGTTGATCAGGATCATCCGGCCTAGGCCCGCTTTGCCAGCCTCGTCGAAGACCCGGCGGGTATTCACTTCCAGGCCGGACTGGGCGTTGACCACGACGATCGCTGTGTCGACACCGGCCAAGGCCCCAATCGTCTGGCCGATGAAATCCGGATATCCGGGCGTATCGATGACACGGAATTGCTTGCCGCCGTGTTGGAAATTCACGACGGTGGCCTCGATCGAGTACTTGTGGGCCTTTTCCTCCGCATCGAAGTCGCAGATGCTGGTCCCGTCATCCACGCTGGGAACCGCATTGATCGTCCCGGTCTTGACGAGAATCTTGTCCACCAAGGTTGTCTTGCCGGATGACCCGTGCCCACAAATCGCCACGTTACGGATATCTTCGACTCTCACTTTCGCCATGTCGGATCCCTTTGTTCAAACTGCGGATGGGTAATTCGAAGTCAACTTGCGGCGGTGATTGCCTCCGCCAATGTCAATGCTCCTTCGTAGAAGGCCCGCCCGATGATACATCCGGCCAGACCCAGGCGCGCCAATTGCCGGACGTCATCTACCGTGGTCACCCCGCCCGAGGCAATCACGGGTACCTGGACGGAATGCTGCATCTCGGCCATCGCCTCCAAGTTCGGTCCACTCAGCATGCCGTCCTTGGCGATGTTGGTGTAGATGATGGCGGCGATCGGCTCGCCAGCGAGCGTCCGGGCCAGTTCGGTCGCCGCGACCTGGCTTACCTCCAGCCAGCCCTCGGTAGCTACGCGGCCGTGGCGGGCATCGATGCCGACGGCCAACTGGTTGGGAAATTGCCGACACATGTCCCGAAACCACTGCGGCTCCTTGAGCGCCTTGGTGCCGATAACCAACCGCGACAACCCCAGCGACAACAGGTCACGGATGGTCGCCTCATCGCGGATCCCACCGCCCAGTTCGCACGGTACATCGACCGCCAGAACAATCGCAGCCACGGCGTCTCGGTTGACCGAGCGACCGTCTCGGGCGCCGTCTAAGTCCACTAAGTGCAAGCACTTAGCTCCCTCTGACGTCCAACGCCGAGCCATCGCCGCCGGATCCGTGCCAAACACGGTCTCCCGGCGATAATCGCCCTGTAGCAAGCGGACGCAATTGCCGCCGCGTAAATCGATGGCGGGCCAGATTTGCATCGTGGAATCCCCGGACGCGACAACTAGACCTACAAAAACATAAAAGTATGCCAGAGACGGTGACTGCCGACAAGCCTATGCCCACACACGTCG
The DNA here is from genome assembly GCA_026692885.1 of Planctomycetota bacterium. Next base: position 2,391 of record JAPLNJ010000467.1, on the reverse strand, counting down.
GGTTTTCAAAGTAGTCGTCACGCTCCGAGCCTGTGAAGAAATGGGACTGGCTCCGAGCTAGCACCGCGCCAAACCCTGAGAATATGACAGCTAGCGAGGTGCCTGTCCCAATTTCTTCACAGGCTCTCCGCCGCGATGAGATGTCGTCACGGCTGGAGCGTGACGACATCTGGTGCTGAAACCTGTTTGGTGCGCGGATCGTGTCAGACTTCGACGCAAAAGTGCCCGTGTTGCGGTAAGGCCAACGCGGGCGCCACCGCCGATCGCACTGGGGCCGGTACGGGGATCGGCTCGCGGCTGCGGAGCACCAGTTTGGTCAGCTCGGGGCGGCAGTTGATCCGCAACGCTTGCTCGCCAGACAACCCCCGGCTGACATGCATCAGCGTGGGGTGGACATAGAACACCCCGCTCGCATAGCGGACCCCGTAGTAGCTGGGACTTACGATCGGACCAATGACGGGCAGGCGGATCTGACCGCCGTGCGTGTGGCCCGCCAGCATCAAATCCACGTCGTGGCGGCGGGCCCAGTCGATCGCGTCCGGCGAGTGGGCCAGCAGGATCCGCAACGGCCGCCCCTGCGGACCGAACTGAGGAGCCGACCGCAAATCCGCCGCCGGACGAAACCACGGCAATTCGTTCCCGGCCAGCACAATCGTCTGGCCATGGATCCGCAGTTCCTGCCACCGGCCGCCCAAGTAGTGCAGGCCCGCCTGGGTCAGCGTGGCCCGATACCGGGTGACGTCTTGGATGCGCAGGTCGTGGTTGCCAAGGATGCAATAGGTGCCATGGCGACTGCGGAGGCGGCCCAGAACCTCTGGGATCCAGGGCAGGCAGTGGACCGTGTCGACCAGGTCGCCCGTGATGGCCACCAGATCCGCCTGCATCTCGTTGATCTGATCGACGGCAAACGCGAAGAAGTCTTTGGTCAGTCGCCCGGTAAAATGCAAGTCGGAGAAATGTGCGATGGACAGACCGTCCAGCACCGGCGGCAGATGCGGCAGGGCGAAGACCTTTTCATTGACCTCCAGGCCGAAAATCTGATTGAACGGCACCCGCGCCAGGACACGGCACGCGAGATCACCGCACGGCCGATGCCCCAAGTGGTGGTGCACGTGCGTCAGTCGGCGCCGGTAACCGATCCACTGCACGGGATCACGCTGGATCGACCGCATCGTCCAGATCGTAATGACCAACAAGGCCATACCGAAACAGAGCCAGAAATAGACGCAGGCGGGCGTGATCCGGAACAAACTGGCCAGCGGATCTGCAGCGACTTCGGGCGAGACGGCGGCCCGCCACATCACGACGCTGGGCAGGCCGAGCAAGAACAGCAGAATCGGTTTCTCCAACACGTTGATGAGCCGGCGGTACAGGCCGGCCGCATGCAGCCGGTTAAACACCGCCAAACACAGGGCCAAATGGCAGAACAGGGCCAGCGTCGCGAGGAAGAACAGGGCCGATGACATCGCTAGCTATCCTGTCCTTCGAGCGGCGTTTCGATCACGTCCAACAGTTGGTCGCGGCGAAAGGGTTGGTACAACACAGCCTGCGGGTGCCGCCCCGCTTGGCGCGATTTGACAATCGCATATCCTGGATCCTATCCGAAGCCAACCATCAACACCAAGGGCACTTCGCCCAACAGCTGTGAACATCTTCACGCCGCTCTCGTTCCCGCGCTCCGAGGCTGTGAAAGAATGTGCGAAGACGATTCGCGGTAGGGTGGGCCGTCATCCAACGGTCTGCTAAACTAGGGACGTGGAATCTCCGCCAAGAAGTTTGACCGATTGGACGCCGGACGAGATTGCGCTGGGCCGCCGCTGGGTACAGGCCCGGCAGGCAGCCGGCTCGGAATTGGAGCGGTTGCGGCGGGAGGAACTCCGGCGGATGGATCCTCAACTCGCGATCGCGCTGTTGTGCGGACCGGCCGACTACCACGTCCCCCCGCGAGCCCCGCGCCCTAGCCGCGCCCTAGCCACGCCCACGAAATAACTTCCCCGTTTGTTCTGGGGGTGTCGCGAATATCGGCTGCAACTGGTGAATGCCCCCGGCTTGCCCCTCGTCGTTCTACACAACTCTTCCGCCCCAAAGGGGCATTAACAAATCAGCCCAGGGCTGGCTCGCGCAAAATTGGGGAGTCGGGCGTCAAACGGATGGTCCTGTTTTTGTTCCGCCCCCATCCGGGCTTGCCCCGGTGGAGCGAGGTTTCTGGACCACGCCACGGGTCCGCAACCGCCTCACTTCTTCCGCCGTATCCCGCCCGCCGCCTCCGGCGGCGGGCGGGATGCGGCGGAAGACAGTACGGCTGGCGCCTGCCGACGTAGTGTACGAAACCCAATTCCACCGGGGCAAACCCGAATGGTACGAGGTTAAACGTAAGTCGTTGTCATTCCG
>JAPLNJ010000466.1 GCA_026692885.1 Planctomycetota bacterium | reverse complement strand
TGTACTACGCCGTGCTCCTGTCTCTCCCGGCGTTGACGCTCAGCCTCGTGGTCGGCTTGGTGATCGCGGTCTTGCAGGCCGCCACGAACATCCAGGAACAGACGCTGACCTTCGTGCCTCGCTTGTTGTTGTTGGCCGTGCTGTTCATCGTCACGATGCCGTGGATGCTGCAACTGTCAGTCTACTTCACCGCACAGATGATTTGGGAAGCGGCAAAGGTTGGGCAGTGATTGATGCTTGGCTGGATACCACCCTGCTTACTTTCCTCCTGAACATCCTTTCCGTCGGTTTTGCGCTGAGACTGGTACGTCTATCGTGTGCGTGGAGAAATTTAAGCCCATGGCTTCCGCCGAATCGTTCGATCTGAAACAACGCAGCGAGTGGGTTCTGCCGCTGGCGGTCATGGTGCTGCTCGCGGTGCTGGTGGTCCCCCTGCCCACGCCCCTGCTGGACCTCATGCTGAGCGTGAATCTCGCCCTCACCCTCCTGTTACTGCTGGTGGTCCTAGGCGTCAAGCAGCCGCTGGAGATTTCCGTGTTCCCGTCGGTACTGTTGTTCATGACGCTGGCTCGTCTGGCGCTGAACGTAGCGACCACACGTCTGGTTCTGCTCCAGGCCGATGCGGGCAAAATCGTGGCGACCTTCGGGAGCTTTGTGGTGGGGGGTAATCTGGTCGTGGGACTGGTGGTGTTCTTGATTCTGATCGTGATTCAGTTTGTCGTGATCACGAAGGGAGCCACGCGGGTTTCCGAAGTCGCCGCCCGCTTCATTCTGGATGCCATGCCGGGCAAACAGATGGCCATCGACGCGGATCTGAACGCGGGCACGATTAACGACGTCGACGCCCGGCGGCAACGTGTCCATCTGGTGCGTGAAGCCGAATTCTACGGAGCGATGGACGGTGCCAGCAAATTTGTGCGTGGAGACGCCATCGCCGGACTGGTCATCACCGCGATCAATCTGATCGGTGGCGTCGTGATCGGGCTGGTCAATGGTTTGGCAATCACTGCTGCCGCGCGGACGTATTCGATTTTGACTGTCGGGGATGGGCTGGTCGCTCAGATCCCCGCGGTGATTACCGCCATGTCCGCCGGTCTGCTGATCACCAAAGCCACGTCGGAGATCAGTCTGGGCCGGGAAATTGGGTTCCAGTTCTTCACCAAACGCCGGCCCTTGCAGATTGGGGGGGGCATGCTGCTGCTGCTAGCACTGGTGCCAGGGCTGCCCAAGATCCCCTTCATCGCCCTGGGACTGGGGCTGTTTGCTATGGCACAGAGGGCCAGCGAGAGGCCGCCGCCCGCCAAGGAAGAGACCAGACCGCCGCCGCCCACGTCGCCGATCGAAGAACACCTCCATGATTTCATCGAGACCGATCGAGCCTGCGTGGAGATTGGCGCTCGGCTGATCCCCCTGATGAACCCCCGCCATGGGCCGAGCCTGTTGCAGCGGATTGGCACCCTGCGCCGCGACCTGGCAAGACGTTATGGACTGTGGGTGCCGCTGGTGCGGGTGCGCGATAATGCCCAGTTGGCCAACGAACAGTACCTAATTCTCATTGCCGGCCAGGAAGCCGCACGCGGTGAAATCCACGTCGACCGGCTCTTGGCGATTCATCCCGAGAACGTTCCCATTACGTTCGAGGGTGAAGACGCTCGGGATCCGGCCTTCGGGCTGCCCGCCAAGTGGATTGCCGAGAATGACCGTGCCCGGGCGGAGATCTCCGGCTGCACGGTCGTGGATGCTCCCAGCGTGATGATTACCCATCTTCGCGAAATACTGCGGCGGTACGCGGGTGATTTGCTCAGCCGCGAAGATCTCAGCAAGCTGATCGACAAGGTCAAACTGACCGATCCGGCCGTGGTCGAAGAACTGGTTCCCAATCTGCTCTCGATGAGCGCGGTGCATCGCGTCTTGACGTGTTTGCTCGCCGAGAGCGTACCGATTACCAACCTGACCCGCATCCTGGAGTGCCTCGCGCAAAATGCGTCGAGCACCAAAAATCCTATCGAGTTGGCGGAGCTTGTACGGGGCATGCTCGGCCGGGCCATTTGCGAACCGTACGTGACCGAAAAAGGCAGAATTCACGCGATCGTGTTCCATCCGCGATTGGAACTGGAGTTTCGCCGTTCGCTCCAAGACAAAAAGCTGGCCATTGACCCGACGCAAATGGAGAAGCTGATCGTGCGTCTGGCAACGGAGTGCCGGGATGCTAGCGCCCGCCGTCGCGAAACGGCCTTGTTGGTGGACTCCGTGCTACGCAGACCCATGAAGCAGTTGTTGCTGCGTGCCTTGCCGGATATCGCTGTCATTGCCTATTCCGAGGTACCCAACGACGTCATGCTGGAACCGGAAGTCATCATCAAACCGGAGGAGATCCTTCCGTTGACCGCTGCGGCAACCTGACCTCTGGGCCTCGCTCCCGATACTGCCCGGCCCTGAACTCCCGGCTACAATGAAGCCGCCTTAGGCGAGCGGCAGGAAATAATTTACCCAACTTAATGTAGGATGGTCTTCCAAGACCGTCCCGATCGGCCTGGAAAGGCCGACCTACGGGTAAGTTATTTCCTGCCGCTCGCCTTAACACCACCGACTCTGCCGCCCGCGAGGGAGAAATCATGAAGCCCGTCCTGCTCACCACCGTCGCTCTTGTGCTGTGCTCAGGCACCGTGGCGGACGCCGCCGATCCGCCGCGTCGGCCTAATCTCGTGGTTTTGCTCTGCGATGATCTCGGCTATGGTGACCTGAGTTGCTTCGCGCATCCCACGATCAAGACGCCGCAGTTGGACCGACTCGCAGCCGAAGGATTGAGACTGACCCATTGTTACTCGTCGTCCCCGGTCTGTTCGGCATCGCGGGCCGGACTGATGACCGGGCGCAACCATAACCGGCTCGGCATCCGAGATTGGATTCCGCCGAACAGCGGTATTTGCCTGCGCCCCGGGGATGTCACCATCGCCCAGTTGTTGCGGCAGGCCGGTTATCGCACCTGCCACGTCGGGAAATGGCACCTCAACAGCCGCACAGACAACTCGGAACCCACGCCGGGCGACGCAGGCTTCGAGCACTGGCTCTACACCCAGAACAACGCCGCGCCCAGTCATCTCAATCCGGTGAACTTCAATCGCAATGGGCAGCCCGCCGGTCCGTTGCAGGGCCCCTCGTCGCACATCGTCGTCGACGAAGCCCTGCGTTGGCTGGACGGCGTGCAAGACCGGCCGTTCTTCTTGAATGTCTGGTTCCACGAGTCGCACGAGCCCGTGGCGGCTGCAGAAGAGTTTCTCGATCTGTATCCCGACGAAGCCAACCTCGACCGTCGGCACTACTTCGGCGACGTTTCACAGATGGACGCGGCGGTGGGCAAGTTGCTGAAGTACCTCGACTCGCATGGCCTGCGGCAGGACACCTTTGTCTTCTTCAGCAGCGACAACGGCCCCGAGACTTTGAAACGCTATCGGGGCGCCGAGCGTAGTTACGGTTCGCCGGGGCCGTTGCGGGGCATGAAGCTACACATCACCGAGGCTGGCTACCGGGTGCCGGGCATCCTCCGTTGGCCCGGCCACACGCAACCCGGGACGATCAGCGACGAGCCGGTCTGCAACCTTGACCTGCTCCCGACCGCCTGCGCCTTGGCGGGCATCGAACCGCCGCGTGACCGGGTGCTGGACGGTGCGAACCTTCTGCCGCTATTCCAGGGCCAGCCGATCCAGCGTCCCCACCCGCTTTACTGGCAATACGATTTTGCCATCAGCCAGCCATGGGTGACGGCTTTACGTGACGGGCCGTGGAAGTTGCTCGCCAACGCTACGCTCGACGTCTTCGAGTTGTACCGTGTCGCCGATGATGTGGGCGAGCAACAGAACCTGGCCGATCAGCATCCTGACCGCGTGCAGCAGATGGCCGGCATTATGCAGCGACTACACGCGGAAATCGCTGCCGAGGGAGCAAAATCCGGCAACCCGCCGTCGCGCGCCGGCCGAGCCAAGAAGGACTGAGGGTGTGCCAGACGGCCAGGGCACTGCGGGTTGGGCTCGGCAGGAGCCTCGCCCTCCCAGTCCATTAGCAACCGAGTGCGTCTTCAAGGCTAAAAAGTGGGGTAAGCATCCTGCTTGCCTTTCGATTCATCGCGTCAAACGCAAGCTGGAAGCTTACGCCACCGCAAAGTGAAATGGACTTCCTGTAGAGCCCGTAGCAACGCCCACGAAATAGCTTCCCCGTTTGTTCTGGGGGTGTCGCGAATACCGGCCGCAACTGGTGAATGCCCCCGGCTTGCCCCTCGTCGTTATACACAACTCCTCCGCCCCAAAGGGGCATTAACAAATCAGCCCAGCAGAGCGTCGCGGCGACAGCCGCAGAGCGCCGCCCTGGGTATGGTATCGATTCATCCCGGTAGCCCTGAAGGGGCGAAACAAATCGGTTCATCCCACACGCATCGCTCGTCAGATGCGCCAAGGCTTGTTTCGCCCCTTCAGGGCTGGCGTTCCTGATACTCTCCTAACCCAGGGCGGCGCTACGCGGCTAACGCCGCTCCGCTCTGCCCTGGGCTGCTATGTGGCTGCCCCTATCGGGGCGAAAACTTAAGCGGCTATGTGGCTGCCCTTATCAGAGCGAAAACTTGTGTATAACGACGAGGGCTTGCCCGGGGGATACTTCCGTTTCT
>JAPLNJ010000465.1 GCA_026692885.1 Planctomycetota bacterium | reverse complement strand
CCCTTGGACAGGGGCTCCCGCCCCCGCCGAGCTGGCCTCGAATGGCACGAGGTTAAGCGTAAGCCATTGTCATTCCGGCAGTTCCCCCACCCGGGCTCGCCCCGGTGGAGAAAAGGTTTGGTAACCAGCAGCGGGTCTCCATCCTATTCCCCTTCGCCGCATTCACCGCCGCCTGCGGCGGCGGTGAATGCGGCGAAGGGGACGGGATGTGGTTGCGGTACGCGGCCTTGGTTTTCAAACCTCTTTTCCACTGGGGCAAGCCCAGTGGGGATCGGAGGTTAGGCTTAACCTCGTGCCATTCGAGCTGGCCTCGGTGGAGCGATGATTCTGCACTACCACACGAGCTTAGAAAAAGGCTGCTTTCCCTGCCGCCGCCCCCGCCGCGAGTACCGGGGCGAGGGAGTCATCTTGGCTTCGCGACTTACCAGTTCTCCTCGTTCTCCCACTGGCGTTCGCGGGGGTCTTTTAGGCCTTCTGCCAGCTTGCCCAGCGCCTCGGTTTCGATCTGCCGCACGCGTTCACGCGTCAGGTTGAGTTGCTCGCCGATTTCTTTCAGCGTACGAGGCGTCATGTCATCCAGCCCGAAACGCATCCGCAGCACGGTGGCTTCGCGTGGATCCAGTTTCTTGAGCAACTGCATGACGTGGGTCAAAGCGTCGAGTTCCAGCAGTTCCTCGTCCGGACTCTTGCTTCGCTCGTCCGTGACCATATCGGCTAGCGACCAGCCCGCCTCGGTCTGATCGGTTTGGGGCGTGGAATTGTAGATGCGGATGGCCTCTTTGATGATGGGCAGTTTTTTCTTCGCCAGCCCCAACACGCGGGCAATCTCTTCCGGCGTCGGCGTGCGGTCTAATTCTTCGCTCAGACGGGAAGTCGCACGGCGCCACTTGGAAAGCAATTCCACCATGTAGGCTGGGATCCGGATTGTCTTGGACGAATTGATCAAGGCCCGCTTGATCGATTGCTTGATCCAGTAACTGGCGTAGGTGCTAAACCGCGTACCCATGTGCGGATCGAACCCCTCGACAGCGCGCAACAGCCCTAGATTGCCCTCTTCAATCAGGTCTTGGAGGACGAGTCCTTTGCCGGAGTAGCCGCGGGCGATGTTGACGACCAATCGCAGATTGGCGCGCACCATCCGGTCGCGCGCCGCAGCGTCGCCTTGCGCAATCCGGGCGGCCAGTTCCTGTTCGTCTGCAGCAGACAGGAGCGAGGTCTCGTTGATTTCCCGCAAGTAGGTTTCCAGCGGGGTCTGCAACGAGGTATCTGTCTTGTGGTGCCGCGATTTGGCACGGGCGACTTCGTAGTCGTCGTTCGGCAACTCATGGCGGCCGACAAAGTACGGTTCCGTATCGGCCAAGTGGTCGGTGTCTGGCATGAGCATAACGGGTTTATTCCCATTGGTGGCACAGGCCTCCCGCCTGTGCGAGGCGCCATGACAATCCGTTCGTAGGAGACGGGCGAGACCCAAGCATCGCTACGCGGGCAGGTGGCCTGCGCGCTGCCTGAGCCAGGATTCGAATATCGACCCCTACCGCCCGGATCTCCAGTTTCCCGCTGGAGCATGGGAGCGTGCCGATTGCACCGCCTAAGACGGGCGACCCAAAGAAACGGCCCTGCCGGTTGTGACCGGCAGGGCCGTGAAGAATCGTCGAACATGTCGCTCGGATTACAAGGTTCTGCCTCGTGACCTACGGGAGGCGAGGCAGTGCCTCGCCGGAAGGCCGGCGGAGCCGACCCTGCATCGCGTTCCCAGGCGGAGCCTGGGAACGAGGGTTTCCAAGATATTCACAGCAGCGCGTCTTACTCCTCGGCCGCCGGGCGAGGAGCGATCAGCGGACCGGACCCACCGAGACCACCTTTGAGGTTGGCGCGCGGCTCGCGATCCTTAGCCCCAGAGCCCGGCTGGGGTTCGCCTTCCTCGGCCCACTCGACTCGCTTGCGGGACAAGCCAATCTTGCGCTCTTCCGTGTCTACCCGCAAGATCTTGACCTCAATCTCTTCGCCGACTTTGACCACTTCCTCCGGGTTTTCCACTTTGTGGTCGGCCAACTCGGAGATATGCAGCAGCCCCTCCAAACCGTCTTCCAGGCCCACGAAGACGCCGAAGTTGGTAATCTTGGTGACCTTACCCTTGATCACTTGACCAGGCTGGTACTTGGTTGGAATCGATTGCGACCACGGATCCTCGTCCATCTGCTTCAATCCCAAAGCGATCCGGCGCCGTTCGCGATCCACGGACAACACGCGGCACGTGACCTCGTGGCCCTTGGACAACAGTTCGTTGGGGTGGCTGATCTTGCGAGTCCAGGACATGTCCGAGACGTGCAGCAAGCCATCAATGCCCTCTTCCAGTTCCACGAAGGCACCATAGTTGGTCAAGTTGCGGACCTTACCGGTCACGACCTGGCCGAGCGGATAGCGTTCGGTCACGCGGTTCCACGGGTTCTCCTGGGTCTGCTTCATCCCCAGCGACAGCTGCTGGCCCTCGCGATCCACGCCCAAAATGACCACATCCACTTCGTCGCCGATATTGACCAGTTCATTGGGATGGTTGACCCGCTTGGTCCAGGACATCTCGCTGATATGCACCAGCCCTTCAATACCCGGCTCTAGCTTGACGAAGGCACCGTAGCTCATGACGTTCACCACCGAACCACGGTGGACACTGCTCACGGAGTATCTCTCGACCACGTTGTCCCACGGATTGGCCTGCTTCTGCTTGAGCCCCAAGGCGATTTTCTGCTTCTCGCGGTCGATGTGCAGGATCGCCACTTCAATTTCCTGATCGATCGCGACCATTTCCGAAGGATGGTGAATGCGTTCCCAACTCATATCCGTGATGTGCAACAGGCCGTCGATACCGCCCAGGTCGACAAACGCGCCGAACTCGGCGATGTTCTTGACCACGCCCTTGCGTGTTTGACCTTCGGCCAAATCCTCCAACAGCCGCTCGCGATCTTCCTTGCGTTGTTTTTCGATCAGAGACCGGCGGCTGACCACGATGTTGCGGCGTGCCTCGTCGATCTTCAGAACCTCACACTGCACCGAGCGACCGATATAGTCGCCAATGTCTGCCGGGCGGCGAATATCGACCTGACTGGCGGGCAGGAACACGTTGACGCCGATGTCGACCAGCAGGCCGCCCTTGATCTTCCGAGTCACCGTGCCGGTCACCACCTGGCCTTCCTTCACGGAGTTCATCACATTGTCCCAGTCGATCAGCTTCTGGGCTTTGCGACGACTGAGCGAGACCATGCCGAAGGGTTCTTCCATCACCCCGGGTTCGTTTTCCACTTCCTCGATCAAGACCTTCACGGTCTGGCCGATGGCCGGTGGATCCTCGTCGGCATCCCATTCGTGGCGCGGGATCGAGCCCTCGCTCTTGAAGCCGACGTCCACCAAGACAAACTCATCATCCACGCGGATGATGCGGCCTTCCACGATTTTGTTGACGACGAATTCCTGCTCTGTGGCGATCAAGCCGATGATGGCATCGGGATCCTCTATGCTCGCGACCGCGCTTTGAAACAGACTGTCGATCTCTTGATCGCTTTCCAAACTCCGAATCAGGTTACGATTGACCATGGTTTACTCAGCTTGCGGCGCCCTGCCCAACGTCGGGCTCTGCACTCGGCAAGTCGTTCGAAAGAAAAAACAACGAGGTCTTCTTGGGTCGCCACGCTGACGACCGAAAACAAGCGGACCTTCCGAACGCATAACTGTAACCGAATCGCCAGCTTAGAGCAACCTCACGTCCGTCAGGTGGCAGCAAGAAATCTGGACCGCAGCCAGACCCGTGAATTTGCCCGACTTCGGGCTCCCGACGAAGCAGCCCTGTAAAGGTCAGATTTCTGGAAAACACACCAGCGACTGACGGCCCACCGGCGTAGCGGCTTGCTCGACCCACCCTACTCAGTTGACGGCCCGTACGGCATAATCCGGAAGTCATGCGGGACTACCCACGAGAAAATCTCAGTCACGATCCGATCCACGGCTACCTACCGTTCACTTCGAGTGCCGGCCGGGAGGAGGCCGAGACGTCGGAACGACAGCTGATCGACCATCCGTGGGTCCAACGTTTGAGGTACATCCACCAGTTACAGACCGCGTGGTGGGTCTATCCCAGTGCCGAGCATACGCGTTTCCAGCATGTGCTGGGCGCGATGCACGTGGCGAGCTTGGCGGTGGCGGTCTGGTACGACAGCCTCCGCGAAGTGTGCCACGACGTACCCAGCCGCGGCTACGTCGAAACCCTGTTGCGCATGGCAGGCCTGCTGCACGAC
>JAPLNJ010000464.1 GCA_026692885.1 Planctomycetota bacterium | reverse complement strand
TGTTTGCATTACCATCCTTGTCGATCTCCGGATTTGGGGGGGCAGTTCTTTGCACCCATACTCTGCCCGAAAACCCCAAGTCGCTGGAGACCAGTTTCTTACCCCAACCCCCCATCCATCCAACAAAGTGGGACAATCTGGGAAGCGGAGGGGAACCCGGTCAACAAGTACATGTGCTACGGAACGCCGTGGCCGCTGAGCGAGGACGACTATTTGTGCGTGTACGACGCGAAGGCCAAGAACCGCGGCATTTACTGGATCGACCGTGACGGGAACCGGGAGCTGATCTTTCGTGATCCCGCGATATCCTGCTACGCCCCGCTCCCGCTGCAGCCGCGGCGGAGGCCGCCAGTGATTCCCGATCAGACGACTCAGACGCTGGTGGCCCGCCAGACACTCGCCGAACGCCCCGCCACCATCGCCTTGGGAAACGTCTACGAATCCGATTTTGCCTGGCCGGAGGGGACGAAGATCACGGCGCTGCGTGTGATCCAAGTGTTACCCAAGACGACCGCACCGCCGAACGAGCCGCGGATCGGCGTGGCGAATCAGACGAATGCCCGAGCTGTCTTGGGAACCGTCCCCGTGGCCGCCGACGGCAGCGCGTTCTTTGAGGCTCCGGTCGGCAAGGCCCTTTATTTCCAGGCCTTGGACGAGCGGGGGCTGGCCGTGCAATCGATGCGTTCGGCCACGTACGTGCATCCCAGCGAACAGTTGACCTGCCACGGCTGTCACGAGCGCAAACGCCGCTCGCCTGCGCAGACCAGTGCGCTGCCGCAGGCGTGGCGGCGACCGCCTGCGCCGATCACGCCCGATGTCGACGGCTCGAATCCCTTCAACTATCCCCGACTGGTGCAGGGCGTCCTGGACCGTAACTGCGTGCAGTGTCACCAGGAACGGCGGGCTTTGGACCTGAGCGGGAAGCTCGCTGGCGTCTTCACTCGCTCCTACGCCAGCTTGGCCGGCAAATACGGCTTCTACTACGACGTGAGCAACGGCTCGATCAATAGCGGAATGCATGGCGGCAGCCGGACAGTGCCGGGTCAGTTCGGGGCGCGCGCGTCGTCGTTGATGAAGTACCTGGACAAGCCACACTACGAGGTTCGGCTCTCGCCCGAAGATTGGCATCGGGTGACGCTGTGGCTGGACTGCAATTCGGAGTTCCTGGGGGCCTACGAAGACCCGCTGGCCCAGGCCCGCGGCGAAATTGTCAAGCCGTCGCTGGAGTGAGGCGGGAGACGAAGCCAGGGGAATTGGGGGGAAACTACGGCTGGGAGGGCGAGGCTCCTGCCGAGCCGCCCGAGTGGCAGGCCGTGGGCCTGCCCCGACTCCGCCGGAGCGTCGCCCTCCCAGATCGGCACGCGGCCCAGCGGCCGAATGTCAGGCTGGAAAGCCTGACCTACGCTCTACGTCGACAGCCGCCGCGGTGAGTGCTATGATCGGGGCTTGTGGATCCACCGCGGCGATACGTGCTTCAGGTAGAGATGCTCCCTTTGGATATTCGACCCTCTCCGTCCAGCGAACCGGGCTCCGGCGAGTCGCTGGGGACTCGTCTTGACCGGGTCTGCGATGCCTTCGAAGCCCAGTGGCGCACGGCTCTGCGCCACGAGGGAGAGCGGCCTCGCATCGCAACTTTCTTGGAGGGTGTGGCGCCCGAGGAACTCTGGGCCTTTCTGCGCGAACTCCTGTTGACCGATTCGCAGTATCTGGACCTGACCGGCGCGATCGTGGACCCGCGCGAGTACCAGCAACAGTTCCCGCAATTCGCCGACCTGGTCCCCAGCCTGTTTCGCAAGGCGGTAGTGCTCGATCGCCTTCGCGACTATCGCCTGCTGGAGGTCATCGGTCGGGGCGGCATGGGTGTGGTCTACAAGGCACAACACCTGCGGTTGGGGAAAATTCGGGCCGTCAAGGTCCTGGCCCGCCACCTGCTGGACAACCCGGAAGCGGTGGAACGTTTCCGTTTGGAAGTCGAGAATTCCGGCCGCCTGGATCATCCCAACATCGTCCAGGCGCTCGATGCCGGCGAGGAAAACGAGATCCGTTTCCTGGTGATGGAGTTCGTGACCGGCTGGAATCTGACGCAGGTGGTAGCCGCCTTCCAGCAAGGCGGCCGTCAGGTGCCCTTGGAGGCCGCCTGCGAATTGATCCGTCAAGCTTGCGCGGGCCTGCAGCATGCCCACGAACATTCGCTGGTCCATCGCGACATCAAACCCTCGAATCTAATGCTCAGCGAACGCGGTGTGGTCAAGCTTCTCGATTTGGGTCTGGCCCGTTTTATCGCCGAACATCCGCCGGTCAGTCGGCTGACCCTCAATTTTGGCCCGCTGGGCACCTGCGATTACATGGCCCCGGAACAGTGGGCGGATGCCAGTTCTGTGGATATTCGGGCGGACATCTACAGCCTGGGCTGCACGCTCTTCTACTTGCTGACGGGCAAGGTGCCGTTTGGCAGCGAGCATGGTCGGAGCTTGGGCGAGAAGCAACTGGCTCACCAGTTCGCGCCGCTGCCCTCGTTATTGGACGAGCGGCCCGACCTACCGGAAGATCTGCAGGCAGTCTTGGAGCGGATGATCGCCAAGTCGCCGGCGGATCGGTACGCCACGCCGGCGGCGGTGGTGCAAGACTTGAGTGTCTTTGCCAACTCCGACTCGGTGGGCCTGTTGCTGAGCGCCCTGCGGCAGCCTGCCGGTCCCGAGGACGCCCCGGCGCGGCCGCCGGTAGCCTCAGCCAACGAGGGCACCGACCGGCCTCAGCGGGTCCAGGTCCGCACGCGGCGTCCCGCCGCCCGCCCGTGGTATCGCCGCACGGAACTGTGGGTCGCTACGGGGCTGTTGTTCGTGGGGGCCTTCGGCGTGGCGGATCGCTGGATTTCGCGGCGTGTCTCCGACGAGGCGGGCCCGTCCGTCGCACCCGCGGAGCTCGCCCGGAACGTGGCCCTGTTGCCCGGCCTTGATGGCCAGTGGTGGTTTGATGCGATGCCGTGGTTCACGCCGTCCGCACGGACCGCAGTGGCGGAAGCCTTGGACGTCAAAGGCGTGCGCGCGGTGGTCGGCGACAATGCGGAGGGCTACCTGAAACCCGATGTGTCGGCCGTGCAGAAATGGCTGTTGGACGCCGTCAGCCGCTGTCGCGGCGCACTCTCCGAATCCCAACGCCGGCTGCTGGACCAACTGAAGGCCATTTCCAGCGTAGAAGATCGGGATTTGGAACAACGCCTGCAAACGTGCTACGACGAGTTTTGCCGGAACCACGCAGAGGACGCGGCGTGGACCGCGGACGATCTCTACACGCGGGCGCTGCTGGAGCACAAACTGGCCGCGCTGCGGCACGACGCCCGGTTGGCCCAGCGAGCCCTCAAGTCGTATGACGCGGCCTTGGATCAGTATGGGGACGCCACCGGCGATGAGCCGCCGCTGAGTTGGTTATGCCGGGCCGATTCGGCACGCTTGCTCTTTGCCGTGCTCACGAATTACGAACAAGCGTTTGAGCGATTCGAAGAGGTCGCTGCCGAAGACGCCCCGCTGCTATTTCAAGTCGAGACCCTGGCGGCTTACGCCCAGGCTGGCCAGGTCGCGGGGGATTACAGCAAGGACGAGAACCTGCGGTTGGCCAAGCGACTCCTGGAAGGCTCGCAGAGTCTCAGCCGCAGCCACCCGCTGTGGGCCTACGTCTCCGAGCGCTATGCCTGGAGTCTGCTGGACCAGTGGGAAGTCAAGCAGGCCGCCGACGAGTTCGAAGCGGCGTACAGCATCCGGTTCATCAACTCCAGGGAAAACCCCTTCGCGACGATCTTCGTGTTCCAGGACATCTATGGCAAGGCCATGACCGAGCGGTATCGCGGCAAAGTGGAAAATGCCCGGACCGAATTCGACGACCTGCTCGCCAAAATTGACGCCGAACTGAAGAAGGTCGAGGGCCGGCCCAAACGCCCCGGTTTGCAGCGGTACGTGCGCAATTTACGGGAACGGAAGAGCAACACCTTGGAGCGCCGGGCCGATTGCGAACTGTATCAGGGCGGGGCAGCAGACCCGGCCTCCGTCGACTTAGCGTTGGCCAGTTCCTGTTACCAGCAGGCCAGTGAAGCTGCAGAGGATCCGATTTTCAAGACGGTCCAGGGTTGCAAACGCTGCCTGGCTTTGGCCTTGAGCGGAGATGTTCGCCAAGCGCGGACTGAATTCTCGGAGGAAGCCATCAGCCAGCGAACGCTGATTGGGGCCGGGCAGGAACGGGTTTCGATGTTGCGGCAGTTGACACAAGCCGTGCTCACGCTCAAAGAACGCGGCCCCGCGGACGGGCAGGCCGCCTTGCGTCAGTTCCTGGTCCACTGCGACCGCAATCCCTACGATGTCGACCGACTGCGTCGCGAGACACTGGAACTGCAGTTGTTCTGTGCGGAGTTGCTGCTCGCCTCGGAATTGGCGGACGCAGACACGCGTGGGGTGGCGCAGCAGGACGCGACGCACCTGGAGAACCTGTTGCGGCAGTTGGAGGAGATGCTCAGCCAGCGGGCGTCGGGCGAGGAGATGCTGCCGTTCCTGCGGCGGTATTACGATCTGGCCATTGCCGCGGTGGGCGACGCTGAGCCCGATCGCGCGGCACGGCTGATCTTGGCCTCGCGCGGTGGGGATGCGAATCGGGATGCGGACGCGGTCACGATCCTCTTCCATCTGCACGAGCGGGACGGCTTGGCCGTGGTCCTGCCGCCGGAGGGCGCGAGTTCCGCGTTCCGACTCGACAACTGCGGACGTCAGCAAGTCAACGGGCGACGGCGCGGCGTGGCGGAGGTGCAGGACCTACGATTGCCTGAACCCCTGCGACAGTTGATTCAAGACCACCTGGCCGCTGGCTGCAAAATCGACTGCCTGTGGTCTGATCTCCAGTGTTGGCCCGAACATCAACGCCGCCTGGCGCTCACCGACCAGGAATTCCCCTTCGCCGACCTCTTGGAAACAGCCACGGTGCACTAATCGCCTCGCCGACCAGGGGGTCACGGATCACAGGCCGTGTTCCCTATGGAGTCCTAGGTTGCCAATGGAAAGTGAGAACTATGTAGGGCTCAGACGTACAGAATTCAAAATTGGCGGGTAGGTCGCTCTCCGAAGGCGAAAACGTAGTTCCGCCAATTTTGAATTCTGTACGTCTGAGCACGCCCCTCAGTGCGTCATTCCATGATCAGCGCAGGACTCAATAAGTGGTGGATCCCCGACCGGGTCTTGTGCCTATCAGCGCAAGAGTATACACTTGTCTATCGACGGCCGGGGATTCGTTTAACCCGCAGCCAACGGCGACGGCGCCACTCGCTCCGGGTGATGCATCTACTTCAGGAACAGACCAAGGGGGGAACACACATGGGAACGTCAGCGAAGCTCACCGAACGGCAGCAGGTGATCTACGATTTCATCCGGGGCTTGATTGTTCGCCGCGGTTACGGCCCGACGGTGCGCGAGATCGCTCAGCGGATGGACATCAGCTCGCCCAACGGGGTCATGGGGCATCTGAAGGCACTGGAACGTAAAGGTTTCATCCGCCGCGACAGCCGCCGAGCGCGGGCCATCGAGTTGGCCGAGGGGATGGCGGCCAGCCGCAAGGCCTGTGCCACAGAGAACGAAGGGCTGTTGTTCGCCGGCTTCGTGCCGGCCGGCTTCACCAATCACGCGTTCGAACTAAGCGAACGCATCAATCTCGGCGAGATGTTCAACAACGACAGTTTCTTCGTCCTGCAGGTCAAAGGCGACACGATGATCGAGGCCCATATCAAGGACGGCGACTACGTGGTCTGTAAGAGCTCCAGCACCGCCGAAAAGGGCCAGATGGTCGTGGCGCTGAACGAGGACAACGAAGCCACGTTGAAGTACTGGTACCCGGAAAAGAAGCGGATTCGCCTGCAGCCCGCCAACGCGAAGATGAAGCCGATCTACGTCACCAACGCCCTCGTTCGCGGGGTGGTCGTCGGCGTCGTGCGGAGCAAATTGTAGGTCAGCCTTTCCAGGCTGACACCGACAGGGCGAGTTGTAGGTCAGGCTTTCCAGCCTGACGCCGTCAGGCTGGAAAGCCTGACCTACAAGAGGCCATCAGGGGGCTAACGCCCACTGATGTGAACATCCTTGCAACCAACCAGCGGCCAGAAATACGAGCACGACGCGCCAGCGAGTGAGTCCGATTCTCGCTTGCCAGACCGACGAGGACTCACTCGCTGGCGCGTCGTGCTTGTATAATACCGGCCCTCCGCCCCGTCCGAAGATGTTCACAGCAGTGGGGCTAACGCCCCCCGCCGGCTTATTTCGCGGCGGTTCAGTCGCCGATTACGCCGCTTTCTTCTCGACAGCCTGTTCCTGATTCAGCTTGTTGTAGAGCGTCTTCAGACTGACGCCCAGTTCTTCGGCCGCGCTGACCTTGTTGCCGGTGTGGCGGTCGAGGGCTTGGTGGATGGCGTGCATTTCCAGCTCGCGCAGGGTGTGGGGACCAAGGTCCGGCAGGCGAACGCTGCGGGAACCGAAACTGTGCGGCAGATGCTCGACGCCGATGGGCGGCTGGTCGTAGACGATGGTGGCGTGTTCCACCACGTTGGCCAGCTCGCGCACGTTGCCGGGCCAGGTGTGCGATTTCAGGGCCTCGATCGCTTCGGGCGTAAAGGACTGCTCGTCCAGATCGGCACCCGGGCGAAAACGGCGATAGAGGTGGTAGGCCAAAGACGGGATGTCGTCCGGCCGCAAACGCAACGGCGGTAACTGGATCTCGAACGTGTTGATGCGGTACATGAGATCCTCGCGGAAATCACCCGCCTCGACCATGTCGGACAGGTTGCGGTGGGTGGCGCAGACGACCCGCACATCGACTCGGAACGACTCGTTGTCGCCGATGCGGCGGATCTCGCCGCATTCCAACGCGCGCAGCAGTTTGGCCTGCATCGACTTGGGCAACTCGCCGATCTCGTCCAGGAAGATGGTCCCGCCGTGGGCCATTTCGAACAACCCCACACGATGCTCGTCCGCGCCGGTAAAGGCGCCTTTACGATGGCCGAACAGTTCGCTCTCAATCAGGCTTTCCGGCAGCGCACCACAGTTCACCGCCACGAATGGTTTTTCGTACCGCAAGCTCTGCTCGTGCAGCGCCCGGGCGACCAACTCCTTGCCGGTGCCGGTCTCGCCGAGAATCAGCACCGTCGAATTGGTGGGGGCGACTTTGGCGATCAACGTCCGCACGCGGTCCATGGAATGGTTCGCGCCGACCAGGTTCGTAGCGCCCTGGAAGCGGTCCAACTGACGCTTTACCGCACGGTATCGATTCTGCAGCTCGCGTTTTTGGGCGACGCGCAACAGCAACGATTCCAGTTCCGCGAGCTTGCACGGTTTCGTCAGGTAGTCGAAGGCGCCCTGACGCAGGGCGGCGACGGCCGAGTCCAGCGTCGACTTGCCGGTGAGCACCACGGATTCCATTTCGGGCGCCAGTTCCTTGCCACGCTCGAGCACCTGGATGCCGGTCAGGCCGGGCATGTCCAGGTCGACCAACAGGCAGTCGTACGTGTTACGTTCCAGCGCCGCGACCGCGGTCAGTCCGTCGGGACAGACCGTGACTTCGTGCCCCATCCGTGGCAACTCCAGGCTCATCAGTTCCCGGATGGTCGGCTCGTCGTCGGCAAACAGGACTTTCAGGCCGTCAGGCGGCTTTACGTGTTTCTTGCTGATTTTGTTCATAGTTGGCAACCAAAGGCAACGTGACGCGGAAGGTGGAGCCTCGCCCCGGTCCTTCACTGTGGGGGAGGATCTCCCCGCCGTGATCTTGGATAATGCGATAGGTGATGGACAGCCCCAGGCCAGTCCCTTGACCGTCGCGGCGACGGGTGAAGAACGGTTCGAACAGATGTTGCACGACCTCGTCGGTCATGCCGCACCCATTGTCCGTCACCACCAGTTCCGCTTGGCCGTCCTGGACGCCCAATTGAATCGTGACGATCCCTTCGGGGTCGAGGCTGTCGAGGGCATTGGTGATCAGGTTCAGGACCACCTGCTTAATCTCTTGCGGGCCGACCCGGGCCAGCACGGGTTGCTGACATTGGAAGCGGATCTCCTTCTGGCGATAACGGCCCAAGTGACGGACCATCTCGATCACACCTTGGACCAATTCGCGCAGGTCCGTGGCGACGCGTTCCATGTCGCCCAACCGCGAATAGTCCAGCAGTCGCTCCGTAATGCCTTTGCAGCGAAACGCCTCGTCTTGAATCTTGCGAAGATAGTTCCGTAGCACGCCGATCTCCGCGTTGTGTTCCTCGTCCGGACGGGCATCGTCCTCCTGAATGATGTCATGCAGGCGCGACTCCAGCGATTCGGCACACCAAGCGATGGCGGCCAGGGGATTGTTGATTTCGTGAGCCACACCGGCCGCCAGGAATCCGACGCTGGCCAGTTGTTCGCTGCGGACAATCTGCTTGGTACGTTCCTGCACCTCGCGGTCGCGTTCCTTGATCTGCCGATCCAGATCGTCACGAATCTTCTGAAAGCGGTCCGTCATGGCGTTCATCGCGCCGGCCAGTTCCGCCACCTCATCGTGCGTATCCACTTGAATACGGTGGTTGAAATCGCCGTCGCGGGCGACCCGCCGCGAGCCGTAAATCAGCCTACGCAGCGGTTGGAATAGGGAACGCCACAAGAACTGCAGCAGGATCAGAATCATGACGGCTGCCAGCGAACTGGACAGCCACGCCAGCCCGATCCAAATCCGGTACTGGCCGCGGACCTCGTTGACGAACTGGTGCATACGCTGCTGCAGGTGAAACGGCAGCTTCAAGGCCACGGTGTGCAGGTCGGCCAGCGCCGTGTCCAGATCTTCGACCTTGACTTCGTTGAAGACCCAATCGTTGTCGTCGTTCAGCTTCTTGATCTTCTCCAGCGCCCGCTCGATCTCGCCGATCGTCTGCCACTCGGGCTGACGATTGCCGCTGTCCGGATCGTCGGCGTGCATGCGTTCATACTCTTCCAGTTGGGCCTGGTACCCGCGGAGCGTGCCCTTGATGGTCAGGAAACGGCGGCGGAAATCCTCACGCAGACTCTGGCTGTCGAGCGGCCCGCGGCCGACGCAGTCGGGAAAGTCGGCTTGGCGCCGCACCCGGCTGACGATCGAACGCAATTCGCCGACGTTCCAGGAGAGTTCGGAGGCCGCCTGGAGTTCCGCGGCGCGGCGGTAGCTGATGCTGCGCGCCAGGTGCCGATAGGCATACCCGCCGCGAAAGCTGCTAAACGCCAAGATCGCCACGATCAAGAAGAGCATGGCGACGCCGAACAGCAGTTTGTTGCGAATGGACCAACGGGCCAGCACGAGCCATCTCCGTGTCGCAGAACAGACTCCGCTAGCGCGTCCATGCTAGCAGGGAACGGGGATCCGGGAGCTGTCTCCCAGGGGTGCGGAGTGTACCAAGGGTCGGTTGTTTCGAGCAAGACACATTCGCGAGGCAGCTAGCACCAAGCGGTATTTCGGCCCTTGCGCGTGAAGAATGGGACTTAACGATTCAGCCTGGACAGGGCGTGAGACAAGGGGTCAGACGTGGGGTGTTCAGTCTGTGCCCGTCAAGACCAATTGATTTGATCCCGTTTCTATTCCGCGATTGGGGCTGGGGAAGGCTTCCCGGTGGAGGCCGGCGTTATCCACTACTCTTCCGGCCCGAACGGGCCAAAACAAATCAGCCCAGGGCAGAGCGTCGCGGCGACAGCCGCAGAGCGACGCCCTGGGTACGGGTTCGATTCAGCACGGTAGCCCTGAAAGGGCGAAACAAATCGGTTCATCCCCGCACGCATCGTTCGTCCGATGCGGCCAAGGCTTGTTTCGCCCCTTCAGGGCTGGTCTTCTCAATCCTCTCATAACCCAGGGCGGCGCTACGCGGCTACGCCGCTCCGCTCTGCTGGGCTGATTTGTGGCTGCCCCTACGGGGCGAAAACCTATCGATCATGATCAGGGGTGCCCCAGGGGC